>NZ_CP024308.1:0-300000 GCF_002944405.1 Sinorhizobium fredii | reverse complement strand
GCGCCGCCGGCGTCCTTCAACGCCGCGGCGAGCTCCGCCACGGTGGCGACGGGCTTTCGATTAACGGCAACGATCACGTCGCCGGCGCGCAAACCCGATCGCGCCGCTGCGCTTCCTCCTTCAATGCTGGAGACAACCACATTACCAGCCGCATCCTCGAACTGCGCGCCCTGCAGGGGAGCGGGCGTTGCATCGGCCTCAGCATTTGCCTCGGCCGGCTCAATGCGCATTGTCACCTTTTTGCGAGCCCGATCGCGCAGATATTCGATCTCGACCTGTGATCCGACCTGAGCCAAACCGATCCGATTGCGGAGATCTGCCGAGCCGGTGATTTTGCGATTGTTGACGGCGATGATGACATCGCCAGCCTGAAGACCGGCACGCGCTGCCGGCGAATTCTGCTCAATGCTTCCGACGACGGCGCCGGACGTCTCCTCGATTTTGAGCGCTTCGGCCAGGTCCGGCGTCAGGTCCTGAATGGAAATGCCGATCCGGCCGCGCCGCACTTCGCCGTGCTCGATCAGTTGCTGCATCACGGCGGAGGCCATCGCGATCGGAACCGCAAAGCCGATACCGACGTTGCCGCCGGCCGGCGCGATGATGGCGGTGTTGACGCCGACCAGCCGGCCATCGGCCGTCACCAGTGCTCCTCCCGAATTGCCGGGATTGATCGAAGCGTCGGTCTGAATGAAATCCTCGTAGCCCTCGACATTGATGCCGCCACGCCCAAGGGCGCTGACAATGCCGGAGGTCACGGTCTGACCCAGTCCGAACGGGTTGCCGATCGCGACAACGGAGTCGCCGACCCGGAGAGAATTGGAATCGCCCAAGGGCAGCGCCGTCAGCTTTTCAGCCTCGATCTTCAGCAAAGCAATATCGGTTGCCTGATCGCTGCCCACCAGTTCAGCGGTGAAGCGACGGCGGTCCTTCAGCGTCACCGCAATCTCGCCGGCGTCGGCGACGACGTGGTGGTTGGTGAGGATATAGCCATTTTCGGCGTCAACGATGACGCCGGAACCGGCGCTCAGCCGCTGCTGCTGCTCAGGCAGGTTGAAATAGCGGCGGAAAAACGGATCATTATACAGAGGGTTGGTTTCGGCAGGTGTGCGAGACCTCACAGCAATGTTGACGACCGCCGGCGTGATCTCTTCCAGGACGTCAGCGAGCGACCGTTGAGTGCTTGATGAAAGGGCGGCCTGCGGCTGCGCCGCCGGCAGCGGCCCAGAAACCATAACGAGAACGAGTGCGGCGAATACGCCAACAAATTTCGACGAACGCGTGGTCATTTTTGGCCCCGATTTTGTTAGATCCTCCTTCGGAGCGGGCTGACGGGCCTCGGGTCCGGCCTCCTTGGAGCCGATCTCGGGCTCCTGCCGCCCTGCTGCAAACCGATGTTCGAACGCTTCACCCATCGAGGGGCAAGCCATGGTTCGATGGGTCCGCGCCCCTGAGGCGCGAACCCATCGCTTCCGTCAGAAGTCCATACCTCCAGGCGGCATCGGCGGAACCGGCGCCTCCTTCTTCGGCTTCTCGGCGACCATTGCCTCGGTGGTAATCAGCAGCCCGGCGACCGAAGCGGCGTCCTGCAGCGCGGTTCGAACGACTTTGACCGGATCGATCACACCCTGCTCGTAAAGGTCACCGAACTCGTTGGTCTGGGCGTTCCAGCCATAGCCAAATTCGGATTTCTCGCGCAGCTTGCCGACGATGATCGAGCCTTCGGCACCCGCGTTCTCGGCGATCTGGCGCACCGGCGCTTCGATCGCACGGCGCACGATCTCGATGCCATGCCTCTGATCGGCGTTCTCGGTCTGAACGCCGTCCAGGGCCTTGACGGCTCGCAGCAAAGCGACGCCACCGCCGGGCAGCACGCCCTCCTCGACAGCCGCCCGCGTTGCATGCATTGCGTCATCGACGCGGTCCTTGCGTTCCTTGACTTCGACCTCGGTCGAGCCCCCCACGCGGATCACGGCAACACCGCCGGCGAGCTTGGCGAGACGCTCCTGCAGCTTCTCGCGATCATAGTCCGAGGTGGTCTCCTCGATCTGCGCCTTGATCTGGGCGACGCGACCCTGGATCTCCGTCTTCGAACCAGCGCCGTCGACGATGGTCGTGTTTTCCTTCTCGACAACCACCTTCTTGGCGCGGCCGAGCATTTCGAGCGTGACGTTCTCGAGCTTGATGCCGAGATCCTCGGAGATCGCAGTACCGCCGGTCAGAATGGCGATGTCCTCGAGCATGGCCTTGCGGCGGTCGCCAAAACCAGGCGCTTTCACTGCAGCGACCTTCAGGCCGCCACGCAGCTTGTTGACGACGAGCGTGGCGAGCGCTTCACCCTCGACGTCCTCGGCGATAATCAGCAGCGGTTTGCCGGATTGAACGACAGATTCGAGAACCGGAAGCAGCGCCTGCAGATTGGACAGCTTCTTCTCGTGGATGAGCACATAGGGCTCCTCCAGCTCGACGCGCATCTTTTCGGGATTGGTCACGAAATAGGGCGAGAGGTAACCGCGGTCGAACTGCATGCCCTCCACGACTTCGAGCTCCGTGACCGCGGTCTTGGCTTCTTCGACCGTGATCACTCCTTCGTTGCCGACCTTTTCCATCGCTTCTGCGAGGAAGCGGCCAATCTCCGTGTCGCCATTGGCCGAGATGGTGCCGACCTGGGCGATCTCATCGTTTCTGGTGACTTTGCGGGCATTGCTGCGCAGCTCCTCGACCACAGCCTCCACCGCCTTGTCGACGCCACGCTTGAGGTCCATCGGGTTCATTCCCGAGGCCACGGCTTTCGCTCCCTCCTTGACGATCGCCTGGGCGAGAACCGTTGCCGTGGTGGTGCCGTCGCCGGCGATGTCACTGGTCTTTGATGCCACTTCGCGCACCATCTGGGCGCCCATGTTCTCGAACTTGTCCTCAAGCTCGATCTCCTTGGCGACGGTGACGCCGTCCTTGGTGATCCGTGGAGCGCCGAACGATTTGTCGAGCACCACATTGCGACCCTTCGGGCCCAACGTCACCTTCACCGCATTGGCGAGAATGTCGACGCCGCGAAGCATCTTCTCGCGGGCTTCCGTATGGAATCTCACTTCCTTGGCAGCCATTTTTTCTACTCCTCCAATTGGCCCGGCTCTCAGGCGGCCTTCTTCGCCGAGGCTTCGTTCTCGATCACGCCCATGACGTCGGATTCCTTCATGATCAGAAGCTCCTCACCATTGAGCTTGATTTCTGTACCGGACCATTTACCGAACAGGATGCGATCGCCGGCTTTGACGTCGAGCTCGACGAGCTTGCCGCTGTCATCGCGTGCGCCCGGGCCGACGGCGATGACCTCGCCTTCCTGCGGCTTTTCCTTCGCCGTATCGGGGATGATGATGCCGCCGGCCGTCTTTTCCTCGGCTACAATGCGGCGGACCAGGATGCGGTCATGCAGGGGACGGAACGTCATGTCGCTCACCTCGTGGACAAACAGATTTCATAGAAGCTCCTCCGCGCCGCATCCGGCTCGAATCCGACGCGGGACGCACGATGTTTTGGCATCGCGCCAATCGATCTGGTTTCTGATTTTTCGAGTTTCAAGAGGGCGGCGCAATTTTTTAGCACTCGATCCATGTGAGTGCTAATCCCATGAATTTATAGCTTCATTTCCCGCCACCCCCCTTGACGTAACGCGGTGGGATCCCCAACTCATTTCTGCCGACGCCCCATTGGGGTCGGCCAGGTCAGGGAGCGCCGAGCTTCTTGGCGCTTCCTCGTATCTATGTTGCTCTACGGAGGATGTAGCTATGAGAACAAGCCTCGACTTTACCCCCTTCTACAGGTCGAGCATCGGCTTCGATCGCATGTTCGATCTGCTGGAAAACGCCAGTCTGAACGCTGAAAACTGGCCGCCCTACAACATCGTGAAACTTGGCGAAGATTCCTACCGAATCGAAATCGCGGTAGCGGGATTTGCCGAAGACGACCTAACGATCACCCATGAGGCGAACATGCTCATGGTCAACGGCGCCAAGTCCAAGGATGAGGAGGCACAGTACCTCCATCAGGGGCTCGCCGTGCGGCCGTTCGCGCGTAAATTCGAACTCGCCGATCATGTCTTTGTCGAGGGCGCAAAGCTCGAAAACGGGTTGCTTGTCATTAATCTCAGGAGGGAGATCCCTGAGGAGATGAAGCCACATCGGATCACCATCCAAACCGAAGTGACCAAGCCCGCTTCGAAGCAGATCGAAGGCGACAAGGCAGCCTAAACCGGCGCGCCGCTCAAGCCTCGGCTGTTTTCGAAGGCGAGGGCCGGGAGAGAGCGCAAAAAAAGGAGTGAACGAAACCGAAGAAAGGATGAAGCCATGAATGTACGTGACCTGATCCCCTGGAATCGTAGCAGCAGCCAGGTTCCAAGCGCCTTTCGCGGCGATGACCTAGATCCGTTCCTTTCGCTGCACCGCAATGTAAACCGGCTGTTTGACGACGTCTTCCGCGGCTTCGGTCAGCCATCGGCGTTCGGTGGCATGACCCCCTTCAACGGATCGTGGCCGACAGTGGAGGTCGAGGAGAACGACAACGAAATCCGCGTGATAGCGGAGGTCCCGGGCATCGATCCACACGATGTCGAGGTGCTGCTGGACGATGGTGTGCTAACGCTTCGCGGCGAGAAGAAATCGGAGACCGAGGACAAGGATCGCCGGTACACAGAGCGCTACTACGGGCGCTTCGAACGGCGGCTGGCTCTTGGTGGCCAGGTCGATGTGAACAAGGTCGCCGCAACGTTCAAAAACGGTCTGCTCGCAGTGACGCTGCCGAAGACCGACAAGGCGCGAGCCAACGTCAAGCGGATCAGCATCGATAGAGCCAAATAGTACCGCCCGCCGGCCGGGTGCCGATTGCCCGGCCGGCTATTCGACAACCATGACGGCACTCCGTTTTCGACAGGGAAAATCTGATAGCGCTGCCCGGAAGTTCGCAGAGCAGGTCAGCGACAGCCAACACCCCGCGGCTGACAAGGACCAGCCACGGGCGAGCATTGATGCGGTAGCACGCATCTTTCGCCCCTCACGTTCCGTGATGACGTCAGCGCGCCTGTCAAGGCGACCTTGGCTGCTGGTGTTCGAACGGAAAGACCCGCCGGTCATCGATCATCTCATGGGCTATACCGGCGGGAGTGACACGCTCACTCAGGTCGAACTGCGCTTCCCGTCTCGCGATGCCGCCATTGCCTACGCAGAACGACAGAAACTCAACTACACCGTCGTGGAAGACAGGCGCCGCTAGTGTTCAGGGGGAGCCGTGACTGCCGAAGCGCTATACTGTTCTTGGTGGCGAATGTTCGGTTCCAATCATCATTCCGGAACCGCCCGCCGCTGCAGCGGCGGGCGGTACTCTCGGATCATACATGGGCGTGGGGGTTCTGCCGATAGTCCCAGAGCGCCCAGGCCGACACGGCTGCGACGAGCACACCCAGGACCACGTGGGTCCACATCGCGTTGATGTTCGTCGCGAATTGCAGCAGCCAGGGCGAGACGATCAGCCAGATCCCGAGCACCAGGTTGGCCCACTCTTCCCACTCCGCAAACGCCGCGAACGCGGCAATTGCCAGAGCGCCGAGCACTATGCCGACGATCCAGGCGTTCCACGCCGGCATGGTCTCAGGGGCGAACCCGATCACCCACGGTGAGACGAACAGGGCGACACCGAGCACCAGATTGAGCCAATCCTGTGCCTTCTTGCCCTCCATCAGTCCGTTTGCCATGACAACCTCCACGAATGAAGCTTGTTGACGGTGTTTTTGCGTGCTGCGCACGCTGCGTAAGACGATGTAATTTTGGGCAAATTGATCTTCAAGAGGACAACTTTCTTCGATGGACAAATAGCCACCATGATTCCAACGGTGTGCCCGGTAGCCTGCATCTTGGGCAATCGATGAGGGCGAAGGCTGGAACACAAAGAAATGGTGCGCGGCCGCGCGCGAGGAGGAATACGAATAGGGGCACTAAGAGTGCCCCTATTCTAGCCATTCTAGGCGAGCGAGTGCTGACCGCCGCCGGTCTTCGGCGCAAGCATTCCATCCGTGTCCGACGTCGACATGCCTGCATCACGGCAGAAGTCTATGAAGGCTTCGCGCGCGATGGCGACTGGCGTCATTCGGTTTAGAGCGCGACGACACGTTTGAACGGCTCGGTTGTATTTGCTGCCTCGATTTGCCCAATCCCCCTCGAGGAAATCGAGCGCGTCGTTGACAGAAGCAAAGACCTGGGGCGCCCGGTCCTTCATGCGGACGGTCACGGGCGTCATCCAAACCAATTCCGGGTTGAGCATGATGTCCTCCTTCTCGCATTCGCGCCGGATGAAAAGGAAGTGATGAAAATATCGGCGTCGAAATGGCGGATTTCAAGACCTTTCAGAGCCCCAACGCTGTGGCCGAACATATCGCCGTCTTGACAGTCCATCTTCTCACGTTGTTTCCGCACCTCCTCGTTTGAGCGAAGGGTGCGTACGATAGTTCGTCGCCATCTAAAGTCCTCGTATGAGCAACTCATTTGGAATTATCCCCGCAGCTCCTTCCCAAATCTCGGCGGACGATGTGCCTCTGCCTCGGCTCGGCATACCAACGTGCGTTTGATGCTCAGTTGCCGGTTTCGACCGGTTCATGGAGGTCCGCTCAGGGGCCCAGCCAAGCCGTTTACAGGATCAGGTGCCAAGGTCCGCAACGGGTCGAACTCGTCCCTATCAGCCGCCAATCCGAACGTCTTGAAAGTCCGCTTTTCGGCCGTGCAGTTTGCCCGCAGCGACCGGCGCAGTTGACCCGTTGCGGCCGTAGGGAACGAGGACCGGGAATGGCTCGATTGAGCACAATCGAGCCATTCCCTGCGTCTGGTGTCGATGATTGGTGTAGGTCGATCTTTCCGGTTCGATCCGTCGCAGAAAGGTCGGGCCTTAACCTTCATTCGGACCAGCGAGGGCGGCGCCTCAATGAGAAGCGCCGCCCTTGAGCGCTAGAGCTCCACTTGCTCAGAAATGGCCAAGGCGTCGTCCACCTCGATCCCGAGGTACTGCACGGTGCTCTCCAGCTTCTTGTGGCCGAGCAAGAGCTGGACGGCGCGCAGGTTTCCCGTCTTCTTGTAGATGTGCGCCGCCTTCGTCCGTCTCATCGAGTGTGTACCGTAGCGTTGGGGATCAAGTCCGATGCTCGACACCCACCTTTCGACGATCCTGCCATATTGCCGTGTCGACAGATGCGGCACGCGGCTCGGAAACAGGTAATCCCGGTCACCGAGCCTACGGCTTCCGATCCATGCAGCGACAGCCTCCCGCGTTTGATCGGTCAGTTCGAATTGCACGGGTCGGCCGGTTTTCCTCTGAATGATGATCGCTCGGTCGCGAATCCTTCCGGAAATCGCAACATCGCCAACTGAGATCGCGACGAGATCACATGCTCGCAATTTGCTGTCGATCGCGAGATTGAACAGGGCCAGGTCACGCACCGCACCCAGCATCTGGAGGCGGGTTCGGATAGCCCAGAGCTCTTTCGGCTTCAATGGGGGCTTCTGACCGATGATGCGGCCCGAGTTCCAACTGGACATAGCATTCCTCCCAAGAGCCACCCCCCACACCGCAGCGCTCAACCTTCAAGCGGATTGATCGTATTTCGAGGGGCGACTATTCGGGTGGAATGCGGAGACTGGACGCGGACGCACTCGCTGGGGCTTCGCGCGTCTAAGTGGATCCCCCCGAGATCAGCGGGTCGGACGCTACAGGCCGCCCACAGCCTTCATCAGCCCGCCTGAAGTGCGACTCTCACTCAGCGGGCAACCCATGCGGTTCTTCACGCCCATTCCGGCTCTTTATCATTTCCTTACGCGGCCGCTCAAGGATCCCAATCGATATTTGACCCGAGGCGGGGGCATCATCCGGATGACACTGACAATCGGAGAATGCCCATGTCCGACACCCTTTTCGTTGTCGCCAGCATCGGCGGTTTTGTCGTGCTTGCGGTATACGCGCGCACGCTCAGCCGGCTCTAGGAGGGTTCGATGTTGGAAGCCCTCATCGGCCTCGCCGTCGCCCTTGCGCTCGCGGCCTACCTGCTCGTGACGCTCGTTCGGCCCGAACGTTTCTGACCCGCCTCCACGGAGAATTCCCATGACTGTCATCGGGTGGCTGCAGATCAGCCTCCTCTTCCTCGCCGTCCTGATCGTCATCAAGCCGCTGGGGCTTTACATGGCTCAGGTCCTTTCCGGCGGGCGCAACGTCTTCTCGCCTATTTTCGGTCCCGTCGAGCGCGGCCTCTATGCCCTCGCCGGCGTCGATCCGGCGAAGGAGCAGAGCTGGCTCGCCTACACCTTCTCCTTGCTCGCCTTCAGCATGGCGGGCTTCGTGTCGCTCTACGCGATCCTGAGATGCCAGGCCTTGCTGCCCCTCAACCCGCAGGGCTTCGGCAATGTGCCTCCGGATCTCGCCTTCAACACCGCCGTCAGCTTCGTCACCAACACCAACTGGCAGAACTACAGCGGCGAGACGACGCTCAGCCACTTCAGCCAGATGGCGGGCCTGACGGTGCAGAACTTCGTTTCCGCCGCGAGCGGCATCGCGATCGCGCTTGCCGTCACGAGGGCCTTCGCACGCTCGGCCGTGTCGACGGTCGGCAACTTCTGGATCGATCTCACCCGTGCGACCCTCTACGTGCTCCTGCCGATCGCCGTCGTCGTGGCGCTCGCCTTCGTGGCGATGGGCCTGCCACAGACATTTCGCGCGTCCGTCGAGGCGACCACGCTTGAAGGCGTAAGGCAGACGATCGCGCTCGGTCCGGTTGCCAGCCAGGAGGCGATCAAGCAGTTGGGCACCAATGGCGGCGGCTTCTTCAACGTCAATGCCGCGCATCCCTTCGAGAACCCGACGGCGCTGTCGAACTACCTCAACATCTTCGCCATGCTGTCGATCTCGGCGGCGCTCATCTACACCTTCGGTCAGCTCGTCGGCAACCGCCGCCAGGGCTGGGCCTTCATCGCCGTTACCTTCGCCTTCCTGATCGTCAGCGTTGGCGTCGTCTATTGGGCGGAGGCGGCCGGCAACCCGATCCTCACCGCGCTCGGGCTCGATCCGGCGCGGGGCAATATGGAGGGCAAGGAAGTCCGCTTCGGCCAGGCCATGACGGCGCTTTATGCGACGGTCACGACCGGGCTTTCAGACGGCGGCGTCAACGGCATGCACGGTTCGTTCACCGGTCTCGGCGGCCTCGTTCCGATGCTCCTCATCCAACTCGGCGAGGTTCTGCCCGGCGGCGTCGGCTCCGGCCTCTACGGCATGATCGTCTTCGCGATCCTCGCCGTTTTCGCCGCCGGCCTGATGGTCGGCCGCACGCCGGAACTGCTCGGCAAGAAGATCGAAGCGCGCGAAATGAAATATGCGATATTCGCGGTGCTCATCCTGCCCCTCGCAATCCTCGGCTTCACGGCGATTTCCGTTGTCCTGCCTTCGGCCGTCGCCAGCATCGGCACCGTCGGCCCGCACGGCCTGTCGGAAATCCTCTACGCCTTCACCTCCGCCGCCGGCAACAACGGTTCGGCCTTCGGCGGGCTTTCGGGCAACACGCTCTGGTACAATACGACGCTCGGCGTCGCGATGCTGTTCGGCCGCTTCGCCTATGCCGTCCCCGTGCTCGCGATCGCCGGCTCCATTGCCGCCAAGGCGCGCGTCCTGGCCTCGAAGGGCACCTTCCCGACCGACACGCCGCTCTTCGTCGGCCTCCTGATCGGCATCATCCTCATTCTCGGCGGGCTGCAATTCTTCCCGGCGCTCGCCCTCGGTCCGATCATCGAGCATTTCGCCATGCTCGCGGGCCAGACCTTTTGAAGGAAACCACCATGTACAAGAAAGCAATGGCGGCGGGGCTCTTCGATCCGGCGATCCTTCTGCCGGCGGCGAAGGCAGCCTTTGTCAAGCTCGACCCGCGACAGCTCGTGCGCAACCCCGTGATCTTCGTGACCGAGGTCGTGGCGGCGATGGTCACGCTCTTCTTCGTCCGCGATCTCGTCACCGCTGGCGGAAGCCCGCTCTTTTCGGGCCAGATCGCCGCCTGGCTGTGGTTCACGGTGCTCTTCGCCACCTTCGCCGAAGCGGTCGCCGAGGGGCGCGGCAAGGCCCAGGCCGACTTCCTGCGCCGCACCAAATCGGAGCTCGCCGCACGCAAGCTTCTGTCCCCCGAGGGGCGGGAGACGGAGGAGATCCCGGCCACCATGCTGAAGGTCGGCGACCTCGTCCTCGTCGAGGCCGGCGAACTGATCCCCGGCGACGGCGAGGTTATCGAAGGCGTGACTTCGGTCAACGAGAGCGCGATCACCGGCGAGTCGGCGCCGGTGATCCGCGAGGCTGGCGGCGACCGTTCTGCCGTCACCGGCGGCACGCAGGTGCTTTCCGACTGGATCAAGGTTTGCATCACCACGGCGCCCGGCTCGACCTTCGTCGATCGCATGATCGCCCTTATCGAGGGGGCGCAGCGGCAGAAGACACCGAACGAGATCGCGCTGTCGATCCTGCTCTCCGGCCTGACCCTGATCTTCCTGATCGCCGTCGTCACGCTTTGGGGCCTTGCCGGCTATTCCGCGACCGTGCTTTCGGTCACGGTGCTCGCCGCACTGCTTGTCACCCTGATCCCGACCACCATAGGCGGGCTACTATCGGCTATCGGCATTGCCGGCATGGACCGGCTGGTGCGCTTCAACGTCATCGCGACATCCGGCCGCGCCGTCGAAGCGGCCGGCGACGTGGACACGCTGCTCCTCGACAAGACCGGCACGATCACCTTCGGCAACCGCATGGCGAGCGACTTCCTGCCGGTGCCGGGCGTCACCGAGGCGGAGCTTGCCGATGCGGCGCTGCTCGCCAGTCTCGCGGACGAGACGCCGGAAGGCCGCTCGATCGTCGCGCTCGCAACCGGCGAGTTCGGACGGCGGGTGCCCGATGCGCGGATCGACGCGATCATTCCCTTCGCCGCCGAAACCCGGCTTTCCGGCGTCGACCATGGCGGCCGCCGGTTGCGCAAGGGGGCGGTGGACTCGGTCCTGAAATTCGCCGGCCTCGCTGAGGATAAGGTCCCTGTCGAGTTCCGCCAGGCGGTCGACCGGATAGCCCGCACCGGCGGCACGCCGCTGGCAGTGGCGGACGGCAGCGGGCTTCTCGGCGTCATCCACCTGAAGGATATCGTCAAGCCCGGCATCAGGAGCGCTTCGCCGCGCTACGCATGATGGGCATCCGCACGGTGATGGTGACCGGCGACAACCCGATCACCGCTGCGGCAATCGCCTCCGAGGCGGGCGTCGACGATTTCCTCGCGGAAGCGACGCCGGAGGACAAGCTCGCCTATATCCGCAAGGAGCAGAAAGGCGGCCGGCTCATCGCCATGTGCGGCGACGGCACCAACGACGCGCCGGCGCTTGCCCAGGCCGATGTCGGTGTCGCCATGCAGACCGGGACGCAGGCCGCCCGCGAGGCGGCGAATATGGTCGACCTCGATTCGAGCCCGACCAAGCTCATCGAGATCGTCGGGATCGGCAAGCAATTGCTGATGACGCGCGGCTCTCTCACCACCTTCTCGATCGCCAACGACGTGGCGAAGTATTTCGCCATCATCCCGGCGCTGTTCGTGACGACTTATCCGGCACTCGGCGCGCTCAACATCATGGGCCTCGGCTCGCCGCAGTCGGCGATCCTCTCGGCCATCATCTTCAACGCGCTGATCATCGTGGCGCTCATTCCGCTGGCGCTGAAGGGCGTCACATACCGTCCCGTCGGCGCGGCCGCGCTCCTGCGCCGTTGCTGGTCTACGGCCTCGGCGGTCTCGTGCTGCCCTTCGCCGGGATCAAGCTCATCGACGTCGTCGTCTCCAATCTCAATCTGGTGTGATCATGTTCAAGCAACTTCGCCCCGCCTTCGTCTTCATCCTGGGCCTGACTGCGATCACGGGTCTCGCCTATCCGCTGGTGATCACCGGCGCTGCGCAGGCGTTGATGCCGGCTGAGGCCAATGGCAGCTTGATCCTGAAGCATGGCGCCGTCATCGGTTCCGACCTGATCGGGCAGAACTTCGTCTCCGAGAAATACTTCTGGCCTCGTCCGTCGGCGACCGGACCGGAACCCTATAACGCCGGCGCCTCCAGCGGTTCCAACCTCGGCGCTACCTCCGTCAAGCTCAAGGACCGCGTGGCGGCGGACATCGAACGGCTGCGCGCGGCGGGCGTTGCGGGAGACATTCCCGCCGATGGCGCGGCCGTCTCCGGCTCCGGCCTCGACCCGCATATCTCGCCGGAATTTGCCCGCGCCCAGATTGCCCGGATCGCGCGGGCGCGGGGCATCCCGGAGGCGGATGTGGCAAGCCTGGTTGAAAACGCCACGCAAACTCGCCTCTTCGGGTTCATAGGCGAGCCGCGCGTCAATGTGCTAGAACTGAACCTCGCCCTGGACGCGTCCGGGGCCTGAGCGACTTCGAGATGTTGAATGCCCGAGAATGACCGCGAGCTGACGAGCCGCCCCGATCCTTATGCCCTGCTGGCGCTGGCGGAACAGGGCAACAGAGGGAAACTGACGGTATTCCTCGGCGCCGCACCCGGCGTCGGCAAGACTTATGCCATGCTCCTGCGGGCGCGGCGCCTGAAGGACGAGGGCGCCGATATCGTCATCGGCCTTGTGGAGACGCATGGCCGCGGCGAGACGGCTGCGCTCCTCGAAGGGCTGGAGGTGCTGCCGCGCCGCGAGGTCGTCCATGGCGGCCGCACTTTTTCCGAATTCGATCTCGACGCGGCGCTCGCCCGCCGTCCGCGCGTCATCGTCGTTGACGAGATCGCCCACACCAATATCGGCGAATACCGCCATCCAAAACGCTATCAGGATATCGAGGAGCTGGTCGACGCTGGCATCGATGTGTGGTCGGCCCTCAACATCCAGCACCTGGAAAGCCTGTCCGATGTCGTCGCCCAGATCGCCGGCGTCCCGGTGCGCGAGCGCATCCCCGATACGGTGCTGAAACGCGCCGACGATGTCATTCTGGTCGACCTGCCGCCGGCCGAGCTCATCGAGCGGCTGAAGGAGGGCAAGGTCTACCTGCCCGACAACGCCAAGCGCGCCGTGGACCGCTTCTTCCGGCTCGGCAACCTGACGGCGCTGCGCGAACTGGCGCTCAGGCGCACCGCCGAACGGGTCGACGACCAGATGGTCGACTACCTCCGGCAGAACGCCATCGAGGGCCCCTGGCCGGCCGGCGAAAGGCTTATCGTCTGCATCGGGCCGGACCGGCTGTCGGACAAGGTGGTGAGGACGGCAAGCCGCCTCGCTTCGGGCCTGAACGCCGACTGGATCGTGGTTTCCATCGAGCGGGCGGACCGTGAGATGGCAGACAGCGAGGCGATGCGGCAGCTCGATGAGACCTTCCGGCTCGCCGAGCAACTGGGTGCGGAGACGCGCCGCATCATAGGCAGCGATTTCGTCGAGGAAATTCTCAAAGTCGCCAGGCGGGAGCATGCGACGCAGATCGTCATCGGCACGCGGCGCCATCGGTTCCCGCTTCGACTTGTCCGGCGCTCTCTGCCGGATGCCTTGGCGGCGCGGGCGTCGGGGATAGGGATTCACCTCGTCACCGACAAGGATGAGCCGGTCCAAAAGCCAAAGAGCCCGCGTATTCCGACGCCTTCCAGGAATACAGCGCGCGCGCTCGCCATCGCCGCCGCCGCCTCCGCAGCGGCCACGGTGATCGGCTTGCTGATTGAGCGCTTAATTGTTCTGCAAAATATTTCGCTTCTGTACCTGCTGGCGGTGCTCATCTCGGCTACTTATGCCGGCTACATCGCGGCGATCGGGGCGGCGCTGCTGTCGGTGCTTGCTTACAATTTCTTCTTCATTGACCCCATCGGCACTTTCACCGTGGCCGAGCCGCACGAGGTCTTCGCCCTCTTCATCTTTCTCGCCGCCGCCATCATTGCCGGCGGGCTGGCATCTCGCGTGCGCGACCAGGCAAAAGCGGCCAAGCGGCGCGCGGCGGCAATGCAGGCGCTCTATGACTTCTCCCGAAAGCTCTCCGGTACCGCCAATGCGGAGGATGTGCTGTGGGCCGCAGTCACCCAGATACAGACTACGCTAAGGCGTAACGCCGTGCTTCTGGTGCCGGAAGATGGCGACATTGCCCTGAAGGCCGCCTGGCCGCCGGACACCGAACTCGGAATGACCGACATGATGGCTGCACGCTGGGCCTTCGAGAAAAGCGAGGCAGCCGGCGACGATACCGGAACACTGCCGAACATCTCGTTCCAGTTCCGGCCGCTTCTCAGTCCGCACGGTGTTGTCGGAGTATGCGGCTTCCTGCAAAAGAACCGGCCACTGGACGCCGATGAGGAGCGGGCGCTCGCACCGGTCCTCGACCAGGCGGCCATCGCGATCGATCGTGCGCGGCTTTCCCGCGAGAGCCTCGATCGGGCTGCGCAGCTCGAAGGGGACAAATTTCGCGCCGCACTGCTCTCCTCCATGTCGCACGATCTGAGAACGCCGCTGGCGACAATCACTGGCGCAGTGACGAGCCTCCTACAGTTCGGCGACCGAATGCCCGCCGACAGTCAGCACGATCTCTTGAAATCAATCGAAGAAGAAAGCGAGAGGCTGACGCGCTTCGTCGCCAACCTGCTTGACATGACGCGCATCGAGGCGGGAACTGTGAACGCCAAGCGTGACTGGGTCGATGTCGGCGATGTCGTTCGTTCGGCCGTGGAGCGGGCGCGAAAGTATTTCCCCGACCGCGTCTTTGAAACGAGCATCTCTGCCGATCTGCCGTTCATACGCGGCGATAGCGTGCTGCTCGGCCAGGTGCTCTTCAATCTGCTCGACAACGCGAACCGTTTCGGCGGCGATGAGCCGGTCAGCATCTACGCCCGACGCGAGGGCAACGAGCTCGTCCTTGCTGTGACCGACCTCGGCAAAGGCATTCCGCCGGGCGACCTCCAACGAGTGTTCGATAAGTTTTTCCGGAAGGGAAAACCGGACGGCCGTTCGCTTGGAACGGGGCTCGGGCTTGCGATAGCCAAGGGCTTCATCGAGGCGATGGGTGGGCACGTCAAGGCCGAAAGCCCTGCCGTCCGGCGGCGCGGCACGCGCATTTCCATGCGTTTGCCGGCGGCCGAGCATCAGCTACCGGAGAAGGAATAGCGATGAACGCTGCGCGCATTCTGGTGGTCGACGACGAACCACAAATTCAGCGGTTTCTTCGTCCTGCCCTCGGCGCTGCCGGATACGAAGTGGTCGAGGCGATGACCGGCGGCGAGGCGCTGAAGGCCGCCGCAACGAGCGTGCCCGATGTGATCATCCTTGATCTCGGTCTGCCGGACATGGACGGCAAGGACGTCGTCGCAAATATACGCGCCTGGTCGAATGTGCCGATCATCATTCTTTCGGCGCGTGACCGGGAAAGCGAAAAGGTTGCGGCACTCGATCTTGGTGCTGACGATTATATCGAGAAGCCTTTCGGCATCGGCGAGTTGACCGCACGCATCCGCACAGCGTTGCGGCATCGTATCCAGATGGAGGGCGGCCAGACGAGCCTTGCTGCAGACGGACTGACGATCGATATCGTCAAGCGGCTGGTGAGCCGCGATGGCAAAGCGCTACGGCTGACGCCGAAGGAATACGATCTGCTCGTCATGCTGGCGCGGCACGCCGGCCGCGTGGTGACCCACAAAGCGCTGCTCACCTCCGTCTGGGGTGTCGCGCACGGCGAAGACTTGCACTATCTCAGAGTCTTCATAGGTCAACTACGCGGCAAGATCGAACGCGATCCGGCCGACCCCAGGATCATCCGCACGGAGCCGGGCGTTGGATATCGCTTTATCGGCGACGAAGACGCAGCCAGTTAATTCTTGACGACTAGCTGGTCTGGATCAGACGATGACTTGCTCGCCGAGCTCGACGACCCGGTTTGCGGGAAGATGGAAATAGTCGGTTGGATCGATCGCCGAGTCCGCCATCGCGATGAATAGCTTGTCCTGCCATTTCGGCATGCCCGACTGCGGGTCTGCGACAAGCTTGCGCCGGCCGAGATAGAACGACGTGGTCATGATCTCGAACTTGAAGCCCTCCTTGCGACAGTGTGCGAGCGCCCGCGAGACGTTCTGGTCGTCCATGAAGCCGAAGCGCAGCTCAAGTTTGCTGAACCGGTCGGAGAGTCTTGTCAGCGTGTAGCGGTCCTTCTCCGGTACGTAGGGCACCTTGGCGGTCTTGATCGTCAGTATGACGTTGTGTTCGTGCAATACGTGATTGTGCTTGATGTTGTGCAGCAGAACAGCCGGGGTCATATCGGGTGTCGCGGTCAGGAATATTGCCGTTCCCGGTACCACGATGGGAGCATGCTCGGTCTTTCGCTCGGCCGCGGCAATGAACCTGTCGAGCGGAACATCCTGGCGCGCGGTCTTCTCACGCAGGATCCTGACACCCTTTCGCCAGGTCCACATCAGCGTCATCACGACCCCGGCAAAGAGGATGGGCACGTAGCCGCCGTCATGGATCTTGAAGAGGTTGGCGCCGAGAAACGTGAGCTCCAGCAGGAACAGGGGAAGCAGGACCGCGGTTGCAGTCCATACGGGCCAGTTCCACTGATGGCGGACGAATTCGAAGGCGAGGATGGTCGTGACAACCATTGCGCCAGTGACTGACACGCCATAGGCGGTGGCAAGCGACTCGGAACTGCCGAACACGAACATGAGGAGGAGCACGCCGATCAGCAGCGCGCTGTTGACCAAGGGCAGGTAGATCTGTCCTGTCTGCGTTTCCGAGGTGTAGCAGATCTCGAATCTTGGCAGGAAGCCGAGGTGTATCGCTTGTCGGACGAGTGAAAACGCGCCGGTGATCACGGCCTGGCTGGCGATGATCGTCGCTGCCGTGGCCAAAATCACGATCGGCAACAGAGCCCATTTCGGGAACATCAGGAAAAATGGATCGGAAATGGCCTCGGGATGCGACAGCACCAGGGCGCCCTGTCCGACATAATTCAAAGCCAGCGCCGGAAACACGACTGCAAACCAGGCCGCCTGGATTGGCTTTCGACCGAAATGTCCGAGATCGGCATAGAGCGCCTCGGCTCCGGTCACCGTCAGGAAGACGGCGCCGAGAACGATGAAGCCGACCAGACCGCCATTCCACAAAAAGGCAACGCCATGAACGGGGTTGACGGCCGCCAGAATCCCCAGATCATCGCCGATGTGGGCAATCCCGGCCGCTCCCATGGCGAGAAACCAGAGGAGGGTGATCGGTCCGAACAGGTTCGACACGGCTGCCGTACCGCGGGACTGGATGGCAAACAACAGCACTATGATCGCCACAGAGATCGGCAGCACGTAATCCTGAAACGCTGGCGTGACGAGCTTGAGGCCCTCCACGGCGGAGAGGACGGAAAGCGCCGGCGTGATCATCGCATCACCAATAAAGAGAGCGGCACCGAGGATTCCAGCCATGAGCATGATCGTCGTCTGGCGGGGCGCCTTCTTCATCAGCAGGGCCAGCAGCGCCAGCATCCCACCCTCACCGTCATTGTCCGCCCGCAGCAGAAACAGCACGTATTTGCAGGTCACGATGATCGTGAGGGTCCAGAGCATCAGCGAAATGAGGCCGATGACCTCCCCGCGCTCGACCCCTCCTGCGGCAAAGGGACGGAGTGCCTCGCGGAAGGCATAGAGCGGGCTCGTCCCAATATCGCCGTAGACGACGCCGACCGATCCAAGGGTGAGCACCAGAAATTGACGCAGGTTGTTCGCCTGCGCGGGCGCGTGATCCATGGACGCTGTCATCGACTCTCCGTAATGCCTCCGCTCTGCGACTATCCGCAAAGCTCCAATTCCAGGCGCGCAAGTCTGTGCCAGCATTTCCTGTACCGATTGGGCCTTTGTAGGGATTTGCAGACCGCGCTGCGTTCATCTTACGTCCGTAAGAGGTCTGGATTCGATTGGGGATTTCGGTCGCGCGCGTAAAGATTTCATAAAGAGCGACCCCTTGGTTCCGGATCCCGTGCACGGACAGATCGATAAGGATGCCAGCGTCACGCGCTGACCGACGCTGCAGACAGCTCAGTCGATTGGTCGTGCTCGTCCAGTTCCTGCAACTGCTTGGGAGGCTGCTTTCACGCTGGCACCGGCAATTCGGGGGACTTTTGCGGGTGTCCGCAATGGGTCGATCTTTCCCGTTCCCCATTGTCGCAGGAGGGTCGAGAATTCACCTTCACCAGCGTCGTGGGTGGGTGGACTCCGGAAATTCGCGGTAACAGTGTCGAATGGCTGCTTTGGCGCCGACAATGGACACGGTGGCCGTTTACAGCTTTCCCTTCCAAGGAAGGAGGACGGCTTCGATAAACCGGATGGTGGCGGAGAAGGCAAAGGCGCAGATCGCGATGATGCCGATCCCGACGAAGACAACGTCGGTGGCAAGAAACTGTGCAGCGGACATGATCATGAAACCGATTCCGCGTGTCGAGGCGATCAGCTCGGCGGCCACGAGTGTGCCCCATCCTATACCGACTGCGATCCTCACGCCGGTCAGTATTTCAGGCAGGGCTGACGGCAACACGATGTCGGTGAAGAGTTCAATCCTGCGAGCGCCCAGCGATCGGGCCGCATTGACGCGCTCGATGGGTAATGAACGGACGCCCGCCTGAGCAGACAGGCAGACCGGTGCAAACATCGCCAGCACCAGCAGCGTTATTTTCGACGTTTCACCAATGCCGAGCCAAATGATCATCAGTGGCAGATAGGAGAGAGGCGGCAGTGGCCAGTAGAACTCGATCGGCGTGTCCAAGATACCCTTCGCCCAGCGGTTTAGGCCCATGAGCAGGCCTAAGGGAATTCCTGCCGCGATAGCGATCGACGCCGCCAGGACGATGCGCAAGAGGCTTGCAAAGATGTGCTCGGACAGGGATGCGCCCGCATAGCCGTCATAATAGAGTACGCCCGCTTGGGTCAGAACCTCCCGAGGGCTCGGCAGAAAAAGATGCGGGACCAGGTCGAGCTCGGCGACGACCCACCATAGAGCTGCAACTGCGAGAGCAGTCGCAACGCTTATGACGATTGTGGGTTTCTCGCCTACGCCGAAGCTTACCATTTTGACAAGCTTTGGCGCCGGCCTCGTCCCAGCGGATGAAACAGTGGTCGTCTGGACAATGTCGCTCATGCCGCGCTCCTGAAATCTTCGGCGCTGTGAAGAATGGCCCGTATTTCTTCGCGCAGACCCGCGAATTCTGGCGACGACTTGATCGATCGTGCATCTCCGGTCTCGGCAAAGCGGCGGACGAAGTCGAGATCGAAGCGGGCAACGACGCGGCCCGGCCGTGGAGACATGACCAGGACCTGAGTCCCAAGGAAAAGAGCCTCTTCGATCGAGTGGGTGATGAAGAAGATCCGCTTTGCTGCTTTGTGCCAGATGGAGATCAATAGTTCCTGCATCTGCTCGCGCGTCAGACTATCGAGGGCGCCGAAAGGTTCATCCATCAGAAGGATGTCGGGTTCGGTAGCGAGGGCGCGCGCAATGCCCACCCGCTGGCGCATGCCGCCGGACAGTTCATAGGGCAGGGCCTTGGCGAATTCACCGAGGCCGACCAGCCGAAGCAGTTCATGCGCGCGTGCCCTGCGCTCGCCTTTACTCACGCCCGCGAATTTCAGACCAAGTGCGACATTGTCGATCACCGTCTTCCACGGGAGAAGCGCGTCCTTCTGGAAAACCACCCCACGGTCGGCGCCAGGACCGCGAACAGGTCGCCCATCCAGGATGATGGCGCCATCCGACAGAGGTAGGAATCCGGCAATCGCGTTGAGCAATGTCGACTTGCCGCATCCTGAGGCGCCGAGGGCGACGATAAAGCCGCTCTCGGGAATTTCAAAAGACACGCGGTCAAGCGCATGGACGGTCTGGCCGTCGCGCGCCGCGAAGAAGACACTGGCGTGATCGACTTTAAGCATGTGCTCACTCGTAGATTCGAGACCCGGCGCGGCTGGCGCGCCGGCGTCAGGCAAGCTCAGTTGCTCACGCTTGTCAGCGCGTCGGCAGTGACGAAGTCACCGTAGTTCGGCAGCACCTCGGAGACCTTCCCCTGATCCTTCAGGAAAGCGGCCGTTTCTTTCAGGATCTTGGCCGCACCGGACTTATCTCCGCCGCCGAGCCAGGCGTGCGAAGCCTGAACCTCAGGCGTCAGCAACGAGAGATTTTTCAATGCGGCCGCATGCTGTTCTGGGGTACCGCCGAGCAATTTGGCGAGCGACTTGGCGTTTTCGCTTTTGGCGCTCCATGCGCCTTCGGCGGACGCATAGGAGGCATAGTATTTGTTGATGACCGAGGCGAAGCTCTTCAAGAAGTCCGGATTGTCGGCCGCAAACTGTGACGTCGCCACCCAGGCCGAGAACGTTGCCGCGCCCTTGTCGGCCACATCCCTGGAGGTGACGAGCACCTTGCCGTTCTTTTTCAGTTCGGTGAGCGCCGGATCCCAGACGAAGCCGCCATCGATATCGCCGCGGTTAAAGGCGGCGACGATCTCAGGCTGCGGAATTGCAAAGACCTGAACGTCCTTTTCCGTGAGGCCGAGTGACTTGATCAGTGCCAGAAGCTGGTAGTGGTCTGTTGAGACAGGTGCAGCCGCAAGCTTCTTGCCTTTGAGATCGTTCAGACTTTCTATGCCCGACCCGTTGCGGACCACCAGAGCTTCGTCGATCCCGGAGATGGAGGAAAGATAAAACGCCTTTACGTCAAGACCCCGCGAAGCCGCAGCCGCGAAGGGGCTGGACCCGACATAGCCGACCTGCACATCGCCGGAGGCGATGGCGGCGAAGATTTCGGCGCCCGAATTGAACTTGCGGAAATCGATGTCGTAGCCTGTGGACTTGGCGAAGTCGCCATTGGCTATGGCCACAGAGGAGGGCAGCGCATCCGTCTGGTAGGCGACGACCACCTTCTTGTCGGCGGCATCAGCGGCGGCAGCCATCGAGAGGCTGCCGGCAGCGGCCACGATTGCAGTGATAAGACTCTTCAGATTCATGTTTTGCCCCTGTTGGACGAGATACGTCGTCGGTGATGTCGTGGATTCAACGGGTCAGAGCGTAACGAAGGGCCGCTGTTTCGACAGGAATAATACACTAAATTTATATGGTAAGTGGAGAATGTTTCTCGCGCGGAAGCACAACCACGAGACCCGCATCTACACCGGGCAGGAAGATCTGCACTCCCGAAATGACGGGACGTGGTGGTGCGAGCTTCCCAAGCTCTCAAGCCAAGGGCCGGGCGGGCCAATGCAGACTCCGCTGTGTGGTGCCGGCTTGTAGTCAATCCAGTCTTGCCATGACCGTAGCGTTTGGTGACTTCTCTTACTTCACGCCGCCATGTGCGAGCCCGCTGATCAAATAGCGCTGCATGAAGAGCGCGATCAGGTAGACCGGGGCGATGCCGGCGAGCGAGGCCGCTGCCATCTGGCCGAAATTCACCAGCCTGTCGCCCTGGAAGAGCGAGATGCCGACTGGCAGCGTTCGCGTTGCATCGGAAAAAGTGAAGGCGGAGGCGAAGAGGAATTCGTTATAGGACAGCACGGTTACGATGATCAGCGTCGCCACGATGCCGGGTGCGATGATTGGGGCGACGATCTGAAGAAGCGTGCGAAGCGGTCCCGCACCGTCCATCGCGGCCGCCTGCTCGATCTCGATCGGCGTCCGGCGCAGGAAGGGCGTCAGAAGCCAGAAGGCGACGGGCACGTTGGCGAAGCCGTAAACGAGGACGAGGCCGGCGCGCGTGTTGAGAAGCCCGGCTGCCTTTAGCAGGAAGAAGAGAGGGATCAAGGCGACGATGGGCGGCGCCATATAGCTCGAAAGCGTCAGGTCCGCCAGCCACCTGCCGCCAATCTTGAGCCGCAACACCGCATAGGACGAGGGTAACGCCAATGCGATAGTGAGGAGGCCGCCAAGCACGGAAACCGCGACGGAATTGAATATGAAACCCGCAATGCCAGCCGCTTCGAACGCGCCGGGCCAGTTCGCCAGTGTCGGCACTGTCGGCCAGAAATTGCCGCTCAGTACATCGTCCTTGGTCTTGAAGGAAACGGCGACGAGATAGAGGATGGGCAGGGCGAAGAAGCCGACGATTGGTGCCGTGGCCATGGCCAGCCAAAGATGTCGAGTGCCGAGCCTCATGATTCCCGCCTTTCGAAATGCTGATGCAGGCGGACGACCGGCAGCGTCGCCAAGCCTATGACGAGGCCGTAGACGATCGTCTCGGCCGCCGCACGGCCGACGTCGAACTGCTCGATCGCCCGCCGGTAGATGGAAAAGCCGGCCGATGTCGTCGCAAAACCGGGTCCGCCGAAAGTCAGGATGTAGACGAGGTCGAAGAGCTTGAACGAGAGGATGAGTTTCAGAAGGTAGATCGACGAGAGCGGTGCGGCGACGAGCGGGAGCGTGATGTGCCGGAAGCGTTGCCAGGCATTGGCGCCGTCGACGAGTGCTGCCTCGTGGACGCCTTCCGGGATTGTCGAGAGCGCCGCAAAGCAGAGAATGACGATGAACGGCGTCCATTGCCAGAGGTCGGCGAGGGCGATCGCCAGCCAGGCGAGCAAGGGATGGCCGAGGAAGGAAATCGGTTCGGGGATTACCCCGTATTTGATCAAAGTACCGTTCAAGAGCCCTCCGGCTGGCGCGAGAATGAGCTTCCAGGCGACGCCGACCATCACCGGCGGCGTCATCAGCGGCAGCAGCACGAGGCTCATCAGGAAACGACCCGCCTTCAAAAGGGAGGTGAAAAGAAGCGCGATCACGAAGCCGAGCGCGAGTTGCAGCAGCGATGTTGAAAGCGCATAGGCGACGCTTCTTCCGATCGCCGAGAGGAAGAGCGGATCCTGTAAGGTCGTCGCGAAATGCTTGATGCCGACGAAGCCGCGGAACGGCTTTCCGAGCGTGCTTTTGCTGAAGGCGAGTGCCAGCAGGAAGACGGTGGGGTAAAGCGTCGTGACGCTCAGTGCGAGGATGATCGGCGCGATCCACAGCGCCCGGCCCAGCCGCGCCGGAAGGATGGTCCGGCGCGTAGTGCGGCGGGTTTCGCCAAGCCGCAGGGCATCGGCGGCGAAGGCGGTCATGCCGCCTCCGAGAGATCGGGACGTGTCGGCCCGCTGCCGGCCCGCGTCGCGAGAAGCATGTCTTCGATATCGTCGAGGTCGCGGGGCGAAAGGGCGATTGTTGCAGCGTCGATCCAGCCGTCAATGTGCTCCGGCTTGCGCGCTCCGATGATGGCGCCCGTGATCCCGGGCCAGGCGAGAACCCAGGCGGCCGCGACCGCCGCAACGGTGGTGCGGTGCCGCGCCGCAATCGGCCTGAGCCCATCCGCGAAGGCAAGATTGCGGTAGAGTGCCTCCCCTGCAAACTCTTCGTCGCGCGACCGCCAGTCGTTCCCGGGCAGAGCGCGAGCGCGTGACGGAGTAAAAGCACCGGTGAGCAGGCCCGACTGCAGGGGACTGTAGGCAAGGACGCCGCTGCCATGCGCCCGCACCCATGGCAGGCCCTCCTCGGCGAATCCGCGCTTGATGGCGGAGAAGGGCGGCTGCACCACGTCGACGGGGGCAACCGTCGCGGCGCGCTGCAACAGTTCCCTATTGTGGTTCGAAAGCCCGATGGACCTGACCTTGCCCTCCGCCTTAAGGTCGGCAAAGGTGGCCCAGTATTCCTCTATCGGCGTACCGTCATTGGCCGGCCAGTGCATCTGGTATAGGTCGATGACCTCGACATCGAGGCGCCGCAGCGAATCCTCGACCTCGCGACGCAAAGACTTTGCATCACCGATACGGGCGGGAAGGGCATTGCGCTTTTCGGGGTCCCAGACGAGACCGGCCTTGGTAAACACCAGCGGACGTTCGGATCTCGGGATCGTCGAGAGTGCCTCCCGCACGATCTCCTCGGAATGGCCGAGACCGTAGACCGGGGCCGTGTCGATCCAGTTGATGCCGCGCGCAAGCGCATGGCGGATAGCCGCGATCGACTGGGCATCGTCCTGCGTCCCCCAGCCCCAACCCCAGTCGGGACCGCCGATGGCCCAGGCGCCAAAGCCAACCGGTGTGATGTCGAATCCGCTGCGGCCGAGCCTGCGCTTCGGCAAGGAGTGTTCGCTCATGGTCTTTGCCTCTTTTGAAGAAATTGCCGGCGCGCGCCGGGAGGAAGCGATGGGTCGCGCAATCAGCCGTTCAACTCGATGATCTCGGTCCAGGCCCGATGGGCATCGGAGATCGCCTGTTCGGCGCTCTTGGTGCCGGCGAGCGCCAGCGCCAGTTCGTCGGTGAGCGCGTTTTCGAGCTTCGGCGCATAGACGGCCGTCGGCCAGGCCAGGCTGTTTTCCAAGGCGCCGCCGTCGAGCAGCGGCTGCACGAGCGGTTGGAAGGCCTTGAACTTCTCGGATCTCAGACCCGACTGGCGGTCGGGATCGATGCCCGAACCGGTGAGCGCCAATAGCTGTTCGTGATAGCCCTTGCTGGTGACCAGCTTGATCAGTTCCCAGGCCACATCCTTGTTCTGCGATCCGGTGGTGACTGCAAAGCCGAAGCCGGCGTTGAAGGCCAGGCGCGGCGTCTTGTTGCCGCCGCCGATCGGGATGCGGGTCACACCCCATTTGTCGACGATCTTCGACCCCTTGGGATCCTGAGCATAGCCGCCGAGGTCGGTCCAGAAGTCGATCTGCGCCGCCTTGCCGTTCAGGAACGCGGGCAAGCCTTCCTCGAAACGGGTCTCGAGCGGCGTCGGGAGCGCGTGCGGCGCGGAGGCGAGCAGCGACTTCAGCGCCTCCAGGGCCTCTGCGCTATCGAGTGCGGACGAGCCGTCGGCTTTGAGGAAATTGCCGCCGAAGCCCGTCAGTCGGTTGGCGTAGGTGGACAGGATGATGACCGGGATCTTCGCTCCAAGCACGGCGGCACCATAGATACCGTTCTTCGACTCGGCCTCGGTGATGACCTTGGCGTTCTCGTTGTATTCGTCCCAGGTCGTCGGCGCCTTCAGTCCATAGCGGTCGAAAAGCTCTCGGTTGTAGAAGAGAAGATGGCTGTCGCCGTCATAGGGCAGGCCATAGCGGCGGCCGTCGTGCAAGGTGTACTGGTCGTAGATGGTCTGGATGAAATCTTCCGGCTGGATTTCGGCCTTGTCGCGCTCGATGAGATCCGTCACGTCCTCGATGACGCCGTCATCGGCGAGCTGACCCTTGTAGGTATAGAAGTAGTCGATGACATCGAACTCGTTGGCGCCCGATTGCACGTCGAGCGTCGCCTTGACGCTGACCTGGTCATAGGGCACCGCGGTGACATTGACCTTGGCTCCGGTCAGCTTCTCGAAATCCTCGGCGATCTTCTTGCCGGTTACGACGTGCGGCTGGATGATCAGGAGGTTAATGGTGCGGCCCGCAAACTTGTTGCTTGAGGCGAGTGCCGTCGACGAGGCGAGCGGCGCGATGAAGGGCAGCGCGCCGGCGGCTGCGAGCGATTTCAGTACGCTGCGGCGGCGATAGGTCTGACTGAAAATGGGATTGGACATGCATTCCTCCATCGGGATCCTGTTTGCGGCTACTGACCGGCGGGCGAGCTGCTTGCCTGCGGCCTTCGTACTGCATGATGCGACAGGCGAGGAGTGGAATACACATATAGTATATAGAATATGTGTAGTAATGTGGAATGATTTTCCTTCGAGGGCGGGGCCTGCGGAGCACCACATTCTCCGAAGCGTGCAGCGGCACGGGAGATGCTCATGAGGGAGTTATGGGTTGGTCGAGCTGGCCTTCAGCGCGCTCGCTCTTCGCATTGGGCCCGACGAAAAGTCGACGCAGCCTGATGGCACTCCGGTTTTGTTCGCACCGATCCACGACTTTAAGGGCGGCCTAAATTAGGCGTGAAACCGCGCCGGCGCCCTCCGATCCGAATTTTTGAATTTTCCGCGTCGGCAAAATTAGGAGAATTTTTCTTACGCTAGTACATTAAATTGATAGAGTAAGTCAGCAACATGGAACCGCGACGCAAATGAAGATCCTCGGACTTTCCGGCAATGTAAAGCGACCATCGCGGACAGCCTCGCTCGTCGACGTCATGGCGTCGGCGGTTGAGAGCCGCTTCGGTGGCGTGAAACGTGTCATCAACCTCGCCGATGCGGCGCCGGTTCTCTTTCGGGCGTTGAGAGCCGATCAGCTCGAGAGCGAAGGACGCGAAATCATTGATGCGGTCGAAAACGCCGACGTTCTTGTCGTCGGCTCGCCCGTCTATCGCGCCTCCTATACCGGTGCGTTGAAGCATCTTTTCGACCTGGTGGACTACCGCGCCTTGACCGGAAGGCCGGTGCTCCTCGCCGCGACCGGCGGCAGTCCCCTGCATGCCTTGATGGTCGAGCATCAGCTCCGTCCGCTTTTCGGCTTCTTCAACGCGCTGTCGCTACCGACCTCCATCTATGCGGTCGAGACCGATTTTGTCGATTATCGGCTCACCAATCCGGTGGTGCTCGAGCGCGTCGATCGCGCCATCGCTGACCTCGCGCGCTTGTTACCCGTAAGTCCGCAGAGAACCACGTTGTTTGCCGGTGAAAATGGACCGGCACTGGTTGCCACCAAAGGCATGAAACCCTGGAGAGGAAGACAAATGTCGCATGCAAATAGAGAGCCGGTGAAATTCGCCTATTGGGTACCGAACGTTTCGGGCGGGCTGGTCATTTCCAATATCGAACAGCGGACAAGTTGGTCGATCGACTACAACCGAAAACTGGCGCAGATCGCCGAAGAGAACGGTTTCGAATACGCCTTGAGCCAGATCCGCTTCACCGCCGGCTACGGTGCCGAATTCCAGCATGAATCGGTTTCCTTCAGCCATGCGCTGCTGGAAGCAACCAAGACGCTGAAGGTCATCGCGGCGATCCTGCCGGGGCCGTGGAACCCCGCGCTGGCCGCCAAGCAGATCGCCACGATCAACCACCTCACCAACGGCCGCGTCGCCGTCAACGTCGTCAGCGGCTGGTTCCGCGGCGAGTTCGCCGCAATCGGCGAGCATTGGCTGGACCACGACGAGCGCTATCGCCGTTCGGAAGAGTTCATCCGGGCGCTGCGCGGCATCTGGACCGAGGACAATTTCACCTTCCGCGGCGATTTCTACCGCTTCAACAATTACTCGCTGAAGCCGAAGCCTATCAATCCGCAGCCGGAGATCTTTCAGGGCGGCTCGTCGCGCGCCGCGCGCGACATGGCGGCACGCGTTTCTGACTGGTACTTCACCAATGGCAACACACCGGACCAGATCGCCAAGCAGGTGAATGATATCCGCCAGAAGGCCAAGGAAAGCGACCACTCGGTTCGGGTCGGCGTCAACGCCTTCGCAATCGTCCGCGAGACTGAGGAAGAGGCGAAGGCCGTGCTTGCGGAGATCATCGAAAAGGCGAATCCGGAGGCAGTCAACGCCTTTGGCCATGAAGTCAAGAATGCCGGCAAGGCTTCGCCGGAAGGCGAGGGCAACTGGGCGAAATCCTCCTTCGAGGATCTGGTCCAGTACAATGACGGCTTCCGCTCCAACCTGATTGGCACGCCTCGGCAGGTGGCCGAGCGGATCCTCGATCTGAAGCGCGCCGGTGCCGACCTCATCCTGCTCGGCTTCCTGCATTTCCAGGAAGAGGTCGAATATTTCGGCAAGCACGTCATTCCGCTGGTGCGCGAACTGGAAGCGGCGGAAGCGCTGCAGCCGGTCGCTGCGGAGTAATCGGCAGAAAAGCACCTGAACGTAAGAAGGCGGGCCGGAATGCCGGTCCGTACCACTACAGAATGACCGGGGTTTCATTGGGATCGCCGGCGGAGCTGTGCGCCGCTGGCAACGGGTTGCCCTGGCGCCTGGAAGCCGTCTGAGAGGGAAAACATGCACGCGATGACATTTGCCCTTGGGGGGCTGGGCACGTCCGCCTTCCCGCCAGAGGTCCAGGAGCACCTCCTCGACCTTGCCGCCAGGCCGACGCCTCAGGCGCATGCGGCGATTTCCGGCGACGTGCTGCTTGGCCTTGAAGGCGTGAGCCTTTCTTTCGGCGGTGTCACGGCTCTGGACAATGTCGATCTCGCCGTGCGGCGCGGCGAAATCCGCGCCATCATCGGTCCGAATGGCGCCGGCAAGAGCTCGCTTATCAATGTCATCAGCGGCGTCTACCGGCCGGATCGCGGCCATGTGCTGATCGGCGGCCACCGCTATCGTGCGGTGCCGACCGACAGGCTGGCGCGCCTCGGGGTCGCACGAACGTTCCAAAACCTTGCCCTCTTCAAGGGCTTGAGCGTCCTCGACAACGTGGTGGCTGGTCGAGCGCACACGGTCCGCTCGACGTTCCTGGGCCAGATCGCCCGTGTCGGCGCCGCCCGCCGCGAGGAGGCGGACGCGCGCGACCGGGCCCGGCGCATCCTTGCCTTCCTTGATCTCGAACACGTCGCCGGCCGGCTTGCCGGCACCTTGCCCTACGGGCTGCAGAAGCGGGTTGAACTCGCCCGTGCGCTGGTGGCGGAGCCGGAGATCCTGCTTCTCGACGAGCCGATGGCCGGCATGACCGGCACCGAGAAGGACGAGATGGCCGGCTTCGTGCGGGCGACCCGCGAAGCCTACGGCACCACCGTGATCCTGATCGAGCATGATATCGGCGTCGTCATGGAACTGTCGGACCGTATCGCCGTGCTCGACTATGGCCGCAAGATCGCCGACGGCACGCCGGAAGAGGTGCGGGACGACCAGAGCGTTATCGACGCCTATCTTGGCGTCGCACCGGAAAACGAAGATGGGGCGGGGATCTGATGTCGGACCTCGATTGGCTTTTCTTCACCGAGGTGCTCGTCGGCGGGCTGCTCTCGGGCGTGATGTACTCGCTGGTCGCGATCGGCTTCGTGCTGATTTACAAGACCTCCGGCGTGCTGAATTTCGCGCAAGGAGCGATGCTGCTCTTCGCGGCACTGACCTTCGTCAGTCTCGTCGAGCGCGGCGTGCCTTTCCCGCTGGCGCTTGCCATCACCTTTGCGCTGATGGTCGTCATCGGCATCGTTATTGAGCGCACCGTACTTCGCCCGCTCACCAACAGGCCGCCGATCACGCTCTTCATGGCGACGCTCGGTCTTTCCTACGTCATCGAGGGTGCCGCCCAGCTTGTCTGGGGAACGCAGGTGCATGCGCTCGAGCTCGGCATCGAGGACCTCCCCTTCGATATCGGCGGCGTCTTCATCAGCCAGTTCGACATCTTCGCCGCGGCAGTTGCGGCCGGCATGGTAGCGCTGTTGTCGGTCTTCTTCCGTTATACCCGTGTCGGCCTCGCCTTCCGAGCGGTCGCGGACGACCAGTTCGCAGCGCTCGCCGTCGGTCTGCGGCTGCCGTGGATCTGGGCGACCGTCTGGGCGACCGCCGGCCTGGTGGCGCTGGTGGCAGGCCTCCTTTGGGGCGCACGGCTCGGCGTGCAATTCTCGCTGTCGCTTGTCGTTCTCAAGGCTCTTCCGGTCCTCGTCCTCGGTGGCTTCGACTCGATCCTGGGTGCCATCGTCGGCGGCCTGCTGATCGGCGCGACCGAGAAGCTCGCCGAGGTCTATCTCGGCGACTATCTCGGCGGCGGTATCGAAAGCTGGTTTGCCTATGTCGCTGCACTCGCCTTCCTGCTCATTCGTCCCTCCGGCCTGTTTGGCCAGAAGCTCGTGGAAAGGCTCTGACCATGGCCTCCATCGCAAACCACCTCCCCGCGTCTGCGACGCTTCCGCGCTGGCCGGCTCCATTGGCGCTCCTTGCCGTTGCCTACCTCGTCGTGCCATTTGTCGGCACCAGCTACCTCTTCGAGGCCATTTTGCTGCCGTTCCTGGCGCTGAGCCTCGCCGGCGTTGGCTTGAACCTCTTGACCGGCTATGCCGGCCAGGTTTCGCTCGGCAGCGCCGCCTTCATGGCGGTCGGCGCCTTCGCCGCCTACAACTTCAACCTGCGCGTCGAAGGCCTGCCGCTTGTGTTAAGCATCGTGCTTGCCGGCTTTTCGGCCGCTGCGATCGGCATTGTCTTCGGCCTGCCGAGTCTCAGGCTGAAGGGCTTCTATCTCGCTGTTTCGACGCTTGCCGCACAGTTCTTCGTACAGTGGGCTCTGACGAAATTCGGCTGGTTCTCCAACAATTCGGCCTCCGGCGTCATCGACGCTCCGCCGCTGGTGATCGCCGGCTTCGCTTTCGATAGCGCCGCCGACCGCTATCTCTTCGCGCTGACCATCGTGACAGTGCTCACCTTCCTGGCGCTGAGGCTTGTCGCCTCGCAGACCGGGCGCAACTTCATTGCGGTGCGTGACAACGAGACGGCCGCCCGCATCATCGGCGTGCCGGTGTTGCGGGCGAAGTTGCTCGCCTTCGCGATTTCGTCCTTCATCATCGGCGTTGCCGGCGTGCTCTGGGCCTTCGCCTATCTTAGAACGGTCGAACCGGCAGGCTTCAATCTCGACCGCTCCTTCCAGGTGCTGTTCATCATCATCATCGGCGGCCTCGCCTCGATCCGCGGCGCCTTTTTTGGAGCCGCGCTGATCGTCGTCTTTCCGCTCCTTCTGTCGCGGCTTGGTGCCTTCTTTCTCGGCGACATCTTCGATTCCGGCGTGCTCGACATGAGCCAGCGCATCGTGCTCGGCGGCCTGATCATCCTCTTCCTCGTTCTTGAACCGGACGGACTCGTCGCCCTCTGGGAAAGGAACGTGAGACGCCTCGGTTCCGTTCTCGGACGGCGCTGACGAAGACCGGAGCGGATGCGCTCCCAAAAGCAAGAAATCCACTTTCCATCAATCAGGTACGGCGATCGCGCCGACCAACACCCGGAGTTTGTCCAGAAATGACCATCCTCAGCAAATTTAAGATTGCGGCGCTGGCCGCGGGCGTCGCGCTTACGATGGCGCTCCCGGCAGCCCATGCCGACGAGCAGTATTTTCCGCTTCAAAGCTACCGCGTCGGTCCCTATGCGGCCGGTGGCACCGGTTTCTTTGGTGGCTTCATCGATTATCTCAACCTGATCAACACCCGCGACGGCGGCGTCAACGGCGTCAAGCTCACCTGGTCGGAAGCCGAGACGCAATACGAGGTCGAGCGCGGTGTCGAAGCCTATGAGCGGCTGAAGAGCAATCCGAACGTCGCCGCATGGAACCCGCTCTCCGTCGGCATCGCCTATGCGATGATCGACCGGATCACCGCGGACAAGGTGCCGCTGATCACCATCAATCACGGCCGCACCGATTCCACCGACGGTCGGGTCTTCCCCTACGTCTTCCCGCTGCTGCTCAATCCCTACAGCGAGACCTCCGGCATCGTAAACTACATCGCCTCTAAGGAAGGTGGCGTCGAAAGCCTCAAGGGCAAGAAGATCGTCGTGCTCTATCACGGCTCGCCTTACGGCAAGGAGACGATCCCGATCTATGAACTCCTCGCGGAGAAATACGGCTTCGAACTGCAGCAGATCGAGGTGCCGCATCCCGGCAACGAGCAGCAGTCGCAATGGCTGACGATCCGCCGCACGAAGCCCGACTACGTCGTGCTGCGCGGCTGGGGCGTGATGAACCCGGTGGCGCTGAAGACTGCCGCCAAGACCGGTTTCCCGGTCGATCATATCATTGGCAATGTCTGGTCGAACTCGGAAGAGGACGTCATCCCGGCCGGCGAGGCCGCCAAGGGCTACACGGCAATCACCACCCAGGCCTCGGGTACCGAGTATCCGGTGGTCAAGGAGATCGTCTCGGCCATCTACGATAAGGGCCTGGGCAACCTCGAGGACAAGAACCGCATCGGTTCGGTCTACCACAATCTCGGCATCGTCAACGGCATCCTGAACGTCGAGGCGATCCGCATCGCCCAGGAGAAGTTCGGTAATCGGACACTGACCGGAGACGAGGTCCGCTGGGGCTTCGAGCATCTGCAGCTCGATCCGGCCCGGGTCGAGGCGCTCGGCGCGAAGAACCTGTTTCACTCGATCAACGTCACCTGGGATAATCACGAAGGCAACGGCTACGTCACCTTCCAGCAATGGGACGGCAAGAAGTGGAACGTCGTTTCCGACTGGATCGCGCCGGACTGGGCGCTGCTGCGTCCGATCATCGAGAAGTCGTCCGAGGCCTATGCCGAGGAAAAGGGCATCAAGTTGCGCACGGCTGAAGATGCGGAGGCCGCGACCAACTGATGGGGGCGGGTCGGACATGCGGCGAGGGGGATCCATGCCGACACCATGTCCGGCCCGAACTCCAACGAGAAGGAGAGTGACATGGCTGAAGCGGATATCCTGCTCACGGTCGAAGACGTCAAGGCAACCTACAATCACGCAATCAGGGCGCTGGACGGCGTCAGCTTAACATTGAAGCGCGGCGAAATCGTCGCCCTCCTTGGCGCCAACGGTGCCGGCAAGACGACGGCGCTGAAAGCCGTATCCAACCTGCTGCCGGCGGAGCGCGGCCAGATCGTCGCGGGACGCATCAGGTTCGGAGAACTCGATGTCGCCGCGGTCTCGCCCGACGCACTCGTCAGGGCCGGGCTGGTGCAGGTCCTCGAAGGCCGCCATTGCTTCCGCAGCCTCACAGTGGAGGAGAACCTCGTCTCCGGTGGCATCGGACGCAGCGCAAAACGGGGTGAAATCGCGGCCGACCTCGAGAGGATCTATGCCTGGTTCCCGCGCCTCAAGGAAAAGCGCCACTTGGCAGCGGGCCTTACCTCCGGCGGCGAGCAGCAGATGACGGCGATCGGCCGGGCGCTGATGTCGCGGCCGCGTCTCCTCGTCCTGGACGAGCCTTCCATGGGACTCGCTCCGCTCGTCGTCCAGGACATCTTCCGCACCCTGCGTCGACTCAACCGGGAAGAGGGCCTCTCCATCCTGGTTGCCGAGCAGAACTCTGCCGTGGCGCTCACCTATGCCGACAAGGCCGTCATCCTCGAAAACGGCATCAGCGTGTTGTCCGGTCATGCCCGTGACCTCAAGTTCCGCGACGACATTAAGGCCCTCTATCTAGGGCAAAAGCCGAGCGCCGCCGTTCTCGCCGCCTACTGACAACAACCCATCGACAGGGAGAAACCCGAATGACTATTTCTAACATCAGTACACGCGACGCCGCCCGTGGCGTTCCGGCGGTGCCCCGGCCAAGCGAGCCGGCGCATGTCATCAAGAGCGATGCCGAGGCGATCGAGGTGGCGAAGAAGCTCGCCGCTGAATTTGCCCCCGGTTCAGCCGCCCGCGACCGCGACCGTATCTGGCCTGTCCGGGAACTCGATGCCTTTTCGCAGAGTGGGCTGTGGTCGATCAATGTGCCGAAAAAGTTCGGCGGTCCCGAAGTCTCCTATGCGACCCTCGCCAAGGTGATCGAGATCATTTCCGCCGCCGACTCCTCGATCGGCCAGGTCGCCCAGAACCATCTCGGCGTCGTTGCTGCGATCCGCACCGTCTCCGACGAGAAACAGCAGAAGCTGCTCTTTGCCGAAGTGCTGCGCGGCACCCGCTTCGGCAATGCCTTTTCGGAATTCGGCTCGAAACGGGCAGTCGATTTCGAGACGAAGTTCATTGATGTCGGCGATCATGTCATCGTCAACGGACGGAAGTTCTATTCATCCGGTGCGCTGCTCGCTCACCTGGTGCCGATCGTCGCCCTCGACGACCAGGGCCGTGCCTGGTACGCGATTGCCGAACGCGATGCGCCGGGGCTGACGGTTGTGGACGACTGGTCGTCCTTCGGACAGCGCACGACGCTCTCCGGTACGGTCATACTCGACAATGTCAAGGTGCCGAAGACGCACCTGGTGCCAGGTTACAAAGGTTATGACAAGCCGACGGCGGACGGAGCGATCTTCCAGATCATTCAGGTGGCCGTGGATACCGGCATTGCCCAGGCCGCGATCGACGAGACCGTCGCCTTCGTCCGCACAAAAAGCCGTGCATGGGTCGACAGTGGTCTCGACAACGCCTGGGATGATCCCTACACCATCCAGGCGGTCGGTGACCTGACGCTGCGCCTCCACGCCGCGCAGGCGCTGCTCGAAAAGGCGGGATATGCGATCGACCATGCGGTTGCAAATCCAACGGCCGGATCCGTGGCGGAAGCCCAGATCGTCACGGCGGAGGCCAAGATCCTCTCGACGGAGATCGCGATCGCCGCCACGAATAAGCTTTTCGAATTGGCCGGGACGCGTTCGACGCTCGCCGAACACAATTTGGACCGCCATTGGCGCAATGCGCGCACCCACACGCTGCACGATCCGGTGCGCTGGAAATATGCCATTCTGGGCAAGTATTTCCTGAACGGCGAGAACCCGCCGCTCCACGCCTGGAGCTGAGCTTCAATCGCGCACGCGAGCATCCGGGGCACTGGCCCCCGGATGCCTGCCGATCGATGATTTCGGTCGGGCGTGTTCTCACCCGTGGCGATCGTCGCTTTCGCTCGTAAATCCGCTCAGCAGAGCCTTGATCGCTGTCATGATGGTGACGGTGAGGAGAAACGAACGGATCTGGCCCGTCGCACTGAGGCTTGGCCTCCACGTGACCACTGTGAGCCAGCATGCGAAAACGACGGAATCCAGAAAATGCCGTTCGAAAAAAGCCGCGCTCCAAGGTTTGCGGTAAGCGCCGGACATGAAGATCGCATCGAGACCGCGACTGGCGAGAAACAGCAAGGGGACGGAGGCCGTTTTCATGGCTATCAATCCGGCCGGATCGCCGATCAGGAAAAGGCCCGCAGCACTCACGGCCGTGAACGCCATTACAAGAACATATCGACCTGCGGTGCCGTGCCGAGAAGCCGAGCGATCGTCGTTCATTGTGGATCCCTATCGTCGATCAACTGTCCGCTGTGCGCGTCTACGGTGGTGCGGACATCGCGTCCGGTTCAGTTGCAGTTTAACTCAAAATCGATCTTTTTTATAGGGATGGAGCCGCGTTTGGCGTGATACTATTCTCCGGGATTGCAGCAGGGGGGCCGTGCCGCAGCAGGCAAAGCGGGTCACTGCCGATGAGGAGGCGCCCTTGCTCTACGATGTCGCGGTTGTCGGTGCAGGATTTTCTGCGATCGCAGTAACCATCCATCTTCTTCGCTCGTTGCCACCTTCTGCTTCAATGGCCGTGGTTGGAGATGATCCGGGGTTCGGCAGGGGAACGGCCTATCGAACGGAGTTCTATGTCCATCGGTTGAATGTCCCTGCGGGACGCATGAGCGTCTTTCCAGAAGAGCCGAAAGATTTCGTCCGCTGGCTCGAGCAGCATGCGCGAAAGGTGTCGTCGGAGGGCTTCGCATCGCGGGGCGACTATGGTCTTTATCTGCGCGATCGGCTGGCGTCGCTGCTTCGAAATGGCGACCGCCGCGCGAGCTTCGATTTTGTCAAGGCGAAGGCGCAGAATTGCAGTCATTCCAGCGAGGCTGGCCTTGTCTTCAAACTGGACAATGGCACGGAGCTTAGCGCACGCAACGTAGTGCTCTGCCTTGGCATCGGCAACGCAGATCTGCCGCTAAAACAGGATCATATCGCGATAGGCGCGCATAAGCTCATCGTGCGCAATCCATGGCGGCTGAGCTGGCTTTCGAGGGTTGGCCGCAGCGACACCATCTGCATTCTTGGCTCCGGATTGACGATGGTCGATCAGGTGCTTGCATTGCGGGTACACGGTCACCGCGGACCGATTCGCGTCTTGTCTCGACGTGGGCTACTGCCGCATCCGCATGCGCAGGCGAGCCACCGTGCGGTGCCGGTCGAACCGGATCTTGCCGCTTCGCGGGAACTCAGTGCCTTGCTTCAGGGCTTCCGCAGGCAGGTTCGCAACGGCGCGGACTGGCGGGGTGTGATGGACGGTCTCAGGCCGGTGACGCAAGGGCTGTGGCAGGAGCTCTCGAACGATCAGCGTGCCCGTTTCCTGCGCCATGGGCTCGCGTGGTGGAACATCCATCGTCATCGCATCGCTCCCGAGATATTCCTGCGGTTCGAGACCCTGAGACACGACGGCATTGTTACGGTCCATGCCGGTTTCCTCGAGGCGATCGAGGAAGGACGTCGTGGCGCGCTGGTGAGCTACAGACAGCGGCAGAGCCACCGCTCAAGGTCATTCAATGCAGATTGGATCGTTAACTGCACCGGCATGGAGCGCGCCGGTGTCGCCCATTCTCCGCTGCTTAAAGGAATGCAACGACACGGATTGATCGCCGCCGATGAGCTCGGGCTCGGCCTCTCGGTCGACAAGGACTCCTGTGTAATTGATTGCGAAGGAAGGCCGCAGCCGGGACTCTACGCAGTCGGTGCTCTGACAGCCGGTTAGTTCTGGGAAATTACTGCGGCTCCCGATATCCGCGTGCAGGCGACAAACGTCGTAAGCGCTATCATTTCGAGGCTGGGGTACGGCATTCAGGGCTAAGTCTGCGGTGCCGGCAGCAAGGCGGGATGTTGCACCAGGCAAGCATGCCGTCCGGGCGTCTTCAAGCGGCGTCGGTCGGCGATCAGCTTCGGTCGATGCCGTCCGCGCGGCGGCGTATCGAATTCGCGATCGTGGCTGGGGCGCGCGCCACTGGCTCGTTCCACGCGGGATCGGCCCCGGTGATTGGTTTTGCTCGCATGAGGGCGAATCTAAGAAAAAACTTCCATCTGTAAATACATTAAAATTATGGAATAACTGTATTGCTGCAGATGACCTGCGATGCTTGAGGCGAACCCACATCTCGGCCGTACCGGACGGAGCCTCAATGAGCAAGACCATTCGCTTCAACGCCTTCGACATGAACTGCGTTGGCCATCAGTCGCCGGGACTGTGGGCGCATCCGCGGGACAGGTCTTTCAAATACAAGGACCTGGACTATTGGCAGGACCTGGCGCGCACGCTTGAGGGCGGCGTCTTCGACGGCATCTTCATCGCCGACGTGATCGGCTATTACGATGTCTACAAAGGGAACAATTATCACGCCATCCATCAGGCGGCGCAGATTCCGGTCAACGACCCGCTGCAATTGGCGGCGCCGATCGCGCTTGCGACCGAGCATCTCGGCATTGGCATCACCGCATCGATTTCCTTCGAGCACCCCTACACCTTCGCGCGGCGCCTCTCGACGGCCGACCACCACACCAAGGGGCGGGTTGGCTGGAACATCGTCACCTCCTATCTCGAAAGCGGCGCGAGGAATGTCGGTCAGGGCGGCCTGCGCAAGCATGACGACCGCTACGCCGTCGCGCATGAATACCTCGAGGTCATCTACAAACTTCTCGAAGGGTCGTGGGAGGATGGGGCCGTGGTGCGCGACCGGGAAACCCGCGTCTTCACCCATCCGGAGAAGGTCCACGAAATCGGCCATCGCGGCAAGTATTTCGAGGTGCCGGGCTATCATCTTTCCGAACCCTCGCCGCAGCGCACTCCGGTCCTCTACCAGGCGGGCGCGTCTGGACCGGGCAAGAAGTTTGCAGCAGAGCATGCCGAATGTATTTTCGTCGCGGCGCAGACGAAGACAATCCTGCGCAACTACGTCGCCGATATACGGGCGAGGGCGGCAGCCGCAGGAAGATCTCCCGAAAGCATCAAGATCTACAATCTGCTGACGGTGATCGTCGAAGAGACCGACGAGAAGGCGCGGGCAAAGTTTCGCGAATATCTCGACTATGTCTCCTATGACGGTTCACTCGTCTTCATGTCCGGCTGGACCGGCATCGATTTCTCGCGCTACGAGCCGGATGACCTGGTGCGGAAGGTCGAGACGAACGCCATTCACTCGGCGGTCGAAAGCCTGTCCGAGGGCGATCCGAACAAGCGCTGGACCATTCGGGAGCTCGCCGAATGGGGCGGCGTCGGCGGCATGGGGCCGGTCGTTGTTGGCTCTGCCTCTACCGTTGCGGACGAGTTGCAACAATGGGCGGAGGAGACCGGCGTCGACGGCTTCAACCTCGCCTATGCGGTGACGCCCGAAACCTTCGAGGATATCGTCGGCCATCTCGTCCCTGAATTGCAGAAGCGCGGGGTCTATCCCCGCGAATACCGTTCCGGCACGCTGCGTGAAAAACTCTTCGGCCGCGGGCCCCGCCTGGAGGCGCCGCATCCCGGCGCAAGCTACCGCGACATCGAAGCCGTCAAACGCAGCGAAGCGCTGCGGGCCACCGGCAGCTAACTCTCACCAAGGAGCATCAGACCATGGGCACTCTTCCCGACCCGCAAATCGACTATTCCGTCCATCCCCGCGTGAACTCCAGCGATCCGGTGCCGCCGCGTCCAAAGCCGGCGACGCCGGCGCACGTGATCCAGAGCGATGCGGAAGCGCTCGAAATCGCCGAACGCCTGGCGGAAAAGTTCAAGGCCGGCGCTGCCCTGCGTGATCGCGAGGGCCTGCTGCCGATCGCCGAGCTGGACGAGTATTCCCAGAGCGGCCTCTGGAGCATCAACGTGCCGAAGGCCTACGGCGGAGCGGAGGTCTCCTATGCGACGCTTGCGCGGGTTATCGCCACCATCGCCGCCGCCGATCCGGCGATCGCCCAGATCACCCAGAACCATCTCGCTATCGTTGCGACCGTCGATCTCGACGGCACCGAGGAACAGAAGAAGCTGTTTTTCTCCTGGGCGCTTCAGGGCATCCGCTACGGCAATGCCTTCTCCGAACTGAAAAGCAAGACGGTGGCGGCCTTCGAAACCAAGGTCGTTTTCGACGGCGACGACGTGGTCGTCAATGGCGAGAAGTTCTATACGACCGGCGCGTTGCTTGCGCATGTCGTGCCGATCGTCGCGGTCGACGAGAATGGGCAGGGCCACCTGGTCTTTGCCGATCGCGACGCGCCTGGTCTGACGGTCACCAACAACTGGTCGAGCTTCGGGCAGCGCACGACAGCCTCCGGGTCGGTGAAAATCGAAAACGTCCGCGTGCCGCGTTCCCGCGCGGTGCATGTCACCTCCTTCGATCATCCGACGGTCGGTGGCCCGGTTTCCCAGATCATCCAGTCGGCGATCGACGTCGGTATTGCGCGCGGCGCGATCGAGGACACGATCGCCTTCGTCAGGAATCACAGCCGTCCGTGGATCGACAGCGGCAAGGAAACCGCCGGCGAGGACCTGTTCACGATCGCGGCCGTCGGCGACCTGAAGATCAAGCTGCACGCGGCTGAGGCGCTGCTCGATATCGCCGGGCGCAGCATTGATGTCGCCAAGGCGAACCCGACGCTCGAGACGGTCTCGGTGGCAACGATCAAGACTGGCGAATCCAAGGTACTGACGACGGAAATCGCGATTCTTTCGACCAACAAGTTGTTCGAGCTTGCCGGCACGCGCTCGACGCTTGCCGAGCACAACCTCGATCGACACTGGCGCAATGCCCGTGTCCATACGTTGCACGATCCGGTCCGCTGGAAGTTCTATCACGTCGGGAACTATTATCTGAACGGCGTTCATCCGCCGCGTCATGCCTGGAATTGAGGCGAGGCGCATGAGCGAGAACGACCGCAAACTGCATCGGGAGGCCGCGCTTACGGCCGGCCGCGCTGCGCCGCACATGCCGCCCCGCCGGACCAAAGCCCACCGAATTAAGGATGACTCCGAAGCGCTCGCAGTGGCTCGTGAGCTCGCCCACGAGTTCGCCCCTGGCGCTGCCGCGCGCGACCGTGAGCGGCGCCTGCCGATTGCGGAAATCGAGCGCTTCTCGCAATCGGGCCTCTGGGCGATAACCGTGCCGAAGGCCTATGGCGGCGCCGGAGTTTCGGCGGTGACGCTTGCCGAAGTCACGGCGATCATCTCGGCCGCGGACTCGAGCATAGGCCAGATCCCCCAGAACCATTTCTACATGGTCGAGGCACTGAGGCTCGCTGGCAGCGAGGAACAGAAGAGGCACTTCTTCGCGCGTATCCTCGATGGGGATCGTCTTGGAAACGCATTCACCGAGATCGGCACGAAGACGCCGGTCGATTTCAAGACGAGGGTTGAAAAGCGCGACGGCAAGCTCATCCTGAACGGCCAGAAGTTCTACTCGACCGGCTCACTCTTCGCCCACATCATCGCCGCCGTGGCGAAAGACGACAACGGACGGGTGAATATCGCCTTCATAGATCGGGCGACGCCCGGTCTCGATCTCGTTGACGACTGGAGCTCGTTCGGCCAGCGCTCGACCGGCAGCGGCACGGTCACCTTCGACGACGTTGAGGTCAAGGTCTTTCAGGTTGTCGACCATGACGTGGTTTTCGAACAGCCGACGCCGATGGGACCATTCGCGCAGATCATTCACTCCGCAGTACAGGTCGGGCTGGCGCGCGGTGCGTTGTCGGAAACCATCTCCTATGTGCGCGCTCACGCTCGGCCTTTTTTCGAGCTCTCGATCGAGCATGGATACGAGGATCCGCACACGGTCCATGCCGTGGGCGATGTTTCCATCCGCGTGCATGCGGCCGATGCCCTGCTTTTCCGCGCCGGTCGGCTCCTCGACATCGCAATGGAAACTCCCACGGAAGACACGGTCGCTGCGGCATCGATCGCCGTAGCGGAGGTCAAGGCGCTTGGAACGGAGGTCGCCCAACTCGCAGCGACAAAGCTGATCGAACTCGGCGGCGCGCGCTCGACGCTTGAGAGCTACGGCCTCGATCGGTTCTGGCGCAATGCCCGCACCCATTCGCTGCATGATCCGGTGCGATGGAAGTATCATCATATCGGCAACTATTACCTGAATGGGCTTTTACCACCGCGGCACGGGGCCATTTAATCTTCGAGGGTGCGGCATGCGGAAAATTGAGCTTTTGCCAGTCGTGGCTGTCGTCGGAGGCGGCTTCAGCGGTGCCGCCGTCGCACTGCATCTGGCACGCAGTGAGCGGCCAGAGGCGCGCGTGGTCGTGTTTGAGCCGCGCGCCAGGCTGGGTGCCGGCCTCGCCTATGACACGGCTGAACCGACAAATCGTATCAATGTGCCCGCCGGCAAAATGAGCCTCTATCCGGACGAGCCGGAGAGTTTCCTCACTTATCTGGAACGGACAGATGCGCTCGCCGGGGACCCAGATCCCATGACCACGGACGGCGTCGCCTATCCGCGCCGATCCGTGTTCGGTGATTATGTTGCGAGCGAGCTTGCGCCTCTTCTCTCGAGCGGGGCGATCGAGCACCGACGCGCCCAGGTGCTCGGCATCAGACGCTCGGCGGGCCATTGGACGATCTCCGCCAGCGATGGTCAGGAGTTGGTGGCTGATATCGTGGTGATCGCGGTCAGTCATCCGGCGCCTGCTTTGCCGAAAGCTTTATTGCCCGTGCTGTCGCATGCGAAGCTGGTGGCCGATCCGACGAAAGCCGGCGCGTTCGAGGTCATCGCGCCAGCGGATCGGGTTCTCATCGTCGGCAACGGTCTTACGTCGGCCGATGTCGTCGCCGCGCTCGATCAGCGGGGCCATCACGGTCCTATCATTTCCATCTCGCGGCGGGGCTTGCGGTCCCGAGGCCATCCCGCCGTCGCGCAGGATCCTTATGGCGACTTCGTCTCCGAACCGATCACCCGCGCCTCCGAACTTCTTCGTCGCATCCGCCAGGCGCTTCACGCGGCCCGGCAACAGGGGCTCGACTGGCATCCCGTCCTCGATGCCGTCAGAGCGCAAGGCCAGCAGATCTGGCGGGCTCTTCCTGTTGTCGAACGTCGGCGCATTGCCCGCCTTGCGCGACCCTATTGGGACGCTCACCGCTTCCGCATAGCGCCGCAGGTCGAGGAGGTGCTTGATCGCGCGGTGGAAAGCGGCAGGCTGAACATTCTCGCCGCCTCCATCGCATCTGCGGCGATCGAAGGGCAGGAGATCGTGGTTGACCTCAAGGAGAGGGGGCAGGGCGCATGGCGCCGGATTGCCGTGGACGTCATCGTCGTGACCACCGGTCCCGCTCACGGAGACATCCTTAGATCCCAGCCCTTCCTCTCAGCGCTGGAAGTGTCGGGCGCACTGACGCTATGCGAAACCGGGCTCGGCATTGCTTGCGATCTCCAGGCCCGAGCCGTCGGCACCAGCGGCCTTGCGGATCCAAGCCTGCTCATAGCGGGGCCGCTCGCTCGCGGCACCTTTGGCGAACTGATGGGGCTACCGCAGGTGACCGAGCATGCGGCTTTCGTTGCCCGCGAAGTGAAAGCGCTCTTGGGTCGTCTCCGCCATCAACGGCAGCCAAAGCGTCTCGGCGGCGATCGGATAAAACGGGCATTCGCTTACTCCCCTGAGGGTGAGGGATAATCTCCGGGAAGATGTTCTTTTTGGAAAAATATTCCTTAGTAAAACTATAGATTATAATATGATCAGCACATGATCGGTAATGGACTGCGGTTGGCGCAAGGTAGAGGCGGATCACGATGTCTTGCAGGCAGACGCTGCCGCTTCGGCTGAAAGGATAGAAAATGACCAAGACTGACAACCCGCTCGATTTCCTTTGGTTCATTCCATCCTCGGGGGACGGCGCCTATCTCGGATCCGATGACCTGAGCCGACCCTCCGATCCGGGCTATTTTCGTGAGATCGCGACGGCTGTGGACCGCCTCGGCTATTCCGGCGTGCTCATCCCGACCGGCGTCGCCTGCGAGGAATCCTTCGTTCTTGCGGCCAATCTCGCGGCCTTCACGGAAAAGCTGAAGTTCCTGGTTGCCGTTCGCCCCGGAATCGCCTCGCCTGCCTACTATGCTCGGCTCGCCTCGACGCTCGACCGAGTTTCGAACGGGCGTCTTCTGCTCAACATCGTCGCGGGTGGAAGCGCCCAGGAACTCGCGGGCGACGGTGTCTTCCTGGCACATGACGAGCGCTACGAGCATGCGGACGAGTTCTTCCAGATCTTCAATCAGCTCCTCGAGACCGGCAAGGCCAACCTGGATGGCAAATACATCAAGGCGCATAACGCGCAACTCGGTTTCCCGCCGGTTCAGGAGCCGCGCCCGCCGCTCTATTTCGGCGGATCGTCGGATGCGGCGATCGAGTTTTCGGCAGGGCTAGTAGACAAGTACCTGACCTGGGGCGAGACGCCCGATCAGGTCGGCGAGAAAATCGCCAAGGTACGCAAGGCCGCGGCCGACAAAGGCCGTAAGGTCACCTTCGGTATCCGCCTGCACTTCATCGTGCGCGAGACCGACGAGGAGGCCTGGGCCGCCGCCGACCGGCTGATTTCCAAGCTCTCTGACGAGACGATCGCCGCCGCGCAAGAGGGATTTGCGAAGAATTCCGATTCCGTCGGACAGGCGCGCATGCTGGCTCTTCACGGCGGCCGGCGCGACAAGCTCGAGGTGGCGCCGAATCTCTGGGCCGGCATCGGGCTCGTTCGTTCAGGTGCGGGGACCGCGCTCGTCGGTTCGCCGAAGACGGTCGCCGCGCGTCTGAGGGAGTATCAGGATCTCGGAATCGATACGGTCATCGCCTCCGGCTACCCGCATCTTGAGGAAGCCTATCGCGTTTCTGAATTGCTCTTCCCGGAGATCGGCCTCGGCCCCCCGCGCAACCAGATCCGTTCGACCTTTGGCGAGCACCAGGTATTCGGCGGCGGCGGTCACGGCGGCAATCTGAGGGTTGTGGCGGGTTCTTAATTTTCCCCAGCCTGAAAACCAATCGGGCGCAAGCCGGGCCCCGCCAATCGCAGGCATGACCGTGTTTCCTGATCTGATATGACGCGGCAGGGCTAAGCAACGCAGTGAAATTCATACTCAACAGAGGAGTGATTGAGATGTCCGTCCAACCTTCTGTGCGCGCATTCGATGTCGAGGCCACCACCAGCCACCCCGCCAACCACCACGTCGATGCCGAGGGCCTGAAGCGTGCTTTGCGCGCCCTTGGCGGTGGAGTCAGCATCATAACGGCCGGGGAGGGCGAGACTCGGACTGGAGCGACGGTCACGTCGGCGACCGCCCTTTCGATCGATCCGCCGCGCATGATCGTCACCCTCAACCGTTCTGCCTCAACATTGCCGGTCGTCCAGCGATATGGCCATTTCTGCGTCAATGTGGTGGGACACGACCACGAAACACTTGCCAACCAGTTCGCCGGTCTCGGTGGGCTGAAGGGGGCGGAACGTTACCACGGCGCTGAATGGATCCGCCTCGAGAGCGGAGCGCCGGTTCTGGAGAATGCGGCGGCGGCCATCGATTGCGAAGTCGAGGAGCTCATCGAACGACACAGCCATGCCATCGTGCTTGGCCGCGTGGTCGGTATTCGCTTCGGCAATCGTGGTTCACTGGTTTACCGCGATGGGCGGTATTTCGCGCTTGGTGGATAGCCACGAACAATCAGAATGGACGCTGTTCGGCGTCCGAAACGAGAGGAATGACAAATGCCGCTCGGTATGGTGAACTTTTCTTTTGATCTCCTCGCCCCTTGGCGCCTGAAAGCCGGTGCGAATGAACTCAGTGCCGGGAACATGCCCGCACAAACGCAGAATTACGACGAAAGCGGTCCAGTTGTCCGGACTGAACAACAACGGGAACATGAACAGGGGCCGTTCTGGAGCTTCTTTCCAGTTCTTTAGGCTGCACCATATTACAGTTCTGCCAAGCCGTGCGTGTGCGGCAAAAGCCTATTTTCGACCAAATGGATTTGGCGAATTAAGCAACGGCTCGGCCGGTTGCTTTCGAGGCGATCCCACAGGAAGTCGCCAAGAAAGCGATTTCCACCCGACCGGCGAGGTATTGGCCAGGAGATCGTTGGAAGCAACTTCGCCCGCGAGCGCAGGTGCTCAATGGCGTCAGCCATATAGGCGGAGTGTTATCGGGGCATCCATGAATATGTCTCTCAATTCTCAGCCCAAAGCGGCTCTTCTCGCCGCTCTGGGTGGGCGCTGCATTGTGCTCATCGGCATGATGGGCTCGGGCAAGACGTCGGTCGGCCGGCCTCTCGCGGCGCGGCTCGGGCTCAATTTTGTCGACGCCGATGCCGAAATCGAAGCGGCGCACCGGATGACGATCCCGGAAATCTTTGCCCAGCACGGCGAGACCTATTTTCGCGACGACGAGCGGCGGATGCTCGCGCGGCTCCTGGCCAAAGGGCCGAAAGTGGTGGCGACCGGCGGCGGCGCTTTCATGAATGCCGAGACCCGCGCGCGGGTCGCGGAGAAGTCGGTGTCGATCTGGCTGAAGGCCGATTTCGACGTATTGATCCGCCGCGTGCGCCGGCGCGCCAACCGGCCGCTGCTGCAAACGCCCGATCCCGAAGGCGCCCTGCGCAAATTGATAGATGATCGTTACCCAACTTATGCTTTGGCCGACGTGACGGTGGTGTCCGACAACGGCCCGCACGGAATGGTCGCGATGAAAACGATGCAGGCTTTGATGTCCTATTTGAACGTTCACCCCGTGCCGTAGACCCGCCCGACGGAAGAGAGTATCTTCATGACCAGGTGCGGCTCGATCACGGATAGCGCGGTTACGATATCCTCTCGGCGACACGATCATCGAACGGGCCGGCGCGGAATTGCCAAGCTCTGCCCCAGTGCAGCCTGCGCAATCGTTATCGACAGCCTTGTGGCGCATCATCATCCGACGGCTTTTAGCCAGAGTCTCGATGCGGTGGGCATCAGCCTCCAAGAGCTACGAACACTTCGTGCAGGGATGCGACGGCATCCTCGCGGCGCGGATGGAACGCGGTAATCTCGCCGGTCATGCGAGGGCGAGCGTGCGGCGTGTCATGGATTTCGTGCGGGTGCTGGCATCTCTCTGGTGCAGATCGGTTCCTCGGCTCGAAAGCAACCGACCGAAAACCGCTCAACCCGTCAAAATGCAGCGCGTGATATAATCGCGTTCATGATACGTTTCACGTTCTCGTTGTTTAGCGGGAAACCAACGCTGTGCCCTCAATTAACGTGCCGGTGATTTTTCGCCTGAAATCATCACGGCGAGAAATGCTCTTAAGGACATGCGCACGTTGTTGATCGCGGACAAGCGTGGCAAACCGCCTTCATCTCTGCTTTCCCTATCCAGCGTTTGGGGCGTAGTTTCACCGGACGAAGCATGGAGATCGAGATGAGAACGGATAGGCTTGCCGGGCTCGTGAGACGAGCTCTTGTGGTCGGAGCTCTGCAGATTGGCTTAATCGGCTCCGCTCTCGCCGACACGACAATCTTAAACGTGTCCTTCGATTCGACGCGTAAGCTCTACAAGGAACTCAATGCCGCCTTCGCCGAGAAATGGGAGGCGGAGACCGGCGAGACGGTGACCATCGATATGTCACACGGCGGTTCCGGTAAGCAAGCGCGGTTGGTAATCGACGGCCTCGAAGCCGATGTGGTGACGCTGGCGCTCGAAGCCGATATCGACGCCATTGCTCAGGCGACCGGAAAGATCCCGGCCGATTGGAAGAAGCGGCTCGAAAACAACAGCGCCCCCTATACCTCGACAATCGTCTTTCTGGTCCGCAAGGGCAATCCGAAAGGCATCAAGGATTGGGGTGACCTGACCAAGGGCGGCGTTCAGATCATCACGCCGAATCCGAAGACCTCGGGCGGCGCCCGCTGGAACTTCCTCGCGGCTTGGGCCTGGGCACGCGCTGCCAACAACGGTGACGAGGCCAAGGCGCAGGAGTATGTGGCGCAGCTCTTCAAGCGTGTTCTCGTTCTCGATACCGGCGCGTGGGGAGCGATGACCACCTTCGTCCAGCGCGGTTTTGGCGACGTGCTGCTCGCCTGGGAGAACGAAGCCCATCTCGCGCTCGAGGAACTCGGCCCAGACAATTTCGAGATCGTCACGCCTTCGATCTCCATCAAGGCCGAACCGCCGGTGGCGCTTATCGATGGCAATGTCGACAGAAAGGGCACGCGGACAGTGGCGGAAGCCTACCTAAAGTTTCTCTACAGCGACGCTGGGCAGAAGATCGTTGCCGAACATTACTACCGCCCGTTCAAGCCAGAACTTGCCAATCCCGATGACGTTGCCCGCTTCGCCGATCTCAACCTGGTGACGATTGACGAATTCGGCGGTTGGAAGGAAGCTCAGGCGAAATTCTTCAGCACTGGCGGAATCTTCGACCAGATCTACAAGCCGGGTCGATAGGATTCCATACCGGTCGACAGACGGCGAAGAGCTTCGCTACGGCGCCGCGACTGCTGGGCGCGGCAGGCATCGAAGGGACGAGACAATCATGGAAGTCCGCGTCCAGAACCTGCGCAAGGAATTCGGTCGCTTTCCGGCGCTCGTGGATGTGAGCCTCGATATCCACTCAGGCGAGCTGATCGCGCTGCTCGGCCCCTCGGGGTCAGGCAAGACGACACTGCTCCGGCTGATTGCCGGGCTTGAAAGCCCGACCGAAGGCATGATCCTTTTCGGCACCGAGGATGCATCGAAGAAGACGGTGCAGGAGAGAAACATCGGCTTCGTCTTCCAGCACTACGCTCTCTTCCGACACATGACCGTGCTTGACAACATTGCATTCGGTTTGAAGGTGCGGCCCAGCAAGAAGCGTCCGCCGGCCGACGAGATCCGCCGCCGGGCGATCGACCTCATAGAGCTGGTGCAACTCGCGGGGCTCGAAAAACGCTATCCGGCCCAGCTCTCCGGCGGCCAACGTCAGCGAGTGGCTCTCGCCCGTGCCATGGCGGTCGAACCGAGCGTGCTGCTGCTCGACGAACCCTTCGGCGCGCTCGACGCGCAGGTCCGCAAGGAACTCCGTCGCTGGCTGCGGGAAATTCACGACCGCACCGGCTACACGACGGTCTTCGTTACCCACGATCAGGAAGAAGCGCTCGAGCTTGCCGACCGCGTCGTCGTGATGAGCAAGGGCGTGATCGAGCAGGTGGGCACGTCGGACGAGATCTACGACCACCCGGTCTCGCCCTTTGTCTACGGCTTCATCGGCCAATCGAACTGCCTGAACGTCACTTTGGCGAGCGGCGAGATCTGGTTCGAGGCCAGGCCGATCGGCCTGCGTGCCGCGAACGAGCCGGACGGCGCGGCAACCCTCTATTTCCGCCCGCACGACGTCGAGCTCATCGACGGTTCGAGCGGCTGCCTCGCCGGCCGCGTGACGGCGAGCCGCCGCGTGGCGGGCACCCGCCATCTGGAATTGGAAATAGGTAAGGAACGATCTTCGGTTGAAATCGAGTTGTCGCCCGAGCGTGCGTCCTCGGCTGACCGCACCCGCATCGCGTTCCGGCCGACCAAGTGGAAGCTGTTTCGGGGGGAATGATTCAGTATGCGGGTTCGCTTCGAATTCAAACCATCCGCGGGCGCGAACGGAGATTCGGTTCAAGATGGCAGGAAATTGCGGGTTGAAGGTCAAAGAGAATAGGTCTTTCCCCGGACGATGCCTGCCGCGTCATTTGTTTGCGTTGTGACAATCAATTAAATGGATAGATTAGCAAATAATGGAGGTTCGAATGCTTTCGAATAAAATTGCCGGAATTCTGAAACTGTCGCTCGTGCTCGGTAGCGTGCAGCTTGGTGCTGCTGGTCTCGCTCAGGCAGACACCACACTTCTGAACGTGTCCTATGATCCGACGCGGGAACTCTACAAGGATTTCAACGCCGCCTTCGCGGAAAAATGGAAGACCGATACGGGCGAAACCGTAACAATCCAGACCTCGCATGGCGGCTCGGGCAAGCAGGCCCGCTCGGTGATCGACGGCCTCGAGGCCGATGTGGTGACGCTGGCGCTCGAAGCCGATATCGACGCGATCGCCAAGGCGACCGGCAAGATCCCGGCCGACTGGAAGACCCGCCTCGAAAACAACAGCGCGCCCTATACATCGACGATCGTCTTCCTGGTCCGCAAGGGCAATCCGAAGGGCATCAAGGATTGGGGCGACCTGACCAAGGAAGGCATCCAGGTCATCACCCCGAATCCGAAGACCTCGGGCGGCGCCCGCTGGAACTTTCTCGCGGCCTGGGCCTGGGCGCGCGCCGCCAACAACGGTGACGATGCCAAGGCGCAGGAATATGTGACGCAGCTCTTCAAGCACGTCCCGGTTCTCGATACCGGGGCGCGCGGCGCAACCACCACCTTCGTACAGCGTGGCCTCGGCGACGTGCTGCTGGCCTGGGAGAACGAGGCCTATCTTTCGCTCGAGGAACTCGGCCCCGACAATTTCGAGATTGTCACGCCGTCGATCTCGATCAAGGCGGAGCCGCCGGTGGCCCTCGTCGACGGCAATGTCGACGCGAAGGGCACCCGCAAGGTGGCGGAAGCCTACCTCAACTATCTCTACAGCGATGCCGGCCAGAAGCTCGCCGCCAAGCACTATTACCGGCCGTTCAAGCCGGAGCTTGCCGACCCGAAGGACACCGCCCGCTTCGCCGACGTGAAACTCGTCACTATTGACGAATTCGGCGGTTGGAAGGAAGCTCAGCCGAAATTCTTCGCCGATGGCGGGGTCTTCGACCAGATCTACAAGCCGGGACAATAACAGCATATGGCCATTCGCAGCAGCACGCGAATGGCGGTTTCGGCAGCCGAGCGTCATTCCGGGTTTCCGGACTGGCGCTCAGGGTCCGAAGAAAAATGTTGTCCATTTTTTTGATGAAATTAGTAGATTATTATTTGAGAGAGATGTCTTCGAGCCCGTAAAGTGGCACATCGGCAATCTCCATTGCAGTTCCCGCCTCGCGGGGCCGTAGGTGGCAGCCTTGTCGGTCAGGATGCACTGCTTTTGGGAGACCAATCGATGAACGCAGCTATACGGTACCTTGCAAAGATTGCCCTCGCCGGGGGTATCGCTCTTGGCCTCGCCACGGTTGCCGATGCGCAGGACAAGATCGTCAGGATAGGGTTCCAGAAGTACGGCACGCTCATTCTGCTGAAGACAAAGGGGTTGCTCGAGGAAAAGCTGGAGCCGCAGGGCTATACGGTCGAGTGGACGGAATTTCCCGCCGGACCGCAACTCCTCGAGGCGCTCAACGTAGGTTCCGTCGATTTCGGTACGACGGGTGAAGCGCCTCCCATCTTTGCGCAGGCGGCCGGGGCCCCGCTCGTCTATGTCGGCTATGAGCCGCCGGCCCCGGAAGCGGAAGCAATCATCGTCCCGAAGGATGGCCCGCTCAAAGGGGTTGCCGACCTCAAGGGCAAGAAGGTCGCGCTGAACAAGGGCTCGAACGTCCACTATCTCTTGGTCAAGGCGCTCGAGAAGGCAGGGCTCTCCTATTCCGACATAGAAGTTTCATTCCTGCCGCCAGCGGATGCGCGCGCCGCCTTCGAAAAGGGCGCCGTCGACGCCTGGGTGATTTGGGAGCCGTTCCTCGCAGCCGCCGAAGCCGCTACAGGCGCGAGACAGCTCGCGAATGGCACCGGCGTGGTGGACAACCACGAGTTCTATCTCGCTTCGCGGAACTTCATCAATGCGCATCCCGGGGTGGTCGATACCATTGTCGCGTCGCTTGGCGAGGTGGACACCTGGATCAATGCCAACCGCAGCGACGTTGCCGAGCAGTTCTCCCCGGCACTCGGTCTTCCGAAGGAGGTGCTCGAAGTCGCCGTCGAGCGGCGGCAATACGGCGTAAAGCCGATCACGCCGGAGGTGGTCGCCGCGCAGCAGAAGATCGCCGACGTGTTTCATGAGCTCGGTCTGATCCCGTCGGCGATCAAGATCGCCGACGCAGTCCAGAAGTGACCGGCGGCAACGAAACCAGGCCGGCGAGAAAGGCGTCCTGATGGCAACCCGTTTACCCCAACCCAGAAGCGCGGCGGCACTTACGTTCCTGGCTTCCTGGGCGCTGCCGCTGGGTCTTCTGGTCATATGGGAGATCGCCTCGCGCAGCGGACTATTGTCGATGCGTCTCCTGCCGGCGCCGAGCGCTGTCGCCGCGGCCTTTTTGGAAAGCGTGCGCAACGGCACGCTCCTGACGAATGCTGCGATCTCGACGGAACGGGCTTTGAAGGGCCTCATTATCGGTGGCGGGATAGGTTTTGCCCTCGGCATCCTGGCCGGAATTTCACGGCTTGTCGAAGTCGTGTTCGACACCTCGATGCAGATGCTCCGCAACGTACCGCATCTTGCCATCATCCCGCTCGTCATCCTGTGGTTCGGAATAGGCGAGGAGGCGAAAATCTTTCTCGTGGCCATCGGAACCGCCTTTCCGCTCTATCTGAATACATTCCACGGAATTCGCACGATCGACGTCCGCTTGATCGAGATGGCACGCGTTTACGGGCTCGGCCGCCTGGCCCTGTTCTGGCGGGTGATCCTTCCGGGCGCTTTGCCGTCAATCCTGGTCGGTCTGCGATTTTCGCTCGGCATTATGTGGTTGACCCTCATCGTCGCCGAGACGATCTCGTCGACCTCGGGTATCGGCTACATGACCATGAACGCGCGGGAATTTCTGCAGACCGATGTCGTCGTGCTCGGCGTCATCGTCTATGCGCTGCTCGGCAAGGTTGCCGATACCATCACCCGCCTGATTGAGGCACGCGCGCTCGCCTGGCATCCCGCCTATCGAATGAACCCAACCGGGGAAGCGACATCATGAGCGAGCCTGTATCCTATCTTCGTGTGCGTGGCCGGCCCCTTCTCCGGGAAGTGCCGGGTCCGACCGAGCGGACCGTCGTCAGCGAGCTGATTCCGCGGAAACAGGAGGAACGCCCGGTAAATGGGAAGACCGTGCTCCTCGACGGATTGTCGAAATCGTTCGCGAGCAGGCGAGTGCTCTCGCGGCTGAATCTGGAGATTCCGGCCGGCCAATTGCTGGCGATCGTCGGGCGATCCGGTTGCGGCAAGTCCACGCTTCTGCGTCTCATTGCCGGCCTCGACCGGCCGAGCAGCGGTGTGATTTCAGTGGGCGGTGCTGAGGTAAAGTCGCTTCAGTCGAATGTGCGGCTCCTGTTTCAAGATGCGAGGCTGCTTCCCTGGCATCGGGTGATCAGCAATGTCGGCATCGCTCGGACAAAGAATTGGCGCGATAGCGCGGCGGCGGCTCTAGCCGATGTCGGGCTTGCAGATCGGGCAAACGACTGGCCGGCTGTTCTTTCGGGGGGTCAGGCCCAGCGCGTGGCCCTCGCGCGCGCATTGGTGAGCCGGCCGGGCGTCCTCCTGCTGGACGAACCCTTCGGGGCTCTCGATGCCCTCACGCGCATGGAGATGCACCGCCTGCTGGAACGCATCTGGCACGAGCACGGCTTTACGACGGTTCTGATCACGCATGATGTCGCCGAGGCGGTCGCACTTGCCGATCGGGTGATCGTCCTGCGCGACGGCGGGATCGCCCTCGACATGCCGATCGACCTTCCCCGCCCGCGTCGTGGGGCAGCGGACACCGCAGCCGTCTCATTGCAGGCGCGAATTCTCGACGAGGTATAGGCGAACCATGGCCGCGTCGGCATTGGAAATGGACCCCAATGCGCTGCCAGTGACAAAACTTCGAGCACGAGCACGTGGAAGCACTTGGCATGCCGGATGTAAGTGGCTGCCAGTCCTCGCGAAGGAGATCGCGCGCATGAGACCACTGGTTCCGGACATCGAAACACTCATTCTTCCGGGGCTCAATGGATCGCCCGAAGAACATTGGCAGCGTCATTGGGCGCGCGACAATAGGGACAGCCAAATTGTCGAGCAGGACAACTGGACCTGTCCCGATCTGGACAATTGGATGGGGTGCCTCGAAAGCGCCATTGAAGCCAGCCCGGGCGATATCGGGCTGGTCGCCCATAGCCTCGGCTGCGCGCTTGCTGCAAACCTTGCGAACCATCCCCTTGCATCACGCGTACGGTGCGCACTGCTGGTGGCGCCATGTGACCTCGAAACGACGGAGGAGCTGCATCCCTGCGCAATAAATTTCGGCGACATGCCACGCTGGCGACTGCCGTTCCCGAGCCTCGTCGTCGGAAGTCTTAATGATCCCTACATGTCAGTGGAAAGATTACGGCTTACGGCACGATATTGGGGCAGTGCGCTCATCGATCTCGGCGAGGCCGGGCATATCAACATCGCGAGCGGCTTCGGTCGCTGGCAAGTTGGATATGCCTTATTCGACCTTCTCAGGTCATCGAGCGAGCGTTTGTCTACTGAGCGACGACCGAAGGACGAGCTATTCCCGAGAGCGTTCACCGGTGCGCGTCTCGCCCCGAACTAGAGCTGGGTGGGCCACCTGTCTCTGCGTTTGCTTTTGCTTTTGCCGCATTCTGCAGTCAGGTGATTGCACCCGGCTGCAGAATGCGTCCAGTGAGAGGGAAGATCACAGAGGCTATTGCAGCATGTGGCGGATTTCAGCCATCAGCAACAGCCGTGAGCCGCACCCCGCGGGCAAGAGGTCGCTCCGACCCAGCCCTTGACGGAAATTCCAGCGCGGAGAGGTGACATCGAAGGCAGTGACAATTTCGGTAGGCCGGGATCCCGCACTGCCCATGCGGGCTGGTAACGAGGCTAATAACGCGTCGGTCGCTGTCCAATTTGACGAACTTAGGCGTCTTTCCGGATGATTTCATCGATGTCGCGGATGCCGCGGATCGTCATGCGGGTTCAGGAGAAATCGCCGGACAATTTCGAGGTAGCTGTTGTAGACCAGCCCGCCGTTCAGGGCGACGAGAGCATCTCTGTTCTGGCGGTAGATCGCAGGGATCCGGTACCAGGGAATGCCTGGCCGGCTGTGATGCAGGACGTGCAGGTTGTTGTGCAGAAACAGCAAACCAAGGAGCCTGCTGTTTTCGACGATCGCCGTACGCTCCTCGTGATTGTCGGCATAGCGATGCTCGGCATAGGAGCGAAGCCGTGTAAGTGCCGCGCCGCCGTAGATGAAGCCAAACACGTAAAGCCAAAGAGGCATATCGCAGACCAGCAAAACCCAGGCGAGCACAGCTGCCACACCCGCACTGTGGCTCAGCCAGATCCTCCGACGTTCGCCGCCTTCTTCAAAGACCGCGCGCAGTTCCTGGGCAAGGAAGTTCAGGATCATTATGGCCGGGCCAATCGCCAGCCGGCCGAGCAGGGTGCTGTTCCATGCGGCGAGCAACCGCCCGAAAGCTCCGAGCCGATCCCAGGCGGCCTTTGTGAAGTAAGAGGACTCCGGATCTTCTATCGGGTCGGTCAGGTGCTCGTCGCGGTGATGGGTGAGGTGGCTATCCTTGTAGATCGCATAGGGAAGCCACAAGGACAGTGGTGCCCAGCCGATCGCATCGTTTATCCGCCGATTGCGGGTAGGATGGCCATGCATCACTTCGTGCTGAAGCGAGCCGTGCCAGGCAATTAGCCAACTGCCAGCGGCCATGACCAGCGGCATCGGTAGTGACGCCCACCACCACGTGAGCGCCAGATAGCCGCCGTAGATGGCCCCCGAAAGCGCGACGGTCGGCCATTCCAGTCGGCTTATGGATGGGCTCTTGAGAGCAGAAAAACTGCCGATAGGCAACACTCGAAACTCCGGGATACAAGGAAAAGCGCTGCAAAAACAGCACTGTAATCTAATATATCATTTCTATAGATTACGACTATTTAGATCAAGTGCTAGCGAGCTGCGAACGACGGATTCGCAATGCCGTTGCCAACTCAAGTGAAAATACGAAATGGCATTCCGAAATTGACCTACGACTGAGTTGATTTAGTCTGTAGATTTAATGTACAATGAACTCTAATCGCCTTCGTTGAGGGCGCGGACCGGCCAAGTGTGGTCGGATGCCGCGAAAATTGGAGGCATCCCATGACATTCAATTCGACCCGCCGGCAGGTACTCATCGGCGGCGCATCGCTTGCCACTGTCGTCGCCATTGGCGGCACTCATCCGGCATTTGCAAGTGCCGATCGCACCAAGATCGTGGTGCGCGTGGAGAAGGACCTATCCAATCTCGACCCGGCGAACCGTTCCGGGCCGATCGATCTCAATGTAATCTGGTCGGTGCAGCAGGGGCTGATTTCTTTCAAACCCGGCTCGATCGAGTGGGAGCTCGACGCGGCCGAAGAGATGGAGCAGGTCAGCGATAGGGAGATCCGTTTCAAGCTTCGCAGCGGACTGACCTTTACCGGCGGGTACGGGGAGCTGACGGCGGAGGATGTGAAATTCTCCTTCGAGCGCTTCATCAAGCCCGATGCAGAGGGCAAGCCGGTAACCTATGCCAAGGATTGGGCGGCACTCGAGCGCGTAGAAGTGACCGGTCCGCTCGAGGGGCGCATCATTCTCAAGAACCCGGCGCCCGCCCTCTACACGATCGCGCTGGCCGACGGGTCCGGACGCATCATCTCGAAGAAAGCGTTCGAGGCCCTCGGCAAGGATATCGCCACCAAGCTGATCGGCAGCGGACCGTACGTGCTGAAGGAATGGACGCCGCGCGAACAGTTCGTCCTGGAAATCAACCCGGACTACAAGGGGCCGATCAAACCGCATTTCCAGCAAATCGTCGGGAAGCCGATCGGCGAGCAGAAGACCGCGGAAATCGCGTTCCGCTCCGGCGAGATCGACTTCACGGCAATCGATCCGGAAAGCGGCAAGGAGCTTGCCGGGCTGTCGGATGCGAGCGTCACCGAGATCCCCGCGATCGACTATGTCTGGTTCGGCCCGAATATCGAAAAAGCGCCGTTCGACGACATCCGCGTGCGCCGGGCGATCCGCTATACGGTCGACGTCGATGCGATTCTGCAGGGCGCTTATTCCGGACTCTATCCGCGCGCCAATTCGCTCTTGGCGCCGAGCCTGCTCGGCTATTGGAAGGACGCCCCGGTCTATTCGCGTGACCTCGAGAAGGCGCAGGCGCTTCTTGCCGAAGCCGGCCATCCGAACGGCTTCAAGACGAAGCTGACCATCGAGTCCACCGCACGCTATGAAGCGATCGCGCAGATCATTCAGGCGAATCTCGCCGAAGTCGGCATCGAGGTCGAGATCGAGGCGCTGGAATCCGCCGCTTACTGGGCGCTCGGCGAGAACGATGCCAGCAAAGACCTCGAACTGTCGCTCATAAAGTTCAACGGCAAGTTCGATCCGGGCTTCCAGACGCAATGGTTCACTTCGGCCCAGGTCGGGCAGTGGAACTGGCAGCGTTGGAAAAATGCCGAATTCGACGCGCTGCATGAGAAGGGTGGCGTCACTGTCGATCAGGCCGAACGGGAAAAGATCTATATCGATGCCCAGAAGCTTCTCGATGAATCCGCAGCCTTCATCTGGATCACCCACAACCTCAATGCCTTTGCCTCGCGCAAATGGCTGAAGCCGGGTGTCCTGCCGAACGGCAACAACTGGCTGTACACGGCCTTCACCGAAGCCACGGCCTGACACCGTGCCGGTATTCGCCAAGCCTGAAAGGGGCGCCCGGCAATGAGAGGCGCGTCTTTCCGGATCCACCTTGCCTTCAAGCTGGCGACGGCGCTTCTCGCCGTTGCCGGTTCCGTCGTGATCCTGATGGCATTGACGCGCCTCATACCGGGCGATCCGGCAACCGTCATTCTCGGCTCGCGCGCGACCCCGGAGGCCGTCGCCGCGCTGAACGCCCGTATCGGCCTCGACCGGCCGGTCGGCGAGCAAGTGCTCGCCTTCTTCGCCCACCTTTTGTCCGGTGATCTCGGAGAGGATGTCTTCAACGGCCGGCCGGTGGCCGGGCTCGTTGCGGCGGCGCTGCCCAACACGGTGGCGCTGGCGTTCTCCGCCATGCTCTCGGCCATTCTGTTCGGGGTGCCGCTGGCGCTGTTGTCGGCGCGCAATCCCGGCGGCAAGACGGACCGTCTCGTGGCGTTCCTCAGCGTTGGTTTCATCTCGACGCCGAGCTTCGTGGTCGCGGTCTTCCTGCTCATGACGTTCTCGGTGACTTTGCGCTGGTTCCCGGTACTCGGAGCAGGTGAGGCCGGTGCTGTCGGCGACCAGTTGTGGCATCTGGTGCTTCCGACCGCCGCCCTTGCCGTCGGCTGGATCGGCTACCTCGCCCGCCTGTTGCGCTCGTCGCTGCTGGAGGTTTTGGGTGAGAACCACATCCGCACTCTACGCGCCTATGGCGTCAGCGAAGCGAAGATCCTGATGAAATATGCATTGAAGCCGGCGATTCTACCGACCATTGCGATTCTCTCGATGGGGTTCGGCGAACTTCTCGGCGGCGCAGTCTTCGTCGAAGTGATCTTCAATCGGCCTGGCCTCGGCTCGCTGATCTATGACGCGATCCGCACCCGCAACTATCCGGTGGTGCAGGGTGGCGTGTTCATCACGGTGCTTCTTTACGTGCTGACCAATCTTTCTGCCGATCTGACGCAGAGCCTCCTCGATCCACGCGAGCGATCCCGCCTCGCCGCAGCGCGGGGGACCTGAGCCATGCCGGCCCTGCTCCAAATCGCCCGCCGACCGGGCGGAGCTTTCGCGCTCTTTGCCGTCACGATGATCTGCCTGGTCGCAATCGCCGCGCCGCTGATCGCACCCTATGGCCCAAATGCGATCGCGCCAGCAAAGCGGCTGATGGATCCATCCTTCCAGCACCTTCTCGGCACCGACCATCTTGGCCGCGATATCCTAAGCCGCCTGATCTACGGCTCCCGCGTCGCCCTTGGCGTCGCCTTGTCGGTGATCGCCATTTCGCTTATCGCCGGCGTTGCGCTCGGCATTGCGGCCGCGTTGTCGCCGCGTGCGGTCGACTTCTCGATCGTCGGAATCTTCGATATCGTCACCTCGTTTCCGAGCATCATTCTTGCGCTGGCGCTCGTCGCGGTTCTGGGGCCGGGGCTGGGAAACGTCGTGCTCCTTGTCAGCATCGTTTTCATCCCACATTTCGGCCGGGTCGCACGGGCGCAGACGATCGCGCTTCGCAACAGTCCTTTTATCGAGGCGGAAAAGGTGCTGGGGGCGGAGCGCTGGCGGGTTATCCTGCACCATGTCACTCCGAACATCATCGGCCCGATCTTCGTGCTCGCTTGCATGGACATCCCGGTCGTCATCACCATCGAGGCAGGCCTCAGTTTCCTCGGTCTCGGTGTGCGGCCGCCGCTGGCGAGCTGGGGCAGTCTGCTCAACGACGGCTACACCTATCTCGAGCAATCGATCTGGCTCGCCACCTTTTCCGGCCTGGCACTGATCCTTGCCACTCTCGGCTTTGCGCTTCTGGGGGAGGCCATGCGCGACACACTCGATCCCAAGCTGAGGAAGCACCTGTGAGCGAAGCCCTTGTCGCCATCGAGAAACTGAACGTTTCCTATCCCGGCGCCGGGGCGACCGCGCATGTTCTGGATTCGGTGGACATCACCATCGGACATGGAGAGGCCGTCGGTCTCGTCGGCGAGAGCGGCAGCGGAAAGTCGACCGTGGCCTTCGCCCTGCTTGGCCTTCTGGCGGACGATGCTGAAGTGTCTGCCGGCCGCGCCGCCTTCGATAGCCGCGAGAATGTCTTTGCAACAAAGGAGGCCGAAGCGCTCCGCGGCACCGAGATTGCCATGGTCTTTCAGGATCCGATGAGTTCGCTCAATCCGCTATTCACGATCGGCACGCAACTGGTCGACATACAGCGCCGCCGCTTCCCCAAGGACCGCCGCTCGCAACTGTGGGCGCGGGCGGAGCGCGTGCTCGCCGAAGTCGGCGTGCCGGATGCGCCACGACGGATGCGTGCCTATCCGCATGAGTTTTCCGGCGGCATGCGGCAGCGTGTCGTCATCGCGATGGCGCTGCTCGTCGAGCCCAAGCTGCTGATCGCCGATGAACCCACGACGGCGCTCGATGCGACGATCGAGATGCAGGTGGTCGAAGCGCTGCAGCGCCTGAGGCGGCGGACCCGGTCCTCGATGCTCGTCGTCAGCCACAGCATGGGGCTGATCGCCGAACTCTGCGACAGCGTCGTCGTCATGTATGCCGGAACGGTGGTGGAAAGCGGGCCGGTCAAGGCGGTCCTGCGCAAGCCGCTCCATCCCTACACCCGCGCGCTGCTTGCCTGCGAGATCGATCCCTATTCCGACTTCGATCCCGAACAGGACCTCGCGACGATTCCGGGGATCGTACCGGATCCGGCATGTCGTCCCGCCGGATGCATCTTCGCTGCGCGCTGCACCGAAAGCCACGCGCGATGCAGCGAACCGCCGCCACGTCGGCAGGTGGAGGCGGGACACAGGTTCTCCTGTTGGCAGGATGCTTCGCGATGAGTGCGCTCGCTCTTTCCCTCAAGAACGCGGTAATCCGCTACGGCAGGATGACCGCCGTCGACGGCCTCTCGCTCGAACTGCGTCCCGGCGAAGCGCTCGGCCTCGTGGGCGAGAGCGGATGCGGAAAGACGTCGGTGGCCCGCGCGATCGCCGGACTGCAGCCCTTGTCTTCGGGAGAGCTCGCGATTGGCGGGGAAGTGCTTGGCAGTAGCACTGCCGTACGGCGGCGTGATCTGCAGCGCAAGGTCCAGCTTCTCTTCCAGGATCCGGCAAGCTCGCTTTCCCCGCGCCTCACCGTCGGCGCGCTCATGGCCGAGCCGCTGAAGATCCGCAGGACCTATTCGGCCGAAAGCTGGGCGCGCATCGCAGCGCTGGCCGAAAGCATCGGCCTCGGCAAGCAACTGCTGCCGCGCTATCCGCACCAGTTGAGCGGCGGGCAGGCCCAGCGGGTGGCGCTGGTGCGGGCGATTGCCGCCGAGCCTTCGATCATCGTTGCCGACGAGCCGACTGCGGGTCTCGACATCTCCGTCCAGGGCGAACTGCTCAACCTCTTGCGATCGCTGAGGGACCGGCTGCAACTGAGTTACCTGTTCATCTCGCACAACCTCAACGTGGTCGGACGGGTCACCGATCGGGTCGCTATCATGTATCTCGGACAGATCGTCGAATGCGGCGGCACACGCCAGCTCTTTTCAAGTCCGGCGCATCCCTACACCCAGGCGCTGCTTTCCTCGAACCTGACAGTCGATGCGCAAAGACGCGGCGACCGGATTGTGCTGAAGGGAGAGTTGCCGAGCCCGCACGAGCCGCCGCCCGGCTGCCGCTTCCACGGCCGCTGTCCCGTCGCAAGGGCTGTCTGCGCAACGACGCAGCCGCGGCTCGAGACCGTCTCGGACGGCCGAGCCGTTGCCTGCCATTTTCCAGTCGAGACAGGCGTCGTTCAGGCGATGACCGGGTAGCCAAGGCGATGCGCAGATCGCTCAAGCTCGGCCAATGGTTCGTAATCCGCGTCCGCAAGGACGACGAAATCCTTGAGCGCCAGCGTGTCGCGCGTTTCGGCCAGCGACGGTTCGGCGATCGCCCTTTTGAGCGCCCCGCGCAGAGCCGTGATTTCTCGGTCGGATGCCGCCGCGCGAGCGATGAACGGCAGCCCCGGACCCTTGACGGTCTCTTCAAGCACGCGGATTCCGGCCAGGCGTTCGGGATCGAAACGCAGCGTATTGCCATAGGTGACGCAGTCGATTGCGGCCACATCCGCGGCACCGGACGCGACGGCGTCGATGCTGGCGCGGTGGCCTCCGGTCTCGACCACGGAGGCGAAGAACCGGCCGCCGCTCGCAAACGGCGCGACGGCGGCGCGGAACAGATTGACCCCGGAATTGCTGCCGGCTTCGTTGATGGCGGCCCGCGCGCCGCGGAGCTCTTCAAGGGCGCGCACTGGCGAATTCTGGCGCACGATGATGAAGCTGCATTTCGCCGGACCGTCGCAGCCCGGATGCGAATAGACCGGTGTCGCGACGAGCCGGACCTTGCCGCGCAGATGCCGGATGTAAGGATAGCCGCAGGTCTGCGCCAGCAACAGGTCAGGGTGACTCCAGCTTTCGTCATAGCGGATGTCGGCGCTCAAGCCTTCCGGGACATCATGGAGTCCCTCCCGCCGCAAGTCGTCCCGAATGAACGCCCACAGCGCCGTCGTCGCCGCCGCGACCGGTGGCGGGCTGACATACATTGCAAGGCTGGCAATCCGCATGAGGACCTCGGTTGCAGTTATAATCGACCGTTTTAGTGTACTAAATACGAAACACGATCAAGAGGTATCGTCATGACTGAGCGCGATCCGACACCAGGCAATCGGGAATCCTCTCTCGAGATCGAAACGGATGTCCTCGTCGTGGGCGGTGGACCAGCCGGCTGCTGGGCAGCGCTCAATGCGTTCGCAGCTGGCGCGAAGGTTGTCCTGGTCGACAAGGGGCATTGCGGCAGTTCCGGCGCCACCGCCTCAGCCGGCACCCAGATCTGGTACGTGCCGCCCGATCCGCGCGAGCGGGAAACCGCCATGGCAAGCCGGGAGGGGATGGGCGGCTATCTCTCTGAGCGGCGCTGGATGGTTCCGATCCTCGACAAAACCTGGGAAAGCGTCAATCGGCTGGCTGCCTGGGGCTATCCATTTCCGTCCAATGAGCAGGGGATCGAGCAGCGTATCTCGGTCCAGGGGCCGGAATACATGCGGCTGATGCGCCGCAAGGTGAAGAATGCCGGTGTTCGGATACTCGATCATTCGCCGGCGCTCGAACTTGTCCGCGACGGCACCGGCGCGATCGCCGGCGCGACCGGCATTCGTCGGCAGGAGGGCGGCAACTGGATCGTGCGCGCGGCTGCCGTCATCATGGCAGCAGGCGGATGTGCCTTCATGAGCAAGGCGCTCGGCTGCGACGTGCTAACCGGAGACGGATATCTGATGGCGGCGGAAGCGGGAGCGGAGCTTTCCGGCATGGAGTTCTCGTCGGCTTACGTTCGCCGAGCTTCGCCTCGATTACCAAGACGGCGCTTTATCGTTTCGCGCGGTTCTATCGCGAGGATGGAACCCTGATCGAGGGCGCGGGTTCAGCGCGGGGACGCTCGATCATCGCCCGCACGCTGTTGTCGGAGCCTGTTTATGCACGGCTCGATCTCGCCGAGACCGACGCGTTGAAGGCGATCATGCGCCGCGCACAACCGAATTTCTTCATTCCCTTCGACCGGCGCGGCATCGATCCCTTCACCGAGAGATTTCCGGTTACGCTTCGGCTCGAAGGCACGGTGCGCGGCACCGGTGGGCTGCGGCTGACGGGGCTCGACTGCGCCACCACGGTGCCGGGTCTCTATGCGCCGGCGACAATGCGACCCGCGAGCCGATTTGCGGCGGCTTTACCGGCGGCGGCAGCCACAATGCCGCGTGGGCGATTGCGACCGGCGCTTTTGCCGGGACCGCTGCTGCTAAGTTTGCGCTGAAGAAAAAGCCCAGTCCCGTGCTGCGGCGCCTTGGTCGAGCGGGCTATGCGGGGGCCGCGCGAGAGCTCGACACGAACGCGGCACTGCAGGCCGTGCAGCAGGCGGTCTTTCCGCTCGACGTGAATTATTTCAGGACCGAGGCTGCTCTGTCCCGCGAGGTTCATCGCCTCGATGATCTTTGGGAAAGACTGGAGACTAGCGGCGGCGTCTCCCACTTAGACTTGCTTCGTCTGCGGGAGGTGGCGGCGATGACCGCGACGGCGCGCTGGATGTACCGCGCTGCGCTTGCGCGCACCGAAACGCGCGGCATGCACCGCCGGGATGATTTCTCGAAACAGGATCCGGCACAGCGCCATAGGCTGATCGTCAGCGGGCTCGGACATATCGCGGTCAGGCCGGAACCCGTTGAAGAACCGATTTTTCGCGAGGCGGCCGAGTAATGATCGAAGTCATCGACACGGAAACCTGCACCGACTGCAATCTTTGCGTCAAGGTTTGCCCGACCAACGTGTTCGACGCCATTGCGACGGCCCTCCGGTTATCGCCCGACAGGGCGACTGCCAGACCTGCTTCATGTGCGAGGTCTATTGTCCGGTGGATTCGCTCTACGTCGATCCCGATCCGGCGAACGCATACGGGCTGACGGTGGAAAACGTGAAGCAAGCGAACTTGTTCGGCAGTTATCGTCGATCGATCGGATGGGCGAAGGAAACGCGCCACCTGCGCCGGGTCGACGACCATTTTCGCCTCCCGCAGTAGAGCGACAAGTCAGCAATGCTGCAGGGAAGAGAGAGTGGCCGCCGCTTTTTCACCGCGGCGGCCGATCAGGCAATTTATTGCGTGTCCAACCGGGGTCGATTCCTACAATGGCGTCCAACGATCAGGAAACGCCATGATACCTTTGGAACTAAGAATCAACGCCGAGCGCCGCTCACTCGCCATCACGTGGGATGACGGCAATCTCTCCTCCATCCCGGCTTCACGGTTGCGCGCGCTCAGCCGAGCGGCTCATCACGTCCGATCTTCCATCGAGGGCAGGGAGGGTTCGTTCGACGACGTGACCATCACGAGCGCCGAGACGATCGGCTCCTACGCCGTGCGCCTAGGTTTTTCCGATGGCCATGACCGCGGCATCTATCCGTGGAGCTATCTGCGGGACATCGCCAATTCGTGAGGCTTAGGGAACAACAATGGAAGACAATTTTGTCGAAGGCCTCACGGAAGTAACTTGCGATGTTCTGGTGATCGGCGGCGGTACGGCCGGACCGATGGCGGCGTTGAAAGCGAAGCAGCGAAATCCCGAATTGAACGTGGTGCTACTCGAAAAGGCCAATGTGAAGCGCTCAGGCGCGATTTCGATGGGCATGGATGGGCTGAACAATGCCGTCGTGCCGGGATACGCCACGCCGGAGCAGTACACCAAGGAGATCACCATCGCCAATGACGGCATCGTCGATCAGGCGCCGGTGTTCAAGTATGCCTCACGCTGTTTCGAAATCATCGAGGAGCTCGACCGCTTCGGCATACGCTTCCAGAAGAACGCCAATGGCGACTTCGACCTGAAGAAGGTTCATCATCTCGGAACCTATGTCCTGCCGATGCCGAACGGCGACACGGTGAAGAAGGCGCTCTACCGCCAGATCAGGCGGGAAAGGATCCTGATTTCCAACCGCTTCATGGCAACACGGCTGCTGACGGCGAAGGACGGCAGGATAGCGGGCGCCATCGCGGTGAATACGCGCTCGGCCGAGTTTCTCGTGCTTCGCGCCAAGACCGTGATCCTTTGCATGGGTGCAGCGGGCCGGCTCGGCCTGCCGCATTCGGGCTACCTGTTCGGAACCTACGAGAACCCCACGAATTCCGGTGACGGCTATTCGATGGCCTATCACGCAGGCGCCGCGCTGGCCAATCTCGAATGCTACCAGATCAATCCGTTGATCAAGGACTATAATGGACCGGCCTGCGCCTATGTCGCTGGTCCGTTCGGCGCCTATACGGCGAACAGCGAAGGCAAGCGCTTCATCGAGAGTGACTACTGGTCGGGACAGATGATGCAGGAATTCTACAACGAACTGCAGTCGGGCAAGGGCCCGGTCTTCCTGAAACTCAATCATCTGCATCCCGACACCGTCGGCGAGATCGAACAGATCTTGCACAAGGTTGAGCGGCCGTCGCGCGGCAGGTTCCATCAAGCGCGCGGGACCGACTACCGCGAGGTGATGATCGAGATGCATATCTCGGAAATCGGCTTCTGCTCGGGGCACAGTGCGTCCGGGGTCTTCGTCGATGAATTCGCCCGCACCACCGTGCCGGGCCTCTATGCCGCAGGCGATATGGCGAGTGTCCCGCACAACTACATGCTCGGCGCATTCACCAATGGCGCGATCGCCGGCGAACACGCTGCCGGGGTTGCGGGTGAGATCGACCTGCCGGAGTTCGACAGCGAACTGGTCAGCCTCGAGCGCCAACGTGTGCTGGCGCCGACCCGGCGCGACGACGGCATTCCGCCGAACCAGCTGGAATACAAGACCCGGCGCCTCGTCAACGACTATCTCCAGCCGCCCAAGGTTACCGCGAAGATGCAGATCGGGCAGGCGCGGCTTGCAGAAGTCAGGGAAGATCTCGAGAGGGCGCTCGTCGCGCGCAATCCGCATGAACTGATGCGCTCGCTGGAAGTCTCCTCGATTCTCGATTGCGCCGACATGGCGGCCCAGGCTTCGCTCTATCGGACCGAGAGCCGCTGGGGCCTCTACCATAATCGTGTCGACTACCCCGACAAGGACGATGACAATTGGTTCTGCCATACGCTGCTTCGCAAGGTCGACGGCCGAATGGTGTCCGAAAAGCGGGCGATCGAGCCTTATATCGTGCCAATCGAGCACGAGGAGCGCACCGCCTACGAGCGCCTGCGCGTTTCCAATCAAGCCTGACCAGGAGAGAAAATGCCCCTCGCGCTTTCGCCCACCACCGTTCCCGTCGTCGTCGACGATGCGAAATGCATTGCCGACAAAGGCTGCACCGTCTGCGTCGACGTTTGCCCGCTCGACGTGTTGCGGATCAGCGATCTGACCGGAAAGGCCTTCATGAAGTTCGACGAATGCTGGTACTGCATGCCGTGCGAAACGGACTGCCCGACCGGCGCGGTCACCGTCAACATTCCGTATCTGCTGCGCTGACATGAGTGCGTTCGACCCCTTCGAAGACTTCGGCGACGCCGAGGAGATCGCCGAGCGGCTCACCGACGCAGACCCGGCCGTACGCAGGCTCGCGGTGATTGATCTTGCCGAAACTGCAAGCATCGACGTGCTGCCACATCTCTTGGCCGCTGGCGAGGATCACGATGCGAGCGTGCGCTTGCAGGTGGCGATCGCGCTTGGCGAGTTCGAGACGCGCGATGCCGCGAGAGCCCTCGCCAAGCTGGTGAAGGATGACGACCCATCGGTCGCACAAGCAGCGGCGGATAGTCTTGCTGAGGTCAAGGACCCGGCAGCGGCAGCGGAAATCCTGCCTTCCCTTAGCCACCCAAGCGCCTTTGTCCGTGCCGCGTTGTTTCGGGGGTTGAGAGCGCTGCGCTCGTCTTCATCGCTCGGGCCGGCGCTTGGCGCAATGCGCGACGCGGATCCGAACGTCAGGGCCGAGGCCCTTGCCGTCATTGCCTACCTCAAGCTCGAGGAGACCCTGCCGTCGCTGATCGATGCGACGTGCGACGCCGACGCGAGCGTCCGGGCCGTCGCCGTCGACGCATTGACCTTCACGACGAAAGCCGCAGCCCGTGCCGCCGTGGCCGCCGCTCTTAGCGACGAGAACTGGCAAGTCAGGGCGGCCGCGGCGGAATCGCTCGGCCGCATCGGTCGGGTCTGCGACGCTGACGTGCTGGTGAAAGGTCTTGGCGATGAATACTGGCAGGTCCAGCAGAAAAGCCTCGGCGCGTTGGGCAAGCTCAAGGTGCAGACGGCGGTCCCGGCCATAGCGCAACTGCTCGAAAGCGAGATCCCGGCTCTGCGTAAAGAGGCGGCCGCCGCACTCGGCGAGATCGCTGATCCCGCCGCACGGGAGTCGCTGATGGAACTTGCATCCGATGCCGATCCGGACGTGCGCAAGACGGTTCGCTGGGCACTTACAAAGCTAGGGTAGATCTCTCGCGCAAGGGCGGCGTCAGGCGCCGCCCTTCGATACCATGTTCATAAGCTTGTGCGGGCGCTCGATGCGGATATGCCGCGGCGTCACCGTAACCAGACCCTCCTTCTGGAAGCGCTTCATCATCATCGTGACCCATTGACGCGTCGATCCGACCATGGCGGCAATCTGGTCGTGTGTCACCTTGGCATTGATGATCACCGCCTGCCCGTCGCGCACGCCATGAAGCTGTCCGAGATTGGTGAGGAACTGCGCCAGGCGTTCGATGACCGATCGCGTCCCGAGCATCTGGGCCATGGCGGAATAGCATTTGCCCTTCGCGGCCAATCCCTGCAGAAGACAGAGGGCGAAACTCGGAAGTTCAACGACGAGTTTTCTCAGGGCGGAGGCCGGTAGGAACAGGATCTCGCAATCGCTGAGTGCCTCGCCGGACCAGATATGCGTGCCGCCTCCTGTCATTTCCGGGCCGCCGATGAAGTGCCCGTCCGTCCAATAGGCAAGTGTGATCTCACGGCCTGACGGAGCGGTATAGAAGACCCGAACCTGACCGGTCTTGATGATGAATATGCCGTCGTGGCTGTCGCCCTGGGCGAAGATTGCCGCACCGCTCGAGAAGGCTAAGTGCCGGCCATGGCTGTTGAGCCTTGCCCATTCCTCCGGCTTCAAAGCGTCGAGGAAATGGGCGCCCTCGTCCAATCCGTCGACGCTTTCGCTCAGGAACAGTGCCTGGTAGCCGGGCAGGATGACCGGGTCTGGAAGCTCCGGCGGCAGTTCCGGCCGTCGATCTTTCCCAATATTCTCGGTGCGTAGTTCCAGGCTCATGATGACTTCCCTCTTCAGTCCCCGGATAAAACTATATAGAATCTATCTAATATAAAGGAAAATCATTGCTCTTTTCCGGAGGAGCTTGGACGTTTGTCCCGCTACCACCACCGGCCGGGATGCCTATGCCGCAGCTAACAGCTTATTACATAAGCAAAAATCCGGGTTAGTAGCCGAACGCTTGCGCCAAAGTGCCGGCCGGCACGCCGCAAATAATTGCTTATCCCGCTTTGACAGCCGCCTCATAAATTCGCTCGACAGCGGTTCGGCGATCGACACTGGGGTCAGTCAACTGGAAGCCGGCGGGCAAGAACCCGCGGCACGACTATGGGATAGAACCATGAACTTGCGCACACATCTCGTGGCCCTTGCCTTGGCGGCACCCGGCTTTGCTTCAACCGCCCAGGCCGAGACCATCCGGGTGGCGATCGGCACTCAGGATACTACCATCAACACCGCGACCGGCGGCCTGCTCATCCGCGAGCTGAAGCTGCTTGAAAAATATCTTCCGCATGACGGCAAGTACAAGGACGCCACCTACGACATTCAATGGAAGAACTTCACGAGTGGCGCACCGATCACCAACGAGCAGATCGCCGGCAAGCTCGACTTCGGGGTGATGGCGGATTTTCCCGGCTCCTTCAACGGCCTCGCGCACCTCAAGGCCGGACGGAAGAGCCTGTTCATCACCGTCCTTTCGGGTAGCGTGAACGGTAGCGGCAACGGCATTGTCGTGCCCACGGATTCGCCGATCCAGTCGCTTCCTGAATTGAAGGGCAAGACGATCTCGGTGCCGTTTGCCTCCACCTCGCACGGCATGCTGCTTCGCGCTGTCAAGGCGCAGGGATGGGACGCGGAGAGCGACGTGAGCATCATCACCCAGGCTCCCGAGGTCGCCGGCGCCGCACTCAAGGCAAACCAGATCGAGGCCCATGCCGATTTCGTTCCCTTCGCCGAGCTCTTCCCGTGGCGCGGCTTTGCCCGAAAGATTTATGATGGCTCGCAGGCGAAGACGCCGACCTTTCATGGCGCTCTGGTCGACGCCTCCTATGCGGAAAAATATCCGGAAATCGTCGTCGCCTATCTTCGCGCTGCGATCGAGGCGGATCAGCTGATCGCCAAGGAGCCTGAGAAATACAGCGAGCTGATCGGCAAGGTCACCGGTGTCGAGGCCGAGGTCGACTATCTGTTCCACGGTCCTCTCGGACTGCAGACCCGCGACCTCACATGGAAACCTCAGTATCGGCAGGCCGTCGCCACGGCCATCGAAACCCTAAAGTCTCTCAAGAAGGCGGACGGATCGCTGGACGTCGACAGCTTCGTCGACGACCGCTTCATTCGCGCTGCGTTCAAGGCGTCGGGCCTCGATTACGAGGCGGCCCTCAAGAACTATGAGCAGTTGCCGCTTACAGCCAAGGATGCTGCCACCAGCGAGCCAATCAAGGATCCGAAGCGCGTCGCCGAGATCTGGGTCGATGGAGAACCGCAGGTCAGGCACTATGCCTCGCCCGAAAACGCGCTGAAGGCCCTCAAGGCGATAGAAGGAGATGGCAAGGCGATCCGGGTCTTCTACGCCCAGGATCGCGAGAGCGGAATCAAGCTCATCGGCGAGCAGGCCTGGTTCGTGCGTGCCGACAGCGGCGAGGTCAGCGCGTTCCTCCTCAAGGAAAATGCGGAAAGCTGGGCAAAGGCACATGGCGGAAACGTGCTTGACTTTACCGGCGTGAAATCGTCGATCCTGGCAAGCAACTGAGGCCACCGATGACCGGCTCCCTCATCGGACATTGGCTGCGCCGGGCCGGCTCGCTCGCCATCTGCCTCTTCGTTTGGCAGATGGCGTCCAGCCTCAAGGTGAGTCTCGGCATCGTTACCTTCGAGAATGTGCCGTCGCCGGTGGATGTGGTTATCGCAATGCTCGATTTCCTTGCCTCGCCGCGGCTTTTCGCCCATGTCTCGAGCAGTCTTGGACGGGTCTTTGCAGGCTATGCGATCGCGGCTGCCGTCGGAGTCGCGCTCGGCCTCATCATTGGACGCTTTCGCGTTCTCGGGGATTTTCTGCAGACGCCTCTCGAACTGTTGCGGCCGATCCCTGCCGTCGCGTGGATCCCGCTCGCGGTTCTGATGTTCCCATCGTCGGAACTCTCGATGATCTTCATCACCTTCACCGGGGCTTTGTTTCCAATCGTCATCAACACGGTCCATGGCGTGGAAAGTGTCGATCCGCGGCTGATCGCCTCGGCCAGGAGCCTCGGAAGCACCCGCGCCGCCATGCTGTTCGAGGTCATCATTCCGGGTGCGGCGCCGAATATCGTCACAGGGCTGGTGATCGGCATGGGAACGTCATGGTTCTGCCTCGTCACGGCGGAGATGATCTCCGGCCAGTTCGGCATCGGCTACTACACCTGGGAATCCTACACCTTGCAGAACTATCCCGAGATCATCGTCGGCATGGTCGTGATCGGGCTGCTCGGCATGGCGAGCAGTGCGCTCCTCAAGGCGGCGGGGACCGCACTCCTGCCATGGAACAAGAAGGAAGGCCGTCAATGAACATCCAGAAGCGCATAGCCGGTGCTGCGACCGGACGAGTCGAGGCCGAGCACGTTTCGATCAGGCTTGGCCGCGGCAGCACGATGTTCGAAGCCGTCAGCGATGTCAGCTTCGAGGTTTCGCCCGGCGAGTTCGTTTGCCTCCTGGGTCCCTCCGGCTGTGGCAAATCCACGCTGCTCGGTGCATTGGCAGGGCATATCATTCCGGCCGCGGGCAGGCTCTCGGTCGATGGTCTAGCCGTTAACGGCCCCGATCCGGAGCGCGGCATCGTTTTTCAGCACCACACGCTTTTTCCCTGGAAGAATGCCCGCGACAACGTCGCTTTCGGTCCGAAGATGCGCGGCATTGGGCGTTCGGAGAGGAGGCTCGAAGCGGAGAGGGTGCTCGATCTGGTCGGCTTGAGCGGGTTTGCCGATCGTTATCCGTCCGAGCTTTCCGGCGGTATGCAGCAGCGTGTGGAGATCGCGCGCGTCCTCATCAACCAGCCGAAGCTCCTGCTGATGGACGAACCCTTCGGAGCACTGGATGCATTGACGAGGCTCAGGATGCAGGAACTGTTGCTCGAAATCTGGGAGCAGTTCCGCAAGACCATCGTCTTCGTCACCCATGACATCGACGAAGCCTTGTTGCTTGCAGACCGCATCATCGTCATGCAGGCGCAGCCCGGCCGGATTCACGAAGAAATCAAAGTCCCCTTTGACAGACCGAGAACCACCAAGATCATCGCATCAAGCGAGTTCATGCGACTGAAACGGCGCTGCCTGCACTTGCTTCACAGCGACAGGCGAGGGGACACCCTGGCCCGACTTTCGCCGCTCGGCTAGGTCCGCCCGGCGTGGGCGCCGCGAATGTCTGACGTCGATCGGTTAGCACGGGCAGGAGGCTAAGGACGGTAAACGCCTCTTCAATCGGCGGTAGAAGCGACAACTTTCCTCATTCGCAGGCGCAAACAGAACCGCATTTCTTAAAGTGCATAAAAATTATGTATTAACTGGAGTTCAGTCCTGGCGGAAACCGGAACAGCTCCATGGCTTACCAGCTCAGCCTGCTCGACAAGAGCCCCCTCGATGAAGGAAAAACGGCCGCCGATGCGCTGCAGGCAACGGCCGCGCTCGCAGCCAGGGCAGAGGAATTGGGCTATTGCCGGTTCTGGGTTGCTGAACATCATAACATGGCGGGTCTTGCAAGTTCGGCGCCGGAAACGCTGATCGCCTATCTCCTTGCGAGGACGTCCAAGATCCGCGTCGGATCAGGCGGTGTGATGCTGCAGCACTACAGCACCTACAAGGTGGCTGAGACCTTCAACCTTCTCGCCACGCTTGCGCCCGGACGCGTCGACCTAGGCGTCGGCAAGGCGCCGGGCGGCTTGCCCCTTGCTACGCGGGCGCTTCAGGCGGCGGTCGATCCTTCGCGCCGGCAAAGCTTTGCCGAGCAGCTTGCCGATCTCAACCGCTATCTTGATCCGGACGAGGGTCGGGACGGCGGTCTATTCGCGACCCCTTTGCCGCCAACCGCGCCGGACCGCTTCCTGCTCGGAGCCGGCGTGGAGAGCGCCAGGCTCGCGGCCGAAAAGGGCTGGAAGCTCGTCTTCGCCGGGCACCTGAACGGCGATCCGGACAATCTAGACAAGACGTTCAAGGCCTACGAACAGGCGTCCGGTGGTGACCGACCGATCCTGGCGCTCGCGGCGCTCGCGGCAGAAACCGAGGGTGGGGCACGCGAGCGCGTCGCGGGCCTGAAAATCTTCAAGGTTTTCCTTGCCGACGGCCAGAGCGTCAATGTCGGCAGCGAGGAACAGGCCGCGGAATTCGCCCGTCAGGCCGGTGTTGCCGAATACCGCATCGAGGAGAAAACCCCGAGCGTGGTCCACGGCACGGCGCAGCAGGTGCACGACGAGCTCGATGCATTGCACCGGCGCCACGGCGTGACGGAATTCATCATCGATACCCCCGCCGTGGGTGCCGCCGAACGGCTCGCCTCCATCGAGCTCATCGCCAGAGAGCGGCTTTCCCTCGCAGCCTGACCCATTCGCAGAAGGATCAATGCGATGACCAGCAAGAAAGTGACTTTCGGCATCATGCTGCAGGGACCGGGCGGACACATGAATGCCTGGAAGCATCCGAGCGGGCCGGCCGATGCCAGTGTCAATTTCGGTTTCTTCGTCGAAACGGCCCTGAAGGCGGAGGCCGCCGGTATCGCCTTCGCCTTCGTCGCCGACGGACTCTACATCAACGAACAGTCGATCCCGCATTTCCTCAACCGATTCGAGCCTATCTCGATCCTGTCGGCGCTGGCGGCGTCCACCTCGAAGATCGGCCTCGTCGGCACGGTTTCGACCTCCTACAGCGATCCCTTCACCATTGCCCGGCAGTTCGCCTCGCTCGATCTGATCAGCGGCGGGCGCGCCGGCTGGAACGCGGTGACGTCGCCGCTCGAGGGTTCGGGCCGGAACTATGGCAAGCCGCACCCGGAGCATGAACTGCGCTACGAGATCGCCGACGAATATCTCGATGTGACGAAAGGCCTTTGGGATTCTTGGGACGACGGCGCCTTCGTGTGCAACCGCGACACGGGGGTTTTTGTCGACAAGACGAAGATGCGTCGGCTGAACCACAAGGGGCGCTTTTTCCAGATCGAGGGGCCGCTGAACATCGGCCGCTCGAAACAAGGACAGCCGGTTGTCTTCCAGGCCGGCGCCTCGGACTCCGGCGTCAGGCTTGCCGGCAAGCATGCCGACGCCGTGTTCACCAATGGCGGGCCGATCGATGAGGCGAAGGCTTTCTACAAGCAGGTCAAGCAAAGCGCGATCGCGCAGGGACGAAGTGCGGCGGACATTCGGATCTTCCCGGGGATCGGTCCGATCGTCGGCACGAGCGCCGAAGAGGCCGAGGCGAAATACCAGGCTATCCGCAGCCTCGTGACAATCGAGGAAGCGCTCCGCTATCTCGGCCGCTTTTTCGATCACCACGATTTCAGCGCCTATCCGCTCGACGCGCCCTTTCCCGACATCGGCGACATCGGCAAGAACAGTTTTCGCGCCACCACCGACCGCATCAAGAAGACGGCGCGCGAAACAAGGGCGACGCTCCAGGAGATAGCACTCGACGTCGCGACGCCGAGGACAGCCTTCATCGGCACTGCCGACCACATCGCCGACGAGATTATCCGCTGGGTCGATGGGGAAGCCGCCGATGGCTTCATTCTTGGGTTCCCCGTGATCGCCGAGGGGCTCGACGACTTCGTCGCTCATGTGCTGCCGCTCCTTGAGCGGCGCGGCTATTTCGATTCCAAGCTGAAGGGCACGACACTTCGCAGCCATCTTGGGCTCCCCTACCGGGAGAGCCGCTACGCCAGCACTGCTCAGGAGCCCCTGCACAAGGTTCGCGCCTGACCGTCGGAGGTGTCGGAATGAATGCCATCACCAACAACGCCCAATTCATCGATGACGTCGAGCAAGGCATCGCTGCCTACATTGGCGAGATGATCGAGTTGCGGCATGATCTTCACCGAAATCCGGAACTCGCGTTCCAGGAGGTCCGTACCAGCGGCATCGTCGCGAATTTCCTCACGAGCTGGGGATACGAGGTTGCAACGGGTATCGCCGGAACGGGCGTCGTGGCGACGCTCCAACGCGGGGAGGGCAGTCGGCGCATCGGCATCCGCGCGGACATGGATGCGCTGCCGATCGACGAGAAAACCAATCTCTCGTATGCGAGCCAGGAGCCGGGTGTCATGCATGCCTGCGGTCATGACGGCCACACGACGATTCTTCTTACGGCAGCACGCTATCTTGCCCAAAGCGGCCGCTTCTCCGGCACGCTGAGGCTCATCTTTCAACCAGCGGAGGAGATCGGGGCCGGGGCGCGCAAAATGCTGTCGGACGGGCTGTTCGAACGCTTCCCGGTTGATGCGGTCTTCGGCCTGCACAACTGGCCCGGTATCGCGATTGGCCATTTTGGGTTCGTCGCGGGACCGGCAATGGCGTCGGTCGATCAGGCGATAATTCACATCAAGGGCAGGGGTGGTCACGGCGCAGAGCCCCATAATGCGGTCGATCCGGTCGTAGCAGCTGCGTCGTTCATCACAGCATTGCAGAGTATCGTTTCGCGCAACGTCGATCCGCGGGAGATGGCGGTCGTTACCGTCGGGTCGATCCACGGCGGATCAGCGTCGAACGTGATCCCGGACAGTGTCGAGATCAAACTGACGGTCAGGAGCTACAGCGAAGCAGTTCGCCAGCAGTTGAAGACACGCATCGCAGCGCTTGCCCGGGCACAGGCCGAAAGCTTCGGGGCGTGCGCTGACGTCGACTACCGGCTCGGCTTCCCGGCGGTCGTCAACCATGAGGAAGAAACGGCATTCGCGCGCCGTGTCGCCGTCGACACCTTCGGCGAAGGCTGGATCGAACAGGAGTTCAAGCCCCGCACCGCTAGTGAGGACTTTGCCTTCTTTCTCGCGCGCCAGCCCGGCAGCTACCTCTTCGTAGGCAATGGCGAGAGCGCCGCGTTGCACAGCCCCCACTACAACTTCGACGATGGGATCATCGCACCCGCTGCTCGCTATTGGGTCCGGCTCGCCGAAACCTTCCTGCGCAACGATTCCAAGAACAGGAGACCGGCATGAGCGACACGTTTGTCTACACGTCGCCACTCGATCCACGTGCAAAACCGCTGATCGACGAGCTCATCTTCGAATATGACAGCCGCTACGGCACCTATTTCGACGAACAGGGCGCAGCCGCCGAGCTCAATCGATATCCGCCCGAAGCCTTCGCTCCGCCGCATGGCAATTTCGTGCTCCTGATCCGAAACGGGGAGACGATCGGCGGCGGTGCCTTCAAGCACTACGACGACAGGACAGCTGAATTCAAACGGATATGGACGCGTTTAGATCTGCGCCGCCAGGGCCTGGCGCGCAAGGTCATTCTGGAGCTTGAGGCACAGGCCGCGCGGCAGGGCTATTCGCGAATCTATCTGACGACCGGATTCCGGCAGCCTGAGGCCGTCGGACTCTACCTCACCAATGGCTACACGGCGCTTTTCGATGTCGACGCCGACCCGGAAACCTACAAGACGCTACCCTTCGAGAAGGACATCTCCCATCTCGTCGCCTCGGCTGCCCTGTTGGGCGGATCGCTGCCACAGGAGCCGCTTCTGGCGGGCCATCCCTAACGCCGCCGGCGCACCCGGAACCAAGGCGCGGCTTCACCCCAAATAATCCGAAAGGACTCAGCAATGGCACTTCTGAGCGACTATGCGGCGGGCGCCGAAATCGAACGACGAAGCGAAGCCACGCAGAGTTACGCGCATTATCGCATCGTCCCGGCGCGCCACCCAGGTCGCGCGCTTGGTTCGTTGTTTGCCGCTGTGGTTATCGCAGCATTGCTCTATTCGGTGCTCACCAACCCGCGCTGGGGCTGGCCGGTCTTCGCCGAGTGGTTCTTCGCCGAGCCGGTTCTTGCCGGCCTTGGGCGGACGCTGCTGCTGACGGCGCTGGCGACTGTTTCCGGTTCGCTTCTCGGGACCGGTCTGGCGCTTGCAAGAGTTTCGAAGTCACCCCTGCTTGTCAGTCTCTCGTTTGGTTATATCTGGCTGCTGCGTTCGATCCCGCTTATCGTCCTGCTGCTCGTGCTCAACAATCTTGGCTATCTCTACGAGACGATCACCCTCAGCGTTCCCTTCACCGACACGGTGTTTGTGAACTACCCGACGACACAATTGCTGACGCCGTTTGCGGCTGCGTTCCTGGGCTTGACCCTCAATCAGTCGGCCTTTTTCGCCGAGATCGTGCGCGGCGGCATACTCTCCGTCGACCAGGGACAGCACGAGGCGGCCGCCGCCCTCGGTCTACCACGCAGTCGGCAGGCGTTCCGTATCGTTTTGCCGCAGGCCATGCGCTCGATCTTGCCGACCGGCTTCAACGAGATCATCGGGCTCGCGAAAAGCACCTCGATGGTCTACGTGCTGGCGCTGCCGGAGCTCTTCTATACGGTCCAGGTCATCTATCGCCGCAACCTCGAAGTCATTCCGCTCCTGATGGTGGCGACCGTCTGGTACCTCGTGATCATGACCGGTCTCTCGATCGGCCAGCACTATATCGAGCGGCATTTCTCGAAGGGCGCGGTTCGCAATCCGGTGCCGCTGCCCTTCCAGGCCTTTTTCTCGCGCTTCCGCCGTCCGCTGCCGGAAATCTCGGAGACGACCGCCAACAGGGCAGGATTTCACGGCGCGCAGGTTCCGCGCTCCGGCGGCGCCGTCCATGTTCACGGCATCTCCAAGAGCTTCGGTTCGTTCAAGGTGCTGGACAATGTAGAACTCAACCTGCCCGCCGGCAGCGTGACCGCAATCCTCGGACCGTCCGGCTCCGGCAAATCCACCTTGCTCAGGACGATCAATCACCTCGAGCGCGTCGATGACGGGTTCATATCAATCGATGGCGAACTCGTCGGCTATCGCCAGAAGGCCGATACGCTCTACGAGCTGAAGGAAAAGGACATCCTCAAGCGTCGCGCCGACATCGGCATGGTGTTCCAGAACTTCAACCTGTTCCCGCACATGACCGTGCTCGAAAATCTCATCGAGGCGCCGCTGCAGGTGCGCGGTGTCGAACGAGCCGAGGCCATCCGGCTGGCGCAGGACCTGCTTGCCCGCGTCGGTTTGAGCGACAAGATCAATGCCTATCCACGCCAGCTTTCAGGCGGTCAGCAGCAGCGGGTCGCCATCGCCCGCGCCCTGGCATTGCGCCCGAAAGTGCTGCTCTTCGACGAGCCCACCTCCGCGCTCGATCCCGAACTCGTCGGCGAAGTGCTCGACGTGATCAAGGAACTGGCCCGCACCGGCACGACGCTCGTGATCGTGACCCACGAGATCGGGTTTGCCCGCGAGGTCGCCGACACCGTGGTCTTCATGGACGCGGGCCGCGTGCTCGAGGCGGGGCCGCCGGCGCTGATCTTCAGCGAAGCACAGCATCCCCGTACCCGCGAATTTCTGGCCCGGGTTCTCTGAAGCTCCCCGCCTCGGGCGCGCATCCGAACGACACAATCCACAATTCTGAGATGAAAAGGAGTGAACGCATGGCAGTCTTCGGTTCCGCAAAACTGCTCCTTGCTGGCGCAATCGCGGTAGCGAGCATCGGACTCGGCCCGGCCTGGGGTGAGGAGAGATATGACTTGAGCCCGGACACCTCCAATCGTGTCCGGGCCGAGAGGAACGAGGCCGCGATCAAGGCGATCGCTCCCGACTTCAGGTTCGTCACTCAGGGCAAGTTCACGGTCGCCATCAGTCCGTGGGATCCGCCGATCGGCACCTATGCGACGGATTCCAAGACGGTCGTCGGCGCCGATCCGGACCTTGCGTCGCTTCTTGCCGATTCGCTCGGGCTGGAACTCGAACTCGTGCCGGTCGCCTGGGCCGATTGGCCGCTCGGCGTCAGTTCCGGCAAATACGATGCTGTGATCAGCAACGTGACTGTCACCGAAGAACGCAAGGAGAAATTCGACTTTTCGACCTACCGCAAGGATGTGCTTGCCTTCACCGTCAAGGCGGACAGCCCGATCAACTCGATCAAGGAGCCGAAGGACGTGGCCGGACTCAGGGTCATCACCGGCACCGGCACCAACCAGGAAAAGATCATCCTCGAATGGGACCGCGAGAACGTGGCCGCCGGCCTGAAGCCGATCGAGGTGCAATATTACGACGATCGCGCCGCGGCCGATCTGGCACTGCAGGCCGGGCGGGCCGACGCCGAGTTCAACCCGAACGCCACCCGCGCCTATGCCGCTTCGATCAAGAAGGACACCAAGGTTGTCGGCATCGTCAGCGGCGGCTGGCCGCTGACGGCGGAAATTGCGGTCACAACCCGCAAGGGCGCCGGCCTCGCCAACGCGATCACCATCGCCATCAACGATCTGATCAAGAGCGGCAAGTATGGCGAGGTGCTGAAGCGCTGGAGCGTCACTGACGAGGCGGTCGAGGCATCGCAGACCAACCCGCCCGGCCTGCCGAAGAGCGGTTCGTGATCACCTCGTTCATTCGACCGGCGGCTTAATCGCCGCCTTCCGTCTTTCAAAGGAGATCACAAGCAAGATGGGCATTCGGGTAATCCGCACGATTGTCACCGCAACGGTGGCGGCGCTCCTTCACTTCAGTCCTGCGCAAGCCGATACCGGCTTCGACCTCAGCCCAGAACAGCCGGGTCGCGTCCGCGCTGAAAGAAACGAAAAGGCGATCGCGGTAATCCCCGCTGCCTTCAACTTCGTCACTCCCGGCAAGTTCACGGTCGCGGTCAGCCCGGGCGGGCCGCCGCTTGCCACTTATGCGACCGATGCCAGGACCGTCGTCGGCGCCGATCCGGACTATGCCGAGGCCATAGCCGACAGTCTTGGCCTGACACTCGAACTGATACCCGTCGCCTGGATCGACTGGCCGCTCGGTCTGACCTCCGGCAAATACGATGCGGTGATCTCCAATGTCGGGGTCACTGAACAGCGCAAGGAGAAGTTCGACTTCTCGAGCTATCGCCAGGGCCTTCACGGCTTCTTCGTCAAAGCCGACAGCACCGTCACGTCGATCAAGGAGCCGAAGGACGCCGCCGGCCTCAGGATCATCGTGGGGGCCGGCACCAATCAGGAGCGCATTCTCCTGAAATGGAGCGAGGAGAATGTGGCGGCCGGGCTGAAACCCCTCGAACTGCAATATTACGACGACGAGGCGGCAAGCCTGCTGGCGTTGAGTTCCGGCCGTGCCGACGTCATTGTCCAACCACACGCGCAACTCGTCTTCATCGCGGCGCGCGACAAGAACATCAGGCGGGTCGGGACGCTGAGTGCCGGCTGGCCGGAGCGATCCGACGTCGCGATCACGACCCGCAAGGGCAGCGGTCTTGCCGATGCGCTGACGATCGCCACCAACGGCCTGATCGAGAGCGGAGCCTATGCCAGGATCCTTGATCGCTGGCATCTCTCCGAGGAAGCCTTGCCCAGATCGGAAACCAATCCTCCCGGCCTGCCGAAATTCTGAGGATGCCGGAAATGACCAACCGCAAAGTCTCGATCAGCCATATCGGCTTCCTCAGTCCGGGAAACTACCGGGACGACGATCCGGTCGAAGGGCTGGAGAAGACGCTGGCGCTGCTGGAGTACGGCGAGGCACTGGGCTTTGACGGCGCATGGGTGCGCCAAAGGCACCTCGAACCGGGCATTTCCTCGGCAGCCGCGTTCCTGGCGGCGGCGACCCAGAGGACGAGCCGTATCGAACTCGGCACCGCCGTCATCCCGATCGGCTATGAAAATCCCTACCGCCTCGCCGAGGACCTCGGGACGGTCGACGTGCTGTCGCGAGGCCGGCTGAATGTCGGTTTGAGCGCTGGCCGGCCGCCGCATCTGGACCTGATCGCGCCGCTCGCCTTCGACGGCGACTGGTCGAGCTACAACTTTTCGCATGCGCGCGTGCTTCGCTTCGCCGAGAATTTGCGCGGCAATTTCCTCGGCGGCGGCGATAACGTCATCACGACTCCCTTCGGCCCCAAGCGCCCGCGCCTGCAGCCTTATGCCAAAGGTCTCATCGAGCGCCTCTGGTATGGCGGCGGCTCGCTTCGTTCCGGCCAATGGGCGGGGGCGAACGGCTTTAATCTGCTGATCGGCAACGTCACGACCGGCGAGGAAACCGATGATTTCTTCGTCGCGCAGGCGCGCCAGCTTGCTTCCTATCGCTCGTCTGGCGGCACTGAAAAGCGGGTGGCGCTCGGCCGGGTCATCGTGCCCTTCGACAGTGCGGATGCTCTTACTCGGCGGCGCTACCGCGAATATGCGGCCGGGCGTCATGCGCGAACGCTCTCGCCCCAAGGCGAACGCCGGACGCTCTATGCCCGCGACCTCGTCGGCACCTCGGAGGAAATTCTGGAGCGGCTGTTTGCCGATCCGCTCCTGCCGGCGGTGAGCGAGCTTCGCGTCGAACTGCCGTACGAGTTCGAAGAGGAGAACTATCGCCAGATACTTGAGGACGTCGTGACCCGCATCGCGCCCGAGCTTGGCTGGGTTGCGCCGGACGCCAGCGACAAGGATGAGAGTGGGGACAGCCTTGCCCCTCCCATGCGACAAACGGAGATAAGCCATGAGCATGCTCAGACAGTTTGAACGCCTGAATGCGATCCGGGATTTCCTGCAGGGCCGGCTTGAGCTTTATGAGGCACGGGATTGCTTCGGGTTCGATGACTTCGACGACGGGACAAGCGATGAGTTCCGAGATCGCATCGCCGAACTCTCCGAAGAGCTCACGAGCCTCAGGCGGCGGCGCGGCCGATACAAAAACTGGTGACTCGTCCTTGCATGACAACTCAAACGCGTCGTTGAAGATTGGAAGACATCAATGACTGTGAATGTGAACTCCCGTATTGCAGAACATGCGATCAATCCGTTATTTCTAGAGCGCTGGTCGCCTCGCGCCTACGCAAGCATCGAGATCTCGCAAGGCGAGCTTTTCGAGATACTGGAAGCGGCCCGCTGGGCGCCGTCTGCCTACAATGCTCAGCCGTGGCACTTCGTCTACTCGCGCCGCGGCGCAAACGGCTGGGAAAAGCTGCTGGGCCTGCTCAATGAATTCAACCAAAGCTGGGCACGGCGAGCGTCGGCGTTGATCTTCGTGCTTTCGAAAACCTCGCTGTTGCCGCCAGGCGCGGCGGAAGAGGTTCCCTCGTACACGCACTCCTTCGACGCGGGCGCCGCTTGGGGCGCACTGGCCCTGCAGGCGGCCCATTCGGGGTGGCAGGCCCACGGCATGGCGGGAATCGATTACGAGCGGGCGCGAACGGAACTCGGCGTTCCCGAGAATTACCGGGTCGAGGCCGCCGTCGCAATCGGCCGCATCGGCGACAAGACGCAACTTCCCGAGCCGCTTCAGCAGCGCGAAGCCCCGAGCCATCGCAAGGCGCTTTCGGAAATTATCTCCGAGGGTCACTTTGCTTCTGCTTGAGGACGGCTACCTGATGGGCGAAGGTCCCGGGAGCGGTGCAGCGTTACTCCCGTGCGCAACTGTGTCCACTCGGTTGGCACGGAATCGCTTTTTCGCGCCGACGTGACGACAGCGGCACAAGTAACAAGGAGAAAAAACGGAGAACATTGGTCGAGCGCGTTCGCAGGCGTGCTTACGAGATTTGGGAGCGCGAAGGCCGGCTTGACGGAGACCATGAGCGCCACTGGCACCAGGCTGCAAAAGAACTTGAAAGCCAAGCCGGCGTCGGTGCCGCTGCTTCGGACCGGTCGGGCAACGTATCTGTCAGAAGTAAGAAAAGCCGCCAGTGAACTCAGGCCATCTGCTCGACGGTGATGCGATGCGAGCGCATCACCGGCGCCCAGATTAGCGCGATAGCCGCTATCGGCTCGGGATCCAGCCGTTCTGGTTGACTGGTGCCGAGGTCGGCATAGGGTCGGAATTCGCCTTCATCATCGTCGCGGGTGGATCGATCTTTCCGGTTCCCATCCGTCGCGAGAGGGTGGACTGCGGAAGTCCAACACGCAGGTGCCGTGCGACGGCTTGGCGCGGCAGAAGCAGCCGTAGAACGGGACGCCACAATGAACATTCTCCGTGGTATAGTTTGGACGCCGCATGAACCACGGGAGGGGTGAATGCGTACTGTCCTCTCGGCCGTTGCTATCGAGACCTTGCTGCTAACGTCTGCGGCCGCGACCGAGCCCCTAGTCTTTCACAGGGCGCACTTTCCCGACCACACCGTTGTCAGCCTGAGTATCGTCGGAAACCGAGCCGCGGCAAGCGTGGGGTACGATTTCGATGTGCTCATCTCGCTCTCTCAAACGAGCGTCGACGGAGAGGGGGCTTACAGCGATCCCGGCAAGCACAAGGCGTCAGTCCGATGCGGTCCTCCGGCAGCGGTCTCGATGGGGAATGTTGACTACCAGATACCTAATTCCGGTGTTGAACCCGACTGGAAGGATGATCTCTGGAGAGCCGTCTGCACGCCGCCCGTATCGTAGCGCTCCCGCTGCATGGCACCTTGGGGCAAATACTAGACATTAATCGGGAGCTGTCGCCCAGCGAATGAGCCGAACAGGACGCGGCCGGCTACGCCTGCGTCCTGTTGCAGCGATTACTTGACCTGCGTCACAGTCAGCTTGCCGTTGACGCGCTCGGCGACGAACTCGACGTTCGCGCCTTCCTTCAGCTTCTCCAGGATGGCGTCGTCCTGGACGCGGAACACCATGGTCATCGCGGGCATGTCGAGGCTCTTCAGTTCCTCGTGGATCAGCGTGACCTTCTTGGCCTTGGCGTCTATCTTCTTCACCGTGGCCTTGGTGAACTCGGCGGCGAGAGCGCCGTAGGCGGTGCCAAGCGCGAGGGCCGAGGCGAGGGTCGAGGCGAGGGTGAGTTTGATGAGCGTTTTCATGTGCGGCTCCTTTCGATGATTACTTTTTGGCAACCGTGACGTCGCCGTGCATGCCCGCGTCGTAGTGGCCGGGGACCAGGCAGGCGATCTTGAACGTGCCGTCGTTGGTGAACTTCCAGATGATTTCGCCGGACTCTCCGGCCGCGAGACGGATGGCGTTCGGATCGTCATGTTCCATCTCCGGGAACTTTTCCATTACCGCCTTGTGCTCCATGATCTTGTCTTCCTGATCGAGCACAAACTCGTGGTCGAGTTCGCCCGCGTTCTTGATCGCGAAGCGAACGGTCTGGCCCTTGCGGACCTTGAAGGTCGACGGCGTGAAGATCATCTTGCCGTCTTCCGTCTCCTTCATCGTGACCTGGATGGTCTGGGTCGCGTTGGCTTTCTTGCCCGGTTCGCCGACCGCCATGGCCTCGCCGTGCCCGCCTGCGTGATTGCCACCCGCGAGCGCCGGGGTGGCGAGCGCGGCGGCGAGAAGTCCGAAGATTTGAGCTTTCATGGTGTGGTCCTTTGGTTGATTGAAGATCGGCATACGGGATCAGCCATGATTTCCATGTTTCGGCGTGATCTGGGTCTTGGCGTCCTTGGCCTTCGGCGCGTCGGGAACTTCGCCCGTCCACTCCCAAGCCTGGGTTCCGGGCGGGTTTTCGTACCAGCCGGGATCGGCGTAGTCGTCCGCGGAGATGCCCTCGCGCACCTTGACGACCGAGAACATGCCGCCCATCTCGATCGGGCCGTGCGGACCCCAGCCGGTCATCATCGGGATGGTGTTTTCGGGGATTTCCATTTCCATCTCGCCCATGTCGGCCATGCCCTTGGTGCCCATCGGCATGTATTCCGGGCGAAGCTTCTTGATCTTCTCGGCGACCTTGCTCTTGTCGACGCCGATGAAGGTCGGGATGTCGTGCCCCATCGCGTTCATCGTGTGGTGCGACTTGTGGCAATGGATCGCCCAGTCGCCCTCGTATCTGGCGTCGAACTCGTAGGCCCGCATCGCGCCCACCGGGATGTCGATGCTGACCTCCGGCCAGCGCGCCTCCGGCCGCACCCAGCCGCCGTCGGTGCAGGTGACCTCGAAGTCGTAGCCATGCATGTGGATCGGGTGGTTGGTCATCGTCAGGTTGCCGACCCGGACGCGCACCCGGTCGTTCTTGGACACGACGAGCGGGCTGATGTCGGGGAAGATGCGGCTGTTCCAGCACCACATGTTGAAGTCGGTCATCTCCATGATGCGCGGGACGTAAGAGCCAGGATCGATGTCGTAGGCGTTGAGCAGGAAGACGAAGTCGCGGTCGACCGGCATGAACTTCGGGTCCTTGGGATGGACGACGAAGAAGCCCATCATCCCCATCGCCATCTGCACCATCTCGTCGGAATGCGGGTGGTACATGAAGGTGCCCGATTTCACGAGATCGAACTCGTAGACGAAGGTCTTGCCGACGGGGATGTGCGGCTGCGTGAGGCCGCCGACCCCGTCCATGCCAGACGGCAGGATCATCCCGTGCCAGTGGATCGTCGTATGCTCCGGCAGCTTGTTGGTGACGAAGATGCGCACCCGGTCGCCTTCGACCGCCTCGATCGTCGGACCCGGCGACTGGCCGTTGTAGCCCCAGAGATAGGCGGTCATGCCCTCCGCCATCTCGCGCTCGACCGGCTCGGCGACAAGGTGGAACTCCTTGACGCCGTTGTTCATCCTATAGGGCAGGGTCCAGCCGTTGAGGGTGACGACCGGGTTGTAGTCGGGGCCGGAGGTGGGCTTTAGCGGCGGCTGCGTCTCCGCAGTCTCCATCACGGCCGCCTCGGGCAGTCCCATGTTGGACGTCTTTGCCCAGGCGGCGGTCGACACCAGCGCGGCGCTCGCGCCGAGTAACTGTCTTCTGTTGAACATGGCCTGTTCCTTTCCTCAATGACCGCTGCCGCTTTCGGCGGCAGCCGCGACTTCGGTTTCCCCGGCCGCCGCACCCGCGCCGCCGCCGTAGATGGCGGGGGCGAGGTTGGCCTCGGCCAGCCAGAAGTCGCGCTTGGCGTTGACGGCAAGCAGGTTCGCATTGACCTTTTCGCGGCTGTCGGCGAGCAGCTCGAAGGTGTTGGTGATCATGGCGTTGTAGGTGAGAAGGGATTCCTCCTCGATCTTGGTGCGCAGCGGCACGACGCTGTTTCGGTAGTGCCCGGCTATGTCGTAATTGGCGCGGTACGCCTGGTAGGCCGAGCGCGCTTCGGAGCGGACGTTGACGGCCTTTTCGGCGAGCAGGTTCGCCGCCCGCATATAGGCGAGTTCGGCCTTGCGCATCCGCGCCCTGCCGCTGTCGAAGATCGGAATGACGAATTCGAGTTCTGCCTGTCCGGTCGTCTCGGTATTGACCTCGCCATCCTCCTTTTCCCGTTCGGTCTCGAAGCCGGTGAGGAGCTCGAGGTCTGTAACGTAGCGGGTGGCTTCCGTCAGTTTGTAGGATTTGGCGGTCGCATCGAGGTCGAGCTTCGCCATCTGGAGATCGACACGCCGCTGGATCGCTTCCGCCTCGATCAGGTCACGCTTCATTATCCCCCTCGGCAACTGCGGCAGACGGTTCGGAACCTGATAGTCGATGCCTGAACCCCAGAGCCCCATCAGGCGCGTCAGCTCCTCCTTGGCGAGCCTCGCCTCCAGCCGCGCCTTTGCCGTTTGTCCCGCCAGTTCGGCAAAGAACACATGCTCGCGGGCCTGACCTTCTTTTGTGAGCGCGCCGCTCTTGCCGAGTTCCTGTGCAAGCTCCGAGGCGGCGTCCGCCGCTGCCTGCGCCTGATTGAGCTGGGCCACGGTTTCCCAGGCGGCAACGGCGTTGATCCAGGCGCGACGGGTATCAGCGGCAAGTTGCAGCGTGCGCAGAGCCGCGTTCAACTGCGCCTGCCGGAAGCGGGTGTCGGCGATGGCAATGTCGCGTTCGCGTGTCGCGAGCGCCAGGATATTGTTGGCAATCACGCCCTCGACGGACCTGAATGCCTCGATCCCCGGCGCTCCGATACCGTTGAAGCCGATGGCGACCGTCGGATTGACCAGCATAGTCGATTGCCAGGCATCGGCGGCCGAATCCCCGAGGTCCGCATAAGCCGCCTGCAGACCCTTGTTGTTGAGAAGCGCGACCTGGACGGCGGTCTCGACGTCGATGGTCTTCCTCGCCATCAGCGTCTTCACGCGGTCGGAGACGACACGCGCCTGCTGCTGGTTCTGCACCCACACGGTCTGCTTGCCTGCGGCCTCGGCGGTCTTGGCCTCGACCGAGGAGAAGCCAGCGTTCTTCGCTGCATATTCGCTGGCGGACACGCAGCCGCCGAGCACAAGCGGCAGGGCGAGGGCCGCAGCCAATTTGACAGTGGCTCTCATCATGACGCGTCTCCTTCCGGAGTCTGCGCGCCGTTCTGGTTACGCCACGGCTGGGGATCGACCGGGACGCGGTGGGTGTAGCCCGAAACGGGGCTCGTGTATCGGAGGGGGCGCACCTCGGCTTGGGAGGCGGCGAGATCGCCCGTGGCAATGACATCGGGAGGCAATGTGGAGGCGCATCCGCTCGCGAAAAGCGGCAGGGCGGCCACGAAAAACAATGGTTTCATGGTGTTATCCGAATAGGAATTGCAGCCGCGTTCGAGAGCAAACCTGCTCGCGAACACTCGTTAGCCCCGTGAGAAGAAGGGGTACGGTCCTATTCAGATGTTTGGGGGTCGGTGCAGCGGTGGAAGCTCGCCCCTGCTCCGGGCGTCGTCGATGAACTCGCGAATGGATGCTACGCGAGGTCCGCCAACAGGGTCGGTTTCCGCGACAATCGCCATGCTGACGCAGAAGCCCTTGCAGCACTCCGTCTTCGCGAGCTTCTGAGCGTCGTCCGGGGAGGATTTCTGATCGCCGTGCGAATGTCCGCCGCTTGCCATCTCATGATGATGATCGTCGGACTGAGCACTTTCCGGATGGGACCAAGCGCCATGCATGGCGGCAGAGGCGGTCGGCAATGAGTAAACCGTCAGCGAGATGACAATCGCCAAGCGGAGCAGAACCAACATCTTTTGCAATGTGATTCGAAACATACCCATGCCCGAGAGGACTACCATCGGTCCCGAAGTTGTCAATTGTCAGCCCGTATCAACACGCGATTCGCGTCGATAGTGTGGCACGGCTACAGCGTCTAACTTAAATCTGCAGTCTGATCAGAGTTCTAGGGCTTCCAACGATGGTAAGGTCAAACGGAAAATTCGAGCAAGCCCGTGGTTCTGCCTAGAGAGGACTTTCCCCCTCCTTCGGGATCGTGTTCTCTCTTCCAGCCGATGACCTGATGCTGGGTGTGAGCGCGTATCTGGGATTATTCGCCGTCGCCTTCGGCGCGGCAACCTTGCTGCCGTTCCAGTCGGAACCGGTCGTCAAGCGTTCATCGGCCATTTGTGCTGGAGTCGGGCAAAGCTCTCCGCACGCAAAATTGCACTTGTGGACCTGGTTTTGAACCCGTGCTAATTCAGTCTCGCTTGAACGGATTCCATCTGCACGATCTCCTTGCGCTGCCCTTCGGAGATTTGATTGCAGAGATTGACCAGCTCCTGATCTGTCAGATTCGCTTCGCGACACATCAGAATTGCTCCGGAGTGGTGCGGGATCATTGAAGCGATGAACTGATCATCGTCGATCAGGGCTTGGGTACGAGTTCCGGTAAAAGCCACAACAAAAAGAGCGGCCAGGCTGAGATAAAGGGCCACATTCAGACCCTTGTTCTTGTACATCCCGCCCATGGTCGCCAGCATAATGATCCCCATCGGAGCAACCATCGTGAGCGCCATGTAGAACGTGTTGAGGTTGTTGTGGAGGTCGCGCCAGCCATCGATCATCGAAAACATTACGAAGTACATAACGATCAGGCTGAGCACCATGTTGACGGCAAGCATGAGATAGTGGTGCCGAGACGCGTGCATACCGTGCGTCGATCCGTTGTCGTGCTTTCTCATGGCGATCCTCCGCTGACTGGCGACCGGGCCATTACCTGGGAGCCATAGGAACCGGCGGGTCGGCCGTTCGTTCCATCAAAAAGCGGTCCTGATCAGGCTCTTACAACCCAACTCAGGTCAAAGAGGTCTGGCAGCCGGAGCACGGTTTACGTCACCAAACCTGATGGCTGCGTCTTTCGCCATACGACTGACGCACCAGCGTGCGTAGATCGGTCCAAACAGCGACCCCAAAAACTTTCCACCAAAAGCAGACGGCGGGTCATACTCGATGAAAACGCGAAGCCGCGATGCCCCATGCGAGCCGCTGATCTCGAAGCCCATCCGGTAGGCACCGATGACGAGAAGATTCGGCCGTCGTCGCGTCTCCCACACCTTCCGGCGCGGAGGGTGCCGCTCGGTGACCACTTCTTCGACGAGGAGCCGCAGGCCAAGTATCTTGCCCTGCATCTTGATCACCGAACCGACGGCCCGGCCTTGGGCGGCATCAAACTCGTATGACATCCGGCCGCCCAGCATCATCATCGAGGGCTTCTGCATGTGCGAGCCCAGACTGGCCTGGTCGTCCAGGTAGTCGAAAAGCATCTCGGCGGACGTTCCGACGTCGGCAAGGGCTTGTACCGCGTGCGCGTAGGTCATGTGAGATTATCCCGGTGGTCGCGACGACCATGGCGGTGACTTCCTTGACCATGGAAGAAATGCATCAACGGGCAGGCGAGCAGCAGCAGGTAGGGTGTGAGACCCAGTGCATGCTGCCAGTGCTCGCGGAGAATGAAGAACGCGGCAATCACCGCGAGCGACGCGGCGAACAGCGCCCATTTGCGATCCCAGGTCATATCCGCGCACTCCTCAGTCTCAGCGCGTTGCCGATCACACTGACCGACGAGAGCGCCATCGCCAAGGCGGCGATGATCGGCGACAGGAGAAGCCCGAAGGCCGGATAGAGCACGCCCGCGGCGACAGGCACGCCGGCGGCGTTGTAGATGAAGGCGAAGAACAGGTTCTGCCGGATATTCCTCATCGTCGCATGACTTAGCTGCCGCGCCCGCGCGATTCCCTGGAGATCGCCCTTGAGCAGCGTGACGCCTGCGCTCTCGATCGCCACGTCCGTTCCGGTTCCCATGGCGATTCCGACGTCGGCGGCGGCGAGCGCCGGGGCGTCATTGACACCGTCTCCCGCCACGGCGACCACGCGGCCTTCCTGGCGCAGCCGAGCAACAATCTCGCTCTTGTGATCCGGAAGCACCTCGGCCTCGACCTCCTCGATCCCCAGCCTGCGCGCGACGGCGTTGGCGGTGGTCCTGTTGTCTCCAGTCAGCATGACCACGCGGACGCCTTCATTCCGCAGCGTCTGCACGGCGTCGGGAGTCGTCGTCTTGATCGGGTCGGCAATCGCGAACAGGCCGACAACACGTCCGTCCATCGCTACAAAGATGACGGTGGCTCCTTCGCCGCGCAGGGCTTCGGCCTCCTTTGCAAGGGCCGACACGTCGACTCCGGAATCCTCCATGATTCGGTGGCTTCCGATGATCAGCTTGCGTCCTTCGACAGAGCCGGTGACGCCTTTGCCGACCGGACTATCGAAGTCTTCCGCCTTCCCGAGTGCCAGGCCACGTTCCGTGGCGGCATCGACGATGGCGCTCGCGAGCGGGTGTTCGCTGGCACGCTCCAACGTCGCCGCCAATCGCAAAAGCTCGTTCTCGGCCAGTCCCTCCGTCGTCGCGACCGATATCACCTTTGGCTTGCCTTCGGTGAGCGTCCCGGTCTTGTCGACCACCAGCGTGTCGACCTTCTCGAAGCGCTCGAGTGCTTCGGCGTTCTTGATCAGCACGCCCACGCGTGCACCCTGTCCGACGCCGACCATGATCGACATCGGCGTGGCAAGGCCAAGGGCGCAGGGGCAGGCGATGATCAGGACAGCGACAGCGGCGACGAGGCCATGGGCGAAGCGCGGCTCCGGGCCGAGCCACATCCATGTGGCGAAGGAGATTACGGCAATCGCGATGACAGCGGGAACGAACCAGCCCGAGACCTCGTCGGCCAGGCGCTGGATCGGAGCGCGCGAGCGCTGGGCTTCCGCCACCATCTGCACGATCCGCGACAGCATCGTATCGCGCCCCACTTTTCCGGCTTCCATGACGAAGCCGCCCGTCTTGTTCATCGTGCCGCCGATTAGATTGGCACCCACCTCCTTGGTGACGGGCATCGACTCGCCTGTGATCATCGATTCATCGACCGAGCTGCGGCCGTCGACGAGCGTCCCGTCGTCGCGGATGCGGCGGGCGGTCTTCGGCGCGAGGTCCAGAAGCGCCCGTATCGCGCCCCCGGTCTGTTCCCGCGCACGCAGTTCCAGAACCTGCCCGAGCAGCACGAGCACGGTGATGACGGCGGCCGCCTCGAAATAGACCGCGACCGAACCCGCGTCTAAACGGAAGGTCGGTGGAAGAGACCGGGAAAGACGGTGGCGACAACGCTGAAGACCCAGGCGACACCCGTTCCCATGGCGATTAGCGTGAACATGTTCAGGTGTCGGGTGACGATGGATCGCCAAGCCCTCTCGAAGAAAGGCGCGCCCGCCCAGAGCACGACAGGAGTCGCGAAGACGAGCTGCAGCCAGTTCGACGTCTGAGGACTGAGCAGCATATGGAGGTCGAAGAGGTGACCTCCCATCTCAAGGACGAGCACGGGGACGCTCAGCGCCAATCCGATCCAGAATCGCTGCCGCATGTCGATGAGTTCCGGACTGGGGCCCGTTTCGGCCGTGACGACTTCCGGTTCGAGCGCCATCCCGCAGATCGGACAATTGCCGGGCCCGATCTGCCGTACCTGAGGATGCATCGGGCAGGTGTAAATCACCCCTTCGGCCTCCGTCTGAACTGCGCCCCAAAACGAACAATCTCGCGTGATCTCGCTCGAACCCGTGCGATTACTGTGCCGCGCGCTTACAAGGCTCGCGTTGACCTCGATCAATTGAAAGATAGTTATGGGGCCGAAGATGGTGAAGGCATGCGGCCTGGTTCTCGTAGGGGCGGCGATTGCAGCAATGTCTGCGGCGGCCGCGCAAGGGTTCAAGTCGGACAGTATCGTGCAGGAAAGACAGCAGGATATGAAGGCGATGGCGGCGGCTGCCAAGAGCATCAGCGCCATGTTCAACGGCACGTCCCCGTATGATGCGAAGGCTTTCAAAGCTGCTGCCGAAACGGTCAAGGCCCATTCCGGGGCGCTGCTTTCCTCGCTCTTTGACGGTCCAGTCGTTGCAGGCTCCAAGGCCAGTTCCAATATCGCAGCCGAGCGCCAGACGTTCGACAAGCTGGCCGTTGATCTCGGCGTGTATGCTTCGGCCTTGGCGGTGGCAGCAGACCGCAATCCAGACGTTCTGAGCCCCGAAATGCGCATGCAAGGCGGCGACGTATTGATGGGCGGGCCGCTCGCCAAGAAACGCACGGCGGCGCAGGATGTCTCGTCGATGGCAGCCGAGCATGCCTTTCACCTGATGCTGCAGACTTGTACCTCCTGTCACGCCAAGTTCCGCGTCCAGGACGAGAAGTGACCCTGCCGAATAGCTTCGCTACAGCCGATTCCTGATCTGGCCCTGCTGTTTGCGCCAGCCGTAGCGCGTCAATCCGCGCGGCTTGTAGATCGAAAGCACCGTCGTCACGATCAGGACCAAGACGCCCCCCGAGGCGTGGACCACGAGTGAGCGTCTCAGACCGAGTAGATCGGCGTCTGCCAGCGCCCCCCTAATGGCCGCCGCCGCGACATGGCTTATTCCCTCCATCCGGAGCAGTAGGACGACGGCGGTCAGTATGGTCAGGAGAAGCTTTACGAGCACCCAGTAGTGCCGGAAGAGGCCCCAGGTGGTTCCGAACGCCTGGACAAGTCCGGTAAGCAGCGAGGCGAAGACCAGCGGGACAATGACGAGCCGCGCTACGGCGTCCATCGCGACGTACGGACTTCGCGTCGTCTGAGCATCCACGCCCCAAAGCCCGACGAATCCAAGCGCAAGGAAGCAGGCCACCGCGCCGAGAGTGCCGACCGAGGAGATGACATGCACGACCAGGGTGAACTTGCGGAGCGCCGGAGGCATCGTCATGGGTTGCTGCCTGCGGGTGGATTTCCGCCGTCGCGAGACATGTGGCGGCCTGGTCCGTGGGGGCCGCCGATGTCAACGCGATCACGATCGCCGCCAGCAATATGAGTGCACCGAAAACAGCCCCGGAGATCTTCATCCATAGCGGCATGCCTGGATAGTCGTTTCCCTCGGCCATGTCTTTGTCTCCGCCTCTGATCTCGCCATCTTGGCCCGACATTCGAAAATGAACATCGGGCTGTTAAAAGTGAGCGCATGTTCCGGGATCGGCGGCAAGCAAAATGGCTGTATCCGGGCAGTTGACGATGGAGCGGGAACAATCAAACCCTTCCTCGGCGGCGGCAGTTTGAGGTAGCGCTCACGAGGCGCAATCCTCAACCGGGAGCACAGCGATACCGAAACGGATGCCATGCTGGCATGCAATGAGAAATGTGAAGGGCTGATTAACAGCCACCTGAGATGATCGACCGACAGCCGATGCGGCCGCTGCCTTCGAGAGTCGCCGGTGCATGCAAGCTTCTGGGTTACCCTTTTCAACCCGACGCTGCCACCGATAGCCACGCTGAAAAACCGAGGCCCGAAGCAGTCGCTCGTTCGGGCAAGCGAGTGTCACGGAATTGACCATCGAATGGTCTACCGTTCCTCAGGTGGTTTGAGCTGCCGGAACTGCAGCAACAATAGAAGGTCATAGACAATCTTCAACGCGGCGCAGATGACGAGCGGCCAAGACCGGTACGAGGCAGCGAAGAGAGCACCTGCCATGGCAGGGCTCGCCGCCGCTGCAAGACTGCGCGGCACGGATGTGAAGCTCGCGGCCGCGGCTCGTTCCGCCTCAGTGACAACGGCCATCACATAGGAAGAGCGCGTCGGCACATCCATCTGCGAGAGCGCCGCCCGGATCAGCAGCAGGGCAAGCACCAGGGGCAAGGTCGGTGCGAATGCCGCCAGCAGGAGGGCAATGCTCGACGGAATGTGGGTGAACACCATGGTGTTGATGAGGCCGACATGCCGCGACAGCCATGCGGCGACGGGAAACGAGAACGCCGACAGCACGCCCGACCAGAAGAAGAATATTCCGACTTGCGCAAGCGATAGATCGAAACGCTCGAACAGCCACAAGGCGAGCAGCGACTGGACGACGAAGCCGCCGGCGAAGGCGTCGAGGCTGAACAGGGCTGCGAGCTTCAAAACGATGGCGCGCGATGGACCGAGCGCGGCGGCTTTGGTTTCGTGGCTGGCGATGCGCTTTGGTATGCGGGCATAAAGAATGCCGCCAGCAATGCCCACGAGCGCGTAGAGCACGAACATCAGCTTGATTGCGGTCAGCCGGCCGATTCCCACAACGCTTGTAAAATCGGGAAGGGCCGCGGCGAGCGCGCCGGCGGCACTTGCGAGCGCCCCGACGAGGCTGTAGCGGGCAAACATCTTCGTCCGCTCCGCATCGCTCACTTCGCGGGTGAGCGCCGCATGCTCGAGCGGCACGAAGACACTGACGCTGCCGGCCGACGGATTGATCGTGCCGGCAAAAGCGATCACCAGCAGCAGCCAGTAATCGTGCGCCAGGGACATGGCGACGCCCGTGGCCGTCATCAGGCTAGCGGCGGCCAGAAGCAGCCGGCGAAGATCGTGGCGCGCTCCGAGGAAGCCGACAGCAATCGTCAACAGCGCGGAGCCAAAGAGCGATGCCGTCGCAATGATGCCGACCTGCAGCGGCGAAAATCCGAGGGCGAGCAGATAGACCGGCAACAGGATAGCGACAAAGCCGTCGCCGAAATCCCGCAGAGCGCGCGCCCCGAATAGATGGGTCGCCGGATGGGTGCTGTGCACGGATTTCACGACTTCCATTGCCCAGCGCCCTCCTGCGCTCAGCTTCGGCCGTTACGACATCATCAGCGTCCAGATCATCCCGGCGACCGCGCAGGCCAGCAGCGTCGCGATGACCGAGGCGCGGAACCGGAAGATTGCAATCCCTGCTGCCACGGTCAGCACGAGGGACGGCAGGACCAGCGAGCTCAGCACAGGCACGTCGAGCGAGAGCCGGCCGAGGTTCCAGGCCACGACCTCCGAGAACAGAGTGTGCAGGCCGAACCAGACGGCAAGGTTGAGGATCACGCCGACGACGGCGGCAGTGATCGCCGACATTGCGCCGGTGAGCGCCACGTTGTTGCGCAGCCGCTCGATGAATGGCGCGCCGAGGAAGATCCACAGGAAGCACGGGACGAAGGTCACCCAGGTCGTCAAGATCGCGGCGAGCGTCGCCGCCATCATCGGGTTCAGCGATCCGGGATCCCGGTAGGCTCCCATGAAGCCGACGAACTGAACCACCATGATCAGCGGGCCAGGCGTCGTCTCGGCCATGCCGAGACCGTCGAGCATCTCGCCCGGTCTCAGCCAGTGGTAGTGCTCAACCGCCTGCTGCGCGACATAGGCAAGCACTGCATAGGCTCCGCCGAAGGTGACGACCGCCATCTTGCTAAAGAACATGCCGATCTGGGTGAAGACATTTTCGACGCCGAGGAAGGCTGTCAGCAGCGCCAGGGGCACGAACCAGAGCGCAAAGAACACCGCCGACACCCGTAGCGACCAGGCGAGGTTCGGCCGTGCATGGATCGGCGTCTCTTCGCCGAGAATCGAATCCTCGTCCTTGAGGATCGGACCGGTGCCCGCCTTGTGGCCGCCACCAACCCGGAAGAGCGGTGAACCGGAACGGCCGCCGACATAGCCAATGATGCCGGCCGCCAGGATGATCAGCGGAAACGGCACGCGGAAGAAGAAGATGGCGATGAAGGCCGCAGCGGCAATGCCGATCATCAGCCGGTTCCTGAGCGCCTTGCCGCCGATGCGGAAGACCGCCTGAACGACGACGGCAAGCACCGCCGCCTTCAGGCCAAAGAACAGACCTTCGACGACGGTGACATTGCCGAAGGCGGCGTAGACGTAACTCAAGCCAAGAATCGCGAGAAAACCCGGAAGAACGAACAGCGTGCCGGCGACGAGACCGCCTGCGGTTCGGTGCAGCAGCCAGCCGATGTAGACGGCGAGCTGCTGCGCTTCCGGTCCCGGCAGCAGCATGCAATAGTTCAGTGCGTGCAGGAAGCGGTGCTCGCCGATCCAACGCTTCTCGTCGACGAGAATGCGATGCATCACCGCGATCTGCCCGGCCGGGCCGCCGAAGCTCAGAGCGGCCACTCTCAGCCAGACGCGGACGCCTTCGCTGAATGGGATGCCGTGGCTGTATGGCTGCCGCGCCGAATCCGGCGCGGCCTTGTCGGCAATCTCGGTCATCTCAAGCATCCTTTTTCGGCGACGGCCAGTTGTGCGTTTCCTCGGTGGCGTCGCGGCACCAACGATAGAACGCGTCATAGAGCTGCATCCCTGCCTCGAGCTGCTCGAGGTCGTCGGCATACATCCGCGACAGGCCCAGCGATGCTGCGAGCAGGCCCGGCGCTTCTGGCGCGAGGTCGAGGCGGGCAGTGTCCGCGCCGCGCACGATCATTGCCAGGCGCAGCAGCGGCTCCGTCGCAAGACCGAATTCCTCGACCATTACGTCGAAGGTGCAAAGCTCGCCCTTGTGGCTCCAGCGGATGGGCGCATCGATGTCAAAGGGGGTTGCGGCGAAACGTTCGCCGACCATTTCGACCTCGGGCGGCGACACGTACAGGAAAACCGCCCGCGGGTCGACAAAACGGCGGATCAGCCAGGGGCAGGCAATGCGGTCGATCTTCGGCCGCGCCCGCGTTATCCAGACAGTGCGTCCGCTGGCATCCCGCTCCGGTATCGCGGATACCGGCACGGCCGGATGGCCGCCCTCTGCCCATGCTTCGAAACCGCCCTCGAGCACCTCGGCGGCAATGCCATAGTTGCGCAGCCAGGCGGCAACACCATAGCTCAGCTTCTTGCCGCGATGGCAGATCACGACGGCAGAGTCGCTGTCGATCTCCGCAGCCCAGTCCTGCGCATTGCGATAGTTGCGCCGGACCGATCCCGGCACCAGGCGTGGGTCGACCTCGAAGTCCTCGTCGATGCGGACGTCGAGGAGCGCAGGGCATTTCGGCGTGCCGATCAGGCGGGCGAGCCTTTCGGGAGAAATTTCGAGAAGTGACGACATGGCGCGTCCTCCGGGTGAGCGGCTGAATGGACGCGATACTTCGGCTGTCGCCTCGTGGGGTGATCGCGACCCCATGTGCGATTTTTTGCGCGCTTTGGCGGGAGCTGTCAAGCCGTTGAACCGCTTAGGTCAGCGGATGAAGATTTCGTGCAGCGCGACCGCGACAAGGATGACTCCAGCGACGGCCTCGACCGTTTTCGGCGCCCTCGCGAGGAGGTTATGCCTGGTGGCAAGCAGCCTCTCGAGGCGCGTGCGGAAGAACACCGTCGCCAGCGCGACGCTGGAGAGCGTCAGCGCCACTCCGGTCATCATCACGATCGCGAACATGATGCCCGCCTCGGGCACGCCGCGCGACATGGCGAAAGTCATGACGAACAGGGTCAGCGGACAGGGGATGAGACCGGCCATGAAGCCGACGGCGACGCTCTCGCCTTCGCCATGGAAGTGCGGCCGGCGGAACAGCGCGCTCCAGAGCATCCAGGCACCGATCGCACCGAGCAGGCCGCGGCTGACGTCCTCCAGAAGCGGAGCCGAACCGGCGCTGCCGAGCATGACCGAGACCAGCGGCAACGAGAACAGCGCGATGAGCACTGCCATGGTGACATGCGTCACCGACAGCGCTATCGACACCGTGAGACCGCGGGTCATCCCTGCCGACGATCCGCTCGAGCCCGGCTTCGCTTGCCGGGAACCAGCGTCTGTGCCGGAAGCGCTCGATGCCGCGGCCGATCAGCCAGTTCACCACCGAGCCGAGCACATTGCCGACGCTCGCTGTGGCGATGAGCATCCATGGCGAGTAGCCGGCGACCAGCAGGCCTGCCAACGCTGCCTCCGACTGCATCGGCAGGATGGTAGCCGCGGCAAGCGCGATGGCGAACAGCCCCGCGTAAATGCTGAGATCGCTCATCGTTCGGCGGGCCAGTCGGAATGATGGCTGTCGATCACGAAGACATGAGTATGTCGATGGACATTGCCGATACGCGTCGCTCCAACGAGGTGGGGATGGTCCTCGGCAAGCTCTTCGTGGACGTGCTCGATCTCGTCGGGATCATGCGCGGGCCAGAGTCGCGTCGCAGCGACGATCGGGGCTGCGGCGATCACGCCGAGCGTGGCGAAAGTCGCCGGCAGACCGACCCTCGCGCCAAGCCATCCGGCAAGCGGATAGGTGATCAGCCAGCAGGCGTGCGACAGCGCGAATTGCGCCGCAAAAAGCGCCGGCCGATCCTCCGGGTGGGACGACCGGCGCAGCAGCCGGCCGGACGGTGTCTGCGTCAGCGAATAGCCGAAGCCAATGGCCACCCACAGCGACAGCAGCAGTGCGAAGCTCGGCACGAACACGCCGATGAACAGGCCGGCGACGAGCAAGGCGGCGCCTGCCAGCATGGCGGTGCGATCCGGCGTCTTGTCGAGAACTCTCGGCAGCAGCAGCGCGGCGATCATCGAGCCACCGCCGAAGGCGGCAAGCGCGATGGCTGTAGCATGTTGGGTAAGCCCAAACTCGGCCTGGACGAGTACCACGGTGTTGACGATAACCATCGATCCGGCCGCCGAGATCGCGAGGCTCAGCGCGAGCAGACCACGCAATCGGGGCGTGGCGAGATACATGCGCAAGCCCCGCGTCGTCCGATCATAGATGCCGCGCCGTTCCGCCGCCTTCGGGCTCGGCAGAGCGACCGAGATGACCAGCGACGCCGAAGCGAGAAAGCCGAACACGGTGCCGGCGAACAGGCTATGGAAGCTGACGACGGTCAAGAGGGCGGCTGCCAGCATCGGACTTGCGACGCTTTCGAGATCATAAGCGAGCCGCGACAGCGAAAGCGCCCGCGTATACTCCTTCTCGTCCGGCAGCACGTCGGGAATGATTGCCTGGAATGTTGGCGTGAAGGCGGCCGACGCCGACTGCAGCACGAAGATCAGCACATAGACCTGCCAGACCTCGCTGACGAACGGCAGCAATAGCGCTACCGCGGCACGGACGAGGTCGAGGCAGACGAGCATCGCGCGGCGGGGAAGCCGTTCGGCGAAGGCGGCGGCCACGGGCGCGACGCCGACATAAGCGATCACCTTAATGGCGAGCGCCATGCCGAGCACCGCCCCCGCCTCGGCCCCGCCAGATCATAGGCGAGAAGCCCGAGTGCGACGGTGGCGAGGCCGGTTCCGACAAGTGCGATCACCTGGGCGAGGAACAGGTGGCGGTAGGTGCGGTTGGCAAGCACTCGTAGCATCACGAAATGGCTCCTGGAAGGCGAAAATCAGGGCTGGCAACCTGCCGGAAAACCGTGGCCATGGATACAGCACAGAGACTTGGAGCGACAAAGACAGGGGCAGGCGATGCACATCATCGCTCAACTTACAAGAAATGCGAACTCAGCCGTGCGCCTCAGATAGCTCTGGTGGAGCGATGGAACTAGGGCCGCTTTCATTCACTCAGAATAGGCGAAGGGCGGCGTCCGATGATGGGCGGCGGATTGAGCTAAGGTCTGCTGTGCGTGCAATCAAGCCTTTCATTGTGTTGGTAGCTAACGACTACACAGGGTCGCACTTTGCCGTCTACAGGGAGACTATCCAACGGCTGTTGTGGCGAAGCCCGCCAAAAATCCCTATCGTGTGAAAGGTGTCATGGTTGCTAGTGTAAACCGCCCGATCGCTTAAGGTAGTACTTCGTCCCCTCCCGCAAACGACCCCTTAGAGATCGTCGTCTGACGCTTATGCGGCGCCGGAGGGCAGCCGATGAGAAAGATAGTCGCGCATCTGGCGAAGCGCATCTTCACGTGTCAGGCCCTCCGACTGCAGACCTAGTCGCAGCCACAGTCCGTCAATCAGCGCGGTAATTCCAAGAGCGACGGTCTCGCATTCATCCTCCGGCAGGAAATGGATCAGCGCCGACATAAGGTTTGATCGCATCCGCGCATGAATGACTTTTTGAATGCGCGCTAGCTGCGGGTCGCGCGGCACCTCGGCGCAGAGCGACAGCCAGGCATGGCAGATCGACGGCTGGAAGAAGCGGTCCTCGAAATTGCCTTCGATGATTGCTTCCAGTCGTTCAAACGGGGTGTTCGCGCGGTTCAGCCGCCTCACAACGGCATCCTTCAATACGGCGTTTGCCTCGCGCATCGCATGCTCGAACAACTGCTGCTTGTTGGCGAAGTAGTGCAGGACGATGCCCTTCGATGCGCCTGCTTGAGCCGCGACCTTCTCCAGTGTTGCCCCCGCCATGCCTTCACGCTGTAGGACCTCGAACGCCGCCCGTCTGAGTTCACGTTTTCGGATATCGCTGATCTTGGTCAGTCTCATTTGCACGCCCTCACTTTCGCCCACATTTGACAAACTTTCCGAAAAGATCAATAATTGACCTATGGGACAATAAAATGACCAACTGGATAAAAGGGGAATACGATGGAGCGATCTTTAAAAGCTGGGACGGCGGCGTTTGCTCTCATCGCCATTGCCGCTCCTGTGTTTGCGGCAGAGCCGGAAAGCCGCAAAATAGTGCGGTTGGCTGAGCCGGGTTGGAATGATCTTGCCTTCACCACCGGGGTCGGTCTGACCTTGCTGAAGGCGCTGGGCTACGAGGCGAAGAGCCAGCTTCTCGGTATCGACGTCATCTACACGAGCCTGAAGAGCAAGGACCTCGACGTGTTTCTCGGCTATTGGCACCCGGCCATGGTCGCTTACTACAAGCCGTACAAGGAGGAGGGCTCGGTCGAGACGGTTCGGACTAATCTCGAGGGTGCCAAATACACCTTCGCCGTTCCGAGCTACGTCTGGGAGGCTGGCGTCAGGGACTTTTCCGACCTGCAGAAGTTCGCCGATAAGTTCGAACGGAAGCTCTACGGCATCGAGCCAGGCTCGAACCAACTGATGCTCGACGCGATCGAGGATCCAGCCCTCGGGCTTGAGGAATGGGAAGTGGTGGAGTCGAGCGAGCAGGGCATGCTCTCGGAAGTGGTTCGTCGGACACGCGACAAGTCGTTCATCGTCTTCCAGGGTTGGGCGCCCCATCCGATGAATACCGTCTTCGACATGAAGTATCTGACTGGCGGTGACAAGTTCTATGGCCCGAATTTCGGTGCGGCAACGGTCTCCACCCAAGTGCGCAAGGGCTACCTGCAGGAGTGCCCCAATGTCGCAAAGCTTTTGAACAACCTCGTTTTCGATGTCGAATACGAGAACCGCGGCATGGCCTACATCATGAACGATGGAATGGAGCCGGAAGAAGCGGCTCTGCAATCGGTAAAGGACGAGCCACAGCGGTTGGAAACCTGGCTGACCGGCGTATCAACTTTCGACGGCCAAGCGGGCCTCGCCGCGGTTAAGGCAGCGCTCGGCCTGTGATGTGCAGCGTCAAGGACGAATGGCATCGTCGCAAGCGGCGCGTCGAATTGCCAGGGGGAAGGCCGATCGCATTCGTCGACAGTAGCGGAAGCGGGCCGCCGCTTCTGCTGCTGCATGGCTATTCTGACACCGGCCGCAGCTTTGCCGCGCTTGAGCCCTTTCTTGCCGGCTACCGTCTGATCATTCCGGATCTCCCCGGACACGGGGAGTCCGCTTTGGGGGATGGGATGCGCGTCAGCGATTTTGCCGCAAGCATTGACCGGTTTCTGGCGTTTCTGGGCATTTCAAAGTTTGCCGTTATCGGCCATTCGATGGGCGCGATGACAGCGATCGAGCTTGCCGCTCGTCGTCGCGATGACGTGACCGCCCTCGTGCTTCTGTCTGCAAGCCTGAGGCCGGATTTTGGCAGCATGAGCCCGCTGTCGCGCGGAATCCGCGCACTTCGCGACCCGATAGACCCCGCGGGGCATTTTCTCCGGGACTGGTATTCCTGCAGCCGGCCTGTCGAGCCCGACTTTCTGTCGAAGATGAAAAGGGACGCGGCGGCAATGCCGGCGGCCGTTTGGCACGGCATCTTGGAGTGCTTTGCCGAAACCGATCTCCGGCGCACCGCGATGCGGGTCACCGCGCCGGTGCTCTGTATCGGTGGTTCGGCTGATCCGCTCTTTGGCAGCCCGCATCGCGAGGCACTTGCACAGGCATTCCCCTCAGTGCGATCCATCACGCTCGAGGGGTATGGACATAACCCGCATTGGGAAGACCCGCAGAGCGTTTCAGCGCTTATGCTGTCGTTTCTTGCGGAAGCAAGAATGGCCTAGCCGCGGCCATCAGAGCTCCGGCACAAAACGCAAAGGGCAACGCTCAGGTGCCATCGTCGGACGTCTGCAGAGCGTACTTTTTTGTCATTCGGCACGTGAAGCCCGATGTCTGCAACGGGTCGATCCTCCCCGTTCCTCAAACCTCGCAAAGGTGATTTGCGGGCGTCGATTTCCCTCACCTCAGTAGAATCTCGTCAAATTTGTAACTCCCACCCTTTCGAGATCCGGCGCTAAGTCACTCTTGCGAATGCAAAAGGGAACTCGAAGGAGAGCGACGATGACCAAAGAGACGATCAGCTTTGTTTACGTGACCTACATCCGAGCGACGCCGGAGAAAGTCTTCGAGGCGATTACGAGGCCAGACATCGCGCGCCGCTACTGGGGGCACGAGAACGTCTCCGACTGGAAGCCCGGTTCGAGATGGGAGCACATCCGCGCCAATGACGAGCGGAGCGTCGAACTGGTCGGCGAAGTGGTCGAGCACACGCCGCCCCGGCGTCTCGTCATCACCTGGGCCAATGCGTCCGATGCCGACAACCCCGCGAAATACAGCCGGGTGACTTGCAGCCTCGTTCCTTTTGACGGCATGGTGCAACTGACCGTCAGCCATGACGAGCTCGAAGCCGGCAGCGGAATGGCAGCGGGCATCAGCAAAGGGTGGCCGGTCGTGCTGTCCAGTCTCAAATCCTTCCTCGAAACGGGTGAGGCGATCGACGTCTTCGCGAAGCCGCGCCACACCGAACATGCAGCCTGACCTTGAACAAGGAGCCGAGCGGCTGTCGTGTACTGTGATCAGACAGGCAAAGGTCGCGGCAGCACCTTGAATTGCTGCATGTTCCTTAAATCGGTTACGATCTAGGGATAACATGCAGCAGACGCCATTCGAGGCAACCGCGTCCATTTCAGCTACAGCAACTGGCTCTGTTGGCCGTCGTCGCCTGTGGCCTCGTGGTAGTTTCCGGGAGCTCCTCGCAGGAGACCGCGGCCGCCGACAAATTCTAGGTGATCGACGGCAAGGCCGATGCCCGGACCTACAACGGATACCGTCGTTATCATGGCGGCTGCAGCCATTGCCACGGCCCGGATGGTGTCGGCTCGACCTTCGCCTCCTCGCTCGTCGATCGGCCGCTCGATATCGAAACGTTCAGGCGTATCGTTCGCGACGGCCAGAGCAGTAGCGGGAGTTCGGTTATGAAAGGCTTTGCCACCGATCCCAATTTCGCTCCTTACATCGACGACATCTACGCCTATCTGCAGGCCCGCGCCGACGGCGCTCTTGGCCGCGGACGACCGAAAAGAATGGAGCCGTAGACCTAGGTGCCTACCATCGAGGTAGTTCCGTCCCGGTCACTTTTTGGGTTCCGAGCTTCATCACGCGCTCCGGCTGAGCGGCGCTGAACACAGGCCAAGTCTCTTGTGTTCCGGACGTGGTGACTGCTACTCCTCTTTTCCCGCGAGCATTTCGAGAGCCGCAAGGTCGCAGAGCAGGAGCCGATGCCCGCGTCGCTCGATGAGCCCCTTCTTGCCTAGAGCGCTCATCTCGCGAGAGACCGCCTCCCTGTGCGTGCTGATTGAGGCCGCCAGTTCGAAATGGGTGGGCGCCGGGTCTATGAAGACCGCGCTGGCGGTTTCATCCGGCTTGTCCGCACGGCGGAGCAATTCGAGGATGAGACGCCTGCGCACGACCAACGTGCTGAACTCGTAAACCCGCTCGGTCATATGCCTTACGCCCGCCGCGAGGTGCTCGAGGAGGGCCCACGAAAACTCCGGGTGATCGGCAATCAGCCTGCGGAAGGCCGGTGCGGGCAATCTTGCCGCGGGCGTTAAGCGAACCGCACGTGAGGTTCTGCTCGTAGGCGCAGACAGCGGCGGCGTCGACACGAACAAGAAAACGGCTTCTCCCGGCCCCATCGCTCTTGCGCGCAGTTTACCGCTTGAGAAGGCAATGGCTGACAGCACGATCCTTGCCTATTCGATGAACAAGGAGGCGTTGACGCGCGATCACGGCTACCCGCTACGCGCGGTCGTGGGTGGCTGGTTCGGCATGGCTTGGGTCAAGTGGATCACGGATATCACGGTTGTGGAGCAACCGTTCCTTGGCTACTGGCAGGCGCGCGACTATTTCCGTTGGGAGCGCAGCCTCGGGGAACCCAGGCTGGTCCCGCTTGCGGAGATGCAGGTCAAAGCGCAGATCGCGCGTCCCGTGCAGGGGGCGCATCTCATCGCCGGCCAACCGTATCGGATTTTCGGAGCCGCCTGGAGCGGAGAGGCTGTTATCCGGCAGGTGCAGGTCTGCACCGGAGATGGCAGGGGCTGGCGCGAGGGAAGGCTCCTCGAAACAGAACGTCCCTTTGCATGGCGCTTGTGGGAGTACATGTGGACCCCTGAAGAAGTAGGGCGATATATACTGCGATGTCGCGCGATCGATGGGGCGGGGTGCGTGCAGCCCGAGCTCCCGCGTTCCGACTGCGAGAGCTACGCGGCCAATTGGATCGTTCCGGTGGAGGTTACGGCCGTTCCCGAGCCACAGACGTACGAGGAGGAATTCGTGATCTAATCACCCGCATGGGGCGGAATGGCGACTTGGCGCAACTGCGACCCGCGTTGTCACTGCGTCATGTCCGCTTTGCGGCGACAGCGACCGGTGGCTCGATGACCATTATGAGGGCGCAAAGCTGACGTCGCTGAGTGCTCCGTAAGTCTCAATCCAGGCCGAAGCTAGAACGCAGTTGCGGAGAACTCGGCGACCCGCGCAGCAGGACGCCAAGCTCCTCACAAACGAGTTCAAATGGACTGGGCGACAGGTTCGCTCACAGCTATCAGACCGTGTGTGTTTCGGATCAAAACGGCGGCCCGCTCTCCGATGACAACGCATGGCGCCATCGTGTTGCCAGTGGTGATCCGGGGCATGATCGAAGAATCCGCGATACGGAGGCCGTCGATACCGTATACCTTGAGTTCATTGTCGACCACCGACATGTTGTCGCGTCCCATCTTGGCTGTGCAGGACTGATGCCAATAGGTGACTGCTGAGCGCCGGATAAAGTCGATCATTCCTGATCTGTCGCGCTGCCCCGGAGCGGTTTCGCCCGTCACCAAAGGTCTAAAGCCATCGCTGTTTCCAAGTTCGCGGCATAATTCCACTGCGGCCAACGCGGCTGCCATGTCTTCCGGCTCACTGAGTGAGTTCGGTTCAATCAGGACGGGGTCGTTTATATCGGGGCCAGAGAGCCTCAATCGGCCGCGGCTTTTCGGCTGTGCGAGACCATTGAACATGGTCCAGCCGTGCTCCGGTGTTTCGAGACCGGCCTCAAGCGGCGACGGGACGGCGAACTCCAACTGGCACTGGAGGACGTCAGGCTGGGACAGACGTGCGTCACTCTTCCAGTAGAGGTTTGCCTCGCAGCCGCTACCGCCCACTGCTTCCGGTTTTCGGTAGGCCCAGGTGCAGCCGAAGGCGAGATGATCCTGATGATTGCGACCAACACCCGGCAGGTGTTGCACGACTGGGATGCCATGCGATTGCAGTTCGTTTTCCGGGCCGATTCCGGACTGCATAAGGACCTTCGGCGTATTGATCGCGCCAAGTGACAGCACCGTTTCGCAATGCGCCATGAACTGGCGTCGCCGACCGTCGATTAGAGCTTCCACACCTCTTACCCGCTTACCATCGAAGATGAGACGCGTAACCAACGCCTCGGTGATCACCATCAAATTTGGACGCGACAGCAGCGGATCAACATAGGATTCAAACACGGTTTCCCGCTTGCCCTCCCGGATACGCAGTTCAGCAATCGATGCACCGCCAGATGCCTCCATCATTTCGCCGTTCGTGGTATTATAGAGAGGTATCCCTATGGCAGATGCCGCGTTCAACAGGGCCTCCGCCACTGGCTGCGGAGAAGTAGGCTGCGCCACATATGCAGGCCCACCTACCCCGCGACGAGTAGGGTCCGGAGCGCCTTGCCAGTTTTCGATCCGGCGATAGTAGCCAAGGATCGACTGATAGCCCCAGGCGTCATCCCCGGCCTCTGCGGCAAAGTGATTCCAATCTTCCTTATGTCCCCTGGCCCATACCATGACGTTGATGCTCGAACCGCCGCCAAGCCCTTTGCCCATGCTGAGAGGAAGTCGTCGGCCATCCAGACCAGGTGTCGGTTGTCCAACGAAGCCCCAGTCCCGGCTGGAGCCAAGATTCAACGGCCATTGCGCAGGGTTCGAGACTGTCTCGGATTTATGATCTCCACCTGCTTCGAGCAGGAGAACGCTCGCGTTTCCATTCTCTGCCAGGCGCGCTGCAACAACCGAGCCGCTGGACCCAGCGCCGCAGACGATGAAGTCGAAGACATCGCCGACCGTGTTGTGCGCGAAAGACGTATTTGCAGGTACATTTTCATCATGGGTATACAGTTTCACGTGAGTTCCTCCGTGAATTAATTCTGGTAATTTGCTGAAGTCGTGGTCGCGAAAGACGAGGAAATGCTCATGGATCTTGGAAGGATCCGACGCCCTACCGGCATCTCGCTCGGGCCTGCGGTCTGTTTAACAGATTTGTTTCAGCGTCATCGGGAGGGTCTCGACCTTCCCGATGACGCGAAGTCGATCATTGCTTTTTCGCCGACACGGTCTTGGCGGCCTGATCAATGGTATCGGCGATGGCCGCAGGCTGCGTCATGAACAAGGCGTGGCTTGCCGACACCTTGGTGATCTTCGCCTTGATGCGCTCAGCCATGTGGATCAGCATGGCCTGATCAAAAGCTTTGTCCTCGGTGGCAATAACAGCCCAGCTAGGCTTGGTGCGCCATGCCGCATTCTCGAGCTTCGTGGCGAACGCCGACATGTTGATTGGCACCTGCGCGTCCCTCATGAACGCAACATCGGCATCGCTGACGTCATGAGCGAACCCAGCCTTGAACTTTGCCGGGCTGACATATCCAAAACCATCCTTTGTGGTCTCGATGACGAACTCCGCTGCCGGAGCAAATCCTTCGTATTGCTGAGCCGTCGTTTCGCCGGCATCGGGTGAGAGAGCGGAGACATAGACGAGACCGGCAACCTTCGGATCGATGCCAGTCTCCGTGATAACAGTACCGCCCCAGGAATGTCCGACGAGAATGACCGGACCATCCTGCCGCTCGAGCGCACGTCTGGTGGCGGCAACGTCGTCTTCGAGCGAGGTCAGAGGGTTCTGGACGATTGTGACGCGATAGCCGCGCTTCGTAAGATTGTCGTAAACGCCCTTCCAGCCAGAGCCATCAGCAAATGCGCCATGGACGAGCACAACGTTTTTGACGGCCTGGCTTTCAGGGATGGTGTCGGCGGCGTTTGCGGGCATTGCGGCGGATATGGCGGCGGCTGCGATTGCGGCAACGGTGGTTGTGGTCGTGCGTGTCATGGCTTTTTCCTTTCGTGCGTAGCGATAACTGTTATCGCGATAACTTCAAACTGGCAGGCCTTGAACTGCTCGTCAACATAATTCTTATCGCGATATTGGTTTTCGCGGTAACCTTGATTATATTGGTGCGCAAAGGAGCTCAGAATGACCAAACCCCATAATGATCCACCGCCATTGCACGATCAGTTGTGCTACGCGATTTACACTGCTGGCATCGCCATTCAGCGCGCCTACAAGCCCCTCCTCGACGAATTGGGCCTGACTTACCCGCAGTATCTCGTGCTCAACGTTTTGTGGAGCGAAGATGAGCAAACGGTCGGCGCCATTGCCAACACCCTTGCACTGGAATCCAGCACGCTTACACCACTCTTGAAGCGCCTTGAGACATCCGGCTTGTTGCGCAGGACCCGAAACCTCAGCAACGAGCGGCAAGTGGTGATCGCGTTGACCGAAGAAGGTCGGGCATTGCAGCACAAGGCAGGCTGCCTCAGCGACACGTTGCTTGCAGCTTCGACCCAGACGCCCCCGGAGTTGGCCGCTTTGAACCGCGACGTGCGCTATCTCCGCAACGCGATCTACTCCCAGATTGGCGGGTGGGACACACCCGCCTGATCTGCAGGGGGCGCCTACGCCGTGGGCACCGTACCTCCGTCGATCGTGTATTCGGTACCCGTGATCGAAGACGCGCGGTCGGACGCGAGGAATGCGATCAGATCTGCGACCTCTTCAGGATTCGCCGGCCGACCAAGCGGAATGCCACCCAGTGCATCCATGATGATCTTCTTGCCGCCTTCCAGATCAGTACCGGCTTGCTTCGCCAAGCGCTCGGCCAAACGCACTGAGGCCTCCGTTGCGATCCACCCAGGCGACACCCGCACGACCCGGATACTTTTGGGCGAAACTTCCTTCGATATCGACTTGCTGTAAGTCGAAAGCGCTGCTTTTGCCGCTGCATACGCGGTCGTCGATTCCGGAAGCGGCATGACCCTCTGGATGGATGTCACGTGCACGACCACCCCGCATCCTCGGGCAACCATGTCCGGGACAAGGAGCCGGTCAAGTCGAACAGCCGGAAACAGATTGAGTGACAGCTCCTTGTCCCAGTCGTCTTCGGATAGCGCCGCAAAGCCACCTCCGGCTGCTGAAGAGCCTCCAAGCATATGGACAATGATATCGACGTCACCCAGGCGCTGACGCGCGGCGTCAGCAACAATCGCACATCCTTCTTCGGTGGTCAGGTCAGCTTCTACGAACAACTCTTCCGGGAGGCTTTCCGGACGCGCCCGCGCCGTCGTCAGCACCTGTGCACCGAGTTCGCGAAACAGGTTGACCGTCGCAGCGCCGGCGCCTTTCGTTCCAGCGGTGATGAGAGCGCGTTTACCTCTAAGATTGAGAAAATCGTTCATCACTTGATCTCCAGTCTGGCGATTTTGTCGTTTTTGGTGGTGAAGGCGAAGGTGAGCGTCACCGGACTGCCGGGGAACTGACCGCTTACATTCGCGCGGACGAGCGCTTTGTCGCCGTCGCGTGTGGCTTCGACAGGGGCAGCGACGTAGTTGGTCGCTGTTTTCACAGCCGCCCACCATTGGCGAATTGCGGCAATGCCTCGGTGGCGAGCGCCTTCGTCTTCGACAACTGCGTCATCCAAAAAGGTCTCTGAAAACGCTTCCACATCATTGCGGCGGTCGGCGTCAAAGTACGCGGTAACTGTTGGGGGCATATCCATTGTGTTTCTCCACATGATCTGACCAGAAACTTACCCCTCGACCATTGCGCAGATAAGTGGGATAAATCGGCATGCGATAGTGAACAAGTCGGGACAATGGAACAACCCAATCTCAAAGAGCTGGAAGCGATCATCGCGATTGCACGGCGCGGCACATTCCGCGCAGCGGCCATCGATCTCGGCATGTCCACGACAGCGCTGAGCCACACAGTAGGCAGACTTGAAGCGGGACTCGGCGTCCGATTGTTCAACCGAACCACGCGCAGCGTCTCGCTGACGGATGCCGGCAGGCTCTTTATGCAACAGGTCGCGCCTTCCCTTCAGGATCTCCGTACCGCTCTGGAGACCGTGCGCTCGCATCGCGAAACACCTTCCGGAACGATACGTATCAACGCAGCACCCTTTGCCGCGCGCGCCATCATCTCACCGCTCGTACTTGAGTTCCTGCGCCGCTATCCAGACATGCACGTTGATATCGTCACCGAGGGAAAATTGGTGGATGTCGTCGGCGACGGATTTGATCTAGGCGTCAGGGTTGCGGGCCTTGTACCCACCGACATGATTGCCGTTTCGCTCGGCCGGCCACAGCGACATGCGGTGGTCGGCTCTCCCGAGTATTTCGAGAAGTATGGGAAGCCACTGGCTCCCCCCGACCTTTTCAATCACAAATGCATCCGCGTTCGTCTTCCCGATGGATCACTGTTTCGGTGGCGCTTCGAAAAGGACGGGGAACAGGTGCAAATTGATGTGCGCGGCCCGATAACGTTGGATGAAGCGAGCCTTACGAGAACCGCCGTTCTCGATAGCGCCGGCGTAGGATACATTTTCGAACAAGATATTCTCCCGGACATCGACGCGGGGCGCGTTATCCGTATTCTGGAAGACTGGACACCGCCCTATCCGGGGCTTTGCCTCTACTATCCTGGGCGGCGCAATCTATCGGCTGGGGTCAGGGCTTTCTTGGAACTAGCTCGTGAACTCTCGCGACGGGCGACCGGGTGACCCGTCGATGGAGCGCCACACTGCGCCAACTGCGTCGCCTTGAAGGTATTAGTACTCCCGACCCAGCGACTAACGCACAAGGATTGCTAACTGTGATAGCGCCTTACGCAGGCTCTCGGCATTCAATGGCAGGTGTTCGGCGACAGTCATTTCGACGACATCTGACACCTCAGCGACTTTCGCGAGAAGACTGACGACGGTATTAAGTGTGAGCCTGCCCGTCGACGATACTCTCAACTGCTCAGATAGGCCTTCGGGGTTGCTGTCTTCGCACGGCGCACGCGCCTCCTATTGCGCGTTCCGGACGATCATTACGAAAGCAGACTGACTGCTTCCCAGAACCGGAGGGGGTGGCGTGAACGACAGGAGTGACGGCGCAAACCTGCCGTTCACGCGCAACGAATTAACAGTCCGCTTCGGGTCGAGAGTTCACCTTCACCAGCGTCGTGGGTGGGTGGGACGCGGTCATTCACTCTGTCTCGACCGAGCGACTGCTTTGCGCCACAGATGCTGTCATTGGGATCGCCGCCCGAACCGTACGCCTCCAGCTCCGTCGTTGCCGCCGCGCCGCAAATATCAACGAGCGAGCGGAACCATTGGTGAGCGAACCATCTTAAGGTCCTGTCGCACGTCAAGCCGCTGGCGGCGAAAACGACCTTCTTGACAGATGGTCAGGATATCGTCTCGGGCATAACGGCGATTGCCGCCTACGGGCATTCTCCGGACCATACGATCCTCAGCATCGAGTCCGACGGGAAGCGAGCGATAGCAATGGCTGACTCGGCGGTCCACTATGCACTGAACCTGCAAAAACCCGATTGGGAGATGAGGTTCGACATTGGGCTACCACATGCCGCATTCGTCCGTCGGCTTCCTTGAACGGAGAGAGAGTGGCTACAACTACATTCCGGCAAGCTATCAGTTCGACACCTGACGCGGAACGCCTCAGACGGTCTCCGCTTACCGCGCAGCCGATGTTCTCGTTCCGGGGAACTAATCCAAGCGTAATATTGACGTGTGAAGGGTAGGGCACTACGTAGATCGTCCTCGACACGCCGCTATCTCCCGAGAAAGTGCTAGATGCATCATCCAGATGGCACCGTTTAGGTCGGGGGAGACCAAAAGAGCGATACGTCTGCAGTGCGACCGCTCTCGTGGCCCTTCCTTACATCAGGATCTGGAGCGCATCAGTCTGCGTATTCGGGTTCGGATGCCTGAAGCTGCCGGCGGACGCTGGCCAGATGGAGTCGGGCGCTTTCCGGATCGCCCTCACGCATTTCCAGATACGCTTTCTGCGCAATCTCGTGAGGGATTCGCACAAGGCTGCGGCCACTTCCCATCGCCTTGAGCTGTACCTCGGCGGCGCGCTCCAGATAGTAGAGATCGTCAAACGCTTCAGCGATCGTCGGGCCGAGGACCATCACGCCATGATTGCGCATGAAGACGATATCCGCGTCTCCGATCGCTTCGGCAATGCGGAGCCCCTCCTCGTAGCCCAGTGCGAGGCCGTTGTAGCTCTCATCGACTGCGGTGCGCCCGTAGAACTTCAGCGAGGTCTGGCCCGCCCAGACGAAGGGGTCGCCCTCGATCATCGAGAGCGCAGTCGCATTCGGCATGTGAGTGTGGAACGCTGCAGTCGCACGCGGCATGACCTTGTGGATTTGCGCGTGAATGTAGAAGGCAGTGGCTTCTGGCTTGCCGTCTCCAGAGACGACGTTGCCGTTGAAGTCGCAGATGAGAAGCTGGGATGCACGGATTTCCGCGAACGCCCATCCGTATGGATTGACCAGAAACAGGTCGGAGTGGCCCGGAACAACCGCTGAAAAGTGATTGCAGATGCCTTCCTGCAGATCGAGTTTGGCGGCCATGCGAAAGCATGCGGCGAGATCCCGGCGTGCTTCGATGATTTCCGGCGTGTCAAGGGATGCATTCTTCAATACCGCCGGAGCGGCGGCGTCGGTCTTCAACTCGTGTGCCATAACTTCTCCTTTCGAAATTTCTCGGAGATGCTATTATATGGTCGACATAATGTCGACCATTGTGTAACGCTTTGCGAGGTTTTTTCGCTTTGTTTGATGCAGAGCCGATGAAATGCTAACGAGTGTGGTCGAGTGTGATGAGAGGGGAGTAGGGTATGGCTGATTTGGCGCCGGCGTCTGATAAGGCTGAGAAGGTCACTGGGAGTGCGCGCGTGTACGCGCAGCTTCGAGACGAGATCCTGCGGCTTGAACTTGCACCGGGATCGCCAATCGACGAAAACAGCCTGAGTGAGCGCTTCGACCTCTCGCGCTCTCCGGTTCGTGAAGCGCTTGTCCGTCTCTCCAGCGAGGGGTTTGTGAACATCCTTCCGAACAGAAGCACGATCGTGGCGCCGATCGATTTCAGGGACGTCCCGAAGTACCTGGATGCCCTTGATCTGCTGCAGCGTGCGACGACGAGGCTCGCGGCGCAGTTCCGCACCAACGCGGAACTGCGGACGATAGAGAAGCTGCAGAGCGAGTTCGAGAAGGGCTTCAACAAGAGCCTGAAGACCCGGGATCCAATCTACAACATCGACGCCAACTTCAACTTTCATATGGCGATCGCGGAAGCGGGCAAGAACGCCTACTTCCAGATGTTCTACAAACGCCTGCTGGACGAGGGCAGGCGCATGCTCCACTTCCATTTCGAGTTTCAGGCACTGTCCGAGCACATGTCCTTCGAGGAAGTCGCAGTTCATCACGTCCAGATGATCGAGGCGATCCGGGCGAAGGATCTCGAATATGCGGACGCGGTCGCTCACGAGCATGCGATGCAGTTCAAGGGGCGGTTCCTCGAGTATTACGATCAGAGCGTCACAGCCAAGATGAAATTCGCGCCGACAGCCTCGACCATCAGGCAAACCGCTGTGGGCGGAACGGCCCCAGATCCACGTCGGGCCGTTCGTCGGCGATGATCTGCGCGACCACGTGTCCGGTTGTCGCCCCCAGGGTCATGCCGACCTGTCCGTGACCGAACGCCAGGATGACGTTCCCAAAGGACGGAGCCTTGCCGAGAATCGGCATCGTGTCCGGGATGAATGGACGTGCTCCCATCCAGCGGGTGCTGCCAGTGATGTCAAGAGTGGGAAGGATCGTCTTCGCCCGTTCCGCAAGTACATCGGCTCTGCGAAAGTTCGGCTTGGGATCCGCTCCGGCGATTTCGATGGTTCCGCCGATACGAAGTCCTGTCGCCATCGGAGTCAGGACGAATCCGCCGGACGCATAGTAGATTGCTCGCTCGAGATGGACTTGCGGATGCGGCGCATGGACGTGGTATCCGCTGAGATGGGCGAGGGGGATCCGCAGTCCCAACTGCCGGGTGAGCGACCCGCTCCACGCACCCGCAGCGAGGACGATCCGCTTGGTGTCGATCCGGTCTCCGCTCCGTAGCTTCACGCTGCGGACGAGTCCTCGCTCGCTCTCGAAGGAAAGAGCCTCGCCGGAGACGATTTTGCCGCCCCTTCGCACGACTTCCTCTGCCAAGGCCTGGGTGAGCGCAAGAGGATCGGTGAAATGATACCAGTCCTTCATGATCACGCCGCAGGTGACGGGACCTTCGATCGCGGGCTCGAGTTCCCTGACCTGGGAGCCAGATATAAACGTGTGATCAAAGCCCAGTTCGCTCCGCAGATCCCAGGAGAAGCGATCGCGCTCATACTCCGACCGATCTTTGAAAAGCATCAGACTTTCGACCTGTGAGAGGAGATCAGACCGCCCAATCCTTTCAAGCAGCACGCCGTAATCTGAGTTGACCCTCTTCATCATCGGGGCGAGCGAGGAGGCGATGTGACGAACCGTATCGGCACTTCCCGCCTTGAGAAATCTCAGCAGCCATGGGAGGTCGCGGGCAAGGGCGCCCGGACGCACGAACAGGGGGCCTTCCGGGTCCAGCAGCCACCCCGGTATCTTCTTCACAACACCGGGCCGCGACACAGGCACAACTTCACCGGGTGCTAGGAGGCCGCAGTTTCCATATGACGCACCCCGGCCGATTTCACCGCGCTCAATGATCTCGACCGTGTATCCCCGATCCTGCAAAGCCATGGCGGAGCACAAGCCAATGATGCCGCCACCTACTATCGTAACGTCCGCCATTGCCGCCTCTGATCAATGTCCCTGTTCGTCCAGGAGGATGCCGCCCGTGGCCCAGCTCGCGGAGGATGTCTCGGCGAAGATGACCTGGATGGTTTCGGGCCTATTGCCTGTAACCCTAGCCATTTCAGCGGTTAGAGCCTTCGCAAGCTCGCGCTTCTGCTCCCTGGTTCGTCCGGAAAGCATCTCCACTTTCAAAATAGGCATGGTCGTTCCCTGCTCAACGATTTTCTGTTCGAACCTTCTTTACGGCTTGCCGTCGGTCCTGACTTTTGTTTATCATATGTCGACATTATGTCGAGCGCAAATTTGAAATATAAGAGAGACACGGCGTTGCAAATCACAGGCAAGACCAAGATCTTCTACATGATCGCACATCCGATCGACCACGTCCGTTCGCCGGAGGTATTCAACCCCTGGTTCGCGGCAAACGGCGTCGACGCGATCATGATCCCGGTTCACTATCGTCCAGACGATTTCGAGGCAGTGTGGGACAGCCTTCGTCGCACCGCGAACCTTGGCGGCTTCATGGTGAGCGTGCCCCACAAGGAAAAAGCCTACCAGCTCTGCGATAAGCATGACGAGACTGCGGAGCTCGTCACCGCGGTCAACGCAGTCAAGCGCGATGAGCAGGGGCGTCTGACAGGAGCGAACTTCGACGGACCCGGCTTCATGGCGGGCGTCCTCTCGGGCCCTCACGAGGTGGTGGGCAAGTCGGTCCTTCTGGTCGGAGCAGGCGGAGCAGGGGCCTCGATCGGCTTTCAGCTTGCGAAGTCGGGCGCTGAGCGGATAACGATCAGCGACCTCGACACCGCCCGCGCTACAGATCTTTCGGAGAGGATTCTCGCGCGCTTTCCGAAAGCGAATGTGAAGCTGGGAGGAATCAATCCGCGGGGGCACGACATTGTCGTCAACGCGACGCCTTGCGGCCTGCATCCGGAAACAGATCCGATCCCGGTCGACCTCGACAACATCTCCTCCGAAATGATCATCGCGGACATCATCATGAAACCTCGCGTCACTCCGCTGCTCGCCGCAGCAAAGGAAATCGGATGCGATGTCCGTTACGGCGGCGGAATGCTCGACATGCAAAGGGATCTGACGCTGGATTTCTTTGGTCTGAAGGTATGAAACCGAAAATGCCAGGATGTCAGGCGGCGTCCCGGCACCTTGTTCAGGGTTGGGCGGCATAGGCCTGATAGGCGGAGCCGACAAGGAAACCGCAATCCACGGGAACAACGACGCCCGTTATGGCGGATGCCTTGTCACTTGAGAGGAAGTTGATTGCCTCCGCGACTTCGTCCATCGACACAAGTCTTCTCAGCGCGGCTGCCTCGACCATCTTTGCCGGGTTTCGCGCCCCTTCGTCGATACGCTGCTGCATGGCCGGGGTGAGCGTGTAGCCAGGGGCGACGGCGTTGACCCTGACGTTCGATGGGCCGAACTCCGCGGCAAGGCTCTCGGTCAGTATCTTGAGGGCGGCCTTGGACATCCCGTATGCAAGCTGAGGCGAGGGCGTGAGCGAGGTCAGCGAGCACAGATTGATGATCGATCCGGCTCCTGCAGCGCACATTCGGCTTCCGAACGCACGGCACGCAAGGACAGCTCCCTTCAGGTTGACGTCCATTATTCGGTCGTATTCGGCCAGGTCCATGTCATTGAGCCGAACGGCGTTCTGCAGTATCCCGGCAGAATTGACCAGCACATCGACGGGCCCCTCGGCGAAGAGCGATGCCGCCAGCTCCAGCAGGCCGTTCTCGTCGCCTACATCGAGATGATGAAACACAGCCTCCCCTCCGGCGGCGTTCATCTCATCAGCAACCCTTGCTCCGCGCTCGTCGTTCACGTCGACCAACGTGACGCGGGCGCCGTTTTTCGAGAGCAGACGGGCTGTGGCCTCGCCAATGCCACTGGCGCCGCCTGTCACGACAGCATGCTTCATAGTGCTTCTCCTTATTTTTCGACCTTGCCAATGAAAGGCGCGCAACGCTCGACCCCAATCCGAACCGTCTCGTCCGGATCGCGCTTCCACCAGTCGAGATCGGAGAAGATCTCGAGCTCGAACGGGCCTGTGTATCCGATCCCGTCGAGTAATCGCTTGTAACGGGCGATATCGATGATGCCGTCGCCGACCATGCCGCGGTCGAACCAGGAGCGTGTTGGAACAAGCCAGTCGCAGTAATGGAAGGTTAGAATTCGGTCAGGCCCAGCGCGTCTCAGCTCGTTCTCGAACTCGGGGTCCCACCAGCAATGATAGACATCGGCAACAATGCCCAGGATGTCTCCGAACTCGTCGATCAGGTCGTTGGTCTGGCGCATGCTGTTGATGACATGGCGGTCACCAGCGTACATCGGGTGAATCGGTTCGATGCCGATCTTGATGCCCACATCGCGGGCAGTGACGATGAGTTCGCCCAGCGCGTCATGCATCCTCGAGCGGAAACCGTGAATATCCTTCGTGCCCTCTGGCGGTCCGCCGGTCACGAATACGACGTTTGGCGCGCCGATTTCCGCTGCATCGCGCAGCACTTGTCTGTTTTCTTCGAGAGCGGCCTTGAACCCGGCATCATCGGTCTGGTTCATCCACGCGGTTGCGCAGAAGGTCGGAATCCACATGCCAGCGTCGCGGAGATGACGGGCAGTCTGCTTCACGCCGTAGTCGTACATCTTGTCTCGCCAGACCGCGATGCCGGAGACCCCATGCCGACGATATCCTTCGATCGCCTCGGGCATGTTCCATGATTTGGAGGTGATCTGATTGATCGCGAAACGTGACAGGTCCTGTTCCAAAGCATTCTCCTTTGAGATCGATCTGCATCGGATGGAAAAGGAGAGCGTCTTGTTTCCGCAGACTCGTGTCGGAATTCTGGGGCCAAAGCCATATGGCGGCCCAGGGCCAGCCGCGTGCAACGCGATCCAAGAAGATCCCCCGCACACCTTGAGCATCTCTCCGTTCGGATGAGACCCGAGATGCTCGGGTCTCATGGTGTCACGGCTTTATGCTGCGCGCGAATTGCGGGCTGCTTCGGTAGCGGCGTGGTCGATCTCGAGGCCATCGCCGATGAAAACGACAGCGTGCTTCTCTTCGGCATAGCGGCGCGAGATCTTGCCGTTGCCAAGATCCTTGGAGATCAATTCCAGGCTGCGCTTCAGCGGATCGCCGTAGCCACCGCCGCCCGACTGCTCGTGTCGGTAGACGAGACCCTTCTCGACCTGGCGGGTGACCTTCGAAGGAAGCAGGACTTCGTCCGCGGTGCCGGGATCGAGAAGGTTGCGTGTCAATGCTGCAGCTTCTCCACCGAAGAGGCCGTATGGAGCGTGGACATATCTGTCGGCACGGATCTGCAGGATCGCCTCGTCGGCCAGGAAGCGATACTGGCGAGCGAGGCCAAGTCCGCCACGGAATTCGCCCGCACCGCAGGAGTCGTCCCGCAGGCAGTATTCGTCGATGCGCAGAGGATAGCGGGCTTCGAGGCTCTCGACAGGCAGGTTCGACAGGTTCTGTGCCGGATTGGTGACGCCCTCGACACCGTCCTTGTTGAAGCGGCCGCCCCATGCTCCGTTGATCATGTCAACGAGAATGAACGGCTCGCCGGACTTTTTGTCGTATCCGCCGAACGTGATCACGGTGTTGCCGCCTTCGCTGGCAGCGATGACCTTGTTCGGAGCAACCTGCGCCAAAGCCCCCATGACGGTATCCATGACACGATATCCTGTGAGGGCGCGGGCCGCGACGGGAGCCGGGGAGATGGGGTTGAGGATGGTCCCGAGCGGAGCCTTCACTGTAATCGCTCGATAGACGCCGGCATTGTTGGGAACGTCCTGGTCAAGGGCGCATCGGATCGTAAGGTAGGTGGCCGACTTCGTGAACGAGAACGTGGGGTTGATTGCGCCGCGGACCTGAGGGGAAGTTCCCTCGAAATCGACAGTGAGGTGATCACCCGCGACGGTCATCTTGCACTTGATCGGGATCGGTGCAGTGCTGAAGCCATCGCCGTCCACGTAGTCGGTGAACTCGTAGTCGCCATCAGGCCAGGAAGCGATCGCCTTGCGGGTCATCTGCTCGCCGTAGTCCATCAGCTCGTCGAAGTAGTCGTTCAGGACTTCCGAACCGTAGCGTTCGAAGAGCTTCAGGTACTCGCGCTCGCCGATGTTGCAGGTGGCAAGCTGCGATTCCAGGTCGCCGATGACAAGATCGGGAAGACGCACGTTCTCCCTGATGATGTCGAAGATCCAGTTGTTCGGCTCGCCATTGTCGTAGAGTTTGACGGGCGGGATCCGGAGGCCTTCCTGGAAGATTTCCGTGGAGTCGGCTGCGTTGGAGCCCGGGACTCGCCCACCAACATCGCAGTGATGGAAGATGACGACGGAGAAGCCTTCGAGCTTGTCGTTGAAGAACAGCGGCTTGAACATGAATATGTCCGGGAGATGCATGCCGCCCTGGTAGGGATCGTTCAGGATGAATACGTCGCCGGGGCGGGCAGTGGCCGAGAAGCGACTGGTGATCACTTCCATGGCGTCCGGCACCGCTCCCAGATGGAGGGCAACGGTCTTGGCCTGGGTCAGGATCCTGCCCTCACGGTCGCACAGCGTCGCCGAGTAGTCGAGAATGTCGCGGACGATCGGCGAGCGGGCCGTGCGCATGACCGCGTAGGCCATGTCGTCCACGATGGTGTCGAGCGCGCTCTTGATGACCGCGAAGCTGATTGGATCGATATTTCTCTTGCTCATGGAGGTCACCTTCGGTCAGAGCGAAACAGTGATGTTCTGGGCGGCGTCGAGCGACGCTTTGGCGCCGGGCGGTACGACGATCGTCGAGTCCGGGCTCTGCAGGATGGCGGGGCCTTCGACTTCGCCACGGAACGAGGCACGGTCGATGATCGGCGTCTCCACCCAGCCAATTTCACGGCTGAAGTAGACCTTCCGGTGCTCGGTAGTTCCTTTCTTCACCTCGAACTGGCTCGACGTGAGGCGCTTGAAATCGAGGATGTCGCCAACGACGGTCGCCGAAAGCCGAATGTTGACCGTCTCTACCTGGTCGGTCGACGCGTAGCCGTAGAGGGCGATGTAAGCGTCGAGGAAATCCTGCCGGATCTTCGGCTGGTCGGCATCGCTCAGCTTGGCCGGGATCTGGATAGGCACTTCCGAATCCTGCCCACGGAACCGCAGGTCGAGCTCGAACGACAGGGATATATTCTCCCGGTCATATCCTTCCTTCTTTAGCGCTTCGTAGGCCTGTTCAGCCAGGTCGTCGATCGCCGAATTCGCTGCACCGGTGTCGAGTGCATGCAGAAAGCCCGGAAGAGCTCTGATGAAATGGCGCTCGACGTTGCCGGCAAGCATCCCCATCGCGGTGAATACGCCCGGTGCACGAGGGAAGAGAACATTCTTGATGCCGAGCATGCGCGCCAGGTCGCATGCGTGAACGGGCCCGGAGCCGCCGAAGGCGAGCAACGTGAAGTCACGCGGGTCGACGCCACGTTCGACAGTCACCGCACGGATGGCCCGAGCCATGTTCGCGTTGGCGACTTCGCGAACGCCAACTGCCGCAGCTTCGACGTCAAGTCCGAGCGGATCTGCCAACTGGCTTGCGATGGCGCGACGGGCGGCCTCGACATCCAGCTTCATCTGGCCGCCGGCCAGAACCGAAGGAAGATATCCAAGGACTACGTTAGCGTCGGTGACCGTCGGCTTCGTTCCGCCGATGCCGTAGCAAGCCGGACCCGGATCTGCGCCAGCGGAGGTCGGACCAACGTGAAGCAGGCCGCCCTGATCGATTGCGGCGATGGAACCCGCGCCGCTGCCAACCTCTGCGACGTCGACGTTCGGGACGCGCATCAGGTAGCCGCCTGCCTTGATGAAGCGGCTAGGCGTCGAAATCCCTGCGCGGAATTCATACTCGTTCGATCGCGTGAGCTTGCCGTTCTGAACCAGCGACGCCGACGCAGTCGTACCACCCATGTCGAATGCGATAAGGTCGGACATCCCGACCGAACTGCCCAGCCGCCCAGCGCCGACAACGCCCGCAGCGCGTCCGGACGTGATGAAGAAAACGGGTTTCTCCTGCGCCATCGGAGCAGTCGCAAGGCCGCCGTTCGAGTTGCTTACCAGGAGCGGAGCGTTGATCCCGATACCCCGAAGGCCTGACTCGAGGCGTTGGAGATACTTCCGCAGCGAGGGAAGTACATAGGCGTTGACCGCCGTGGTGGAGGTGCGCTCGTATTCGCGGATTTCCGGAAGAACCGAAACCGACGTGGTAACCCAGATGTCCGGGAAGGCTTCGCGGAATATCGCCTCGGCTGCCAGCTCGTTCTCGGAGTTGCGATAGGAATTCAGGAAGCAGATGGCGACCGATTCCACACATTCGGATTTGAAGAATTCCCCGGCCTTCAGGATCTCGTCGCGATCGACGGGAGAGAGCACTTCACCCTGGGCGCTCATTCGCTCGCCGACGCCCACGCGATAGCGGCGCGCCACCAGCGGATCGGGCTTGTCCCACTGGAGATCGAAAATCACTGGCGTGCGAAGACGACCGATCTCGAGGATGTCGCGGAAGCCGCGCGTGGTCAGGAGGCCGCATTTAGCGCCCTGCTGCTGAAGAAGTGTATTTGAACCTACGGTTGTGCCGTGAAGAACGTGCGTGACGGCAACGACATCCAGATCGGCAATCTCAAGCAGTTGCTTCACTCCCGTCAGCACGGCTTCGCCGGGATCGGAAGGCGTGGACGAGACTTTGGCGAAAAAAGTCTGACCCAGGTTATCCAGCAGGACGAGGTCGGTGAACGTTCCGCCAATGTCCGTCCCAATTCGGGCAGTACGCATCGCAAATTCCCTCTGATTTTTCCCTTTGTTGTAGTCGATCAAATGTCGACAATAAAAAAGAGATAATCGCGGAAGGTTCTTACGTCAAGGGAGATTCGCGCGAGGTTTGTGATTTTGAAAAGCCGAGACACAATTGTAAAAAGCCATTTGACATTGTCGACATTAAAGCGACAATATATGCATCGTAACTAACCGGAGCATCAGTTTCCGGAGACCTCAGAGGAGAGCCTTGATGAAAATTCTCAACGTGATAGCTAGTGCAGCGATCGGCGGCTTGATGGTGTTTGGAGTGGGCAGCGCTCACGCCCAAGAGCCTGGATTCTGGCAGAAAATCCAAAGCCGCGGATCCTTAAGGTGTGGAGCAGCCGTTGCTCCTCCACACGTAATGCGCGATCCTGCGTCCGGTCAATTTAGTGGCGTCTTCATCGATCTATGCAAGGAAATCGCCGATGTGGTTGGCGTTAAGGCAGAGGTGATCGATACTAGCTGGGACAATATCGTCGCTGGTCTGCAGGCGGATCGCTGGGATTTGTCCCTTGCCTTGAACCGTACGTCGAAGCGCGCCCTTGCGATCGCGTTCACGGACAGCGCATGGGACTACCAGGTATCCATCGTCCATAACAAGGCGAACCCGAAGATTGATGCGAGCTGGAAGAGCCTTGCCGACTTCGACAAGGCGGGGGTCACGATCGCGATCATGTCCGGCACCGCGCAGGAGCAGATCCTGTCGACGCAGATCAAGAACGCAACGCTGCTCCGGCTCCCCGACAGCGACGCCACCCGCCTGGCGCTCATGTCTCGTCGCGCGGATGTGCTCGTCGACGACGCGGACAGCAATCTTCTCTTCACGACCAAGAACGGCGAGGACTGGGTGACGGTTCTTCCAGAGCCTGCGATCGCTAAGCAGGGCGTTGGCATAGGTCTGCCGCGCAATGTGACCGGAGCGGATCTTGCCGTGATCAATATCCTATTCGCGGAGAAGATCGCGAAGGGCGAAATGAAGGCAAGCGTCGACAAGTACGTAAAGCAGTTGCTGGATCAGGAGTAGGGTCTATTCAAATCACGGTTGCTTCCGCAGTCTACGCTTGCGGAAGCAACACTTGGAATGGACTCGCGGCGACTTCGGCAGCCGCCACTGCGATGGATACCGAAATGAATAATCGGCAGAGTTTTATCGAAGTCCGTGACCTCCATAAGAGCTACGGGCAGGGGCAGGTGCAGGTCATCAAGGGCCTTTCACTATCGATGGATAACAAGGACAGGGTTGTCGTCATCGGCCCGAGTGGAGGTGGAAAGAGCACGTTGCTCCGCTGCGTGATGGGTCTCGAGCAGATCGACTCCGGCAGTATCAGCCTTGAAGGAAAGCCTTATGTCAAGCGCGAAGCTTTCGAGAAGCGAACCGCGATCGACACGTCCATCCGCTCCTCGATCGGAATGGTCTTTCAGACCTATACGCTGTTTCCGCATCTATCGGTGCTGCAGAACCTCACGCTCGCTCCGGTAAAGAGCCGCGGCGTCTCGAAATCGGTGGCAACCGAGCGCGCCCGCGCACTGCTCCACCGTTTCGGGCTGTCCGCAAAGGCGAACGAATATCCTAACCGTCTTTCGGGCGGCCAGAAGCAGCGAGTGGCCATTGCCCGAGCACTGATGCTTGATCCCAAGCTCATGCTCTTCGACGAAGTCACGTCGGCGCTCGACCCGGAGCTCGTCTCCGAAGTCGAGCAGATGATCATCGAGCTGGCAGAGAATGGTCTGCCGATGATGATCGTGACCCATGACATGTGGTTTGCAAGAAGGGTGGCAACCAGGGTCATCTTCTGCGCGGACGGCGTGATCCAGGAGGATGCCACGCCCCAGGAATTCTTCCAGAACCCGAAGAACCAAAGAACGCGAGACTTCACCGAAAACGTGCTTCACGCAAGGTAGTGCCATGCAAGACCTCGACTTCTACTTCGCGCTCTCGTCCGGACGCCAGCTGCTCGACGGCCTCTGGGTCACCTTGTACCTGACGTTCTGGTCGAACATCATCGGACTCACCTGCGGGTTCTTTCTGGCGTTGGTCGGAGTTTCCCATGTCAGGGCGCTGCGCTGGCTCTACACGGCCTATGTCGAGGTCTTCCGCTGTACGCCAATTCTGCTGCAGATCGTCTGGTTCTTCTTCTGCGTCCCGATACTCTTTAATGTCTATTGGTCAGGCGAGTTTTTGGGCCTGCTGATCCTCGGACTGAACCTGACTGCGTTCAACGCCGAGGCCTACCGGGCCAGTATCCAGGGAATTCCGCCTGCACACCATGACGCGGCGATCGCGCTTGGACTCGGCAGGCGAGTAACGGCGCTGCATGTCATCTTGCCCCAGGCTGCCCGCAACGCCATGCCCGTGCTTGTCACGAATGCTATAGGTGCATTTCAGCAGAGCGCCTTGGTCGCCCTCGTTGGCGTGGCGGATCTAATGTACCAGGGCAAGCTCCTTTCGACACAGACCTATCGCCCGATCGAAGCGTACACGAGCGTCGCGATCATCTACCTCGTGATATCGGTGACTTTCGGTCAAATCGCCGGGTTCATCGAGCGACGCAACGAACTTTATCGGTAGGACGGATCATGGCCAGTTTTGATATAACGTTCGTCGCGAAGTACTGGCAGACCCTTCTCATGGGGTTGAGCCTCACGCTTCAGTTCACCGCGATCTGCATCGTATCGGGCGCGCTGCTCGGACTTGTGCTGGCGTTGATGTCGCGCTCCTCGAACCCATTCGTTCGCGCTGCCGTCCGAATGTATGTCGAGCTCATACGCGGCGTCCCCGTTCTGATCCTGCTGTTCTGGATCTTCTTCTGCTTGCCGGTCATCACAGGCCTGGAGATCGGCAACTTCGTCTCGTCGACCCTTGCACTCACATTGTTCATGGGAGCAGCGACCTGCGAGTCATTTCGCTCCGCCTTGAAGTCAATTCCTCCTGAACAGTACGACGCCTGCACCGCTCTCGGCCTGACCAGCAAGTCGCGTCTTCTGGATGTCGTTGTTCCGCTGATGGTGATGCGGGCAATCCCGAATCTGCTGTCGAACACCGTTGCACTGTTCAAGGAGAGTTCGCTCGCCTCGGCCGTGGGCACGGTGGAGCTGATGTACATCGGTCAGAACATCGCGAACTCGACCGCGCGTCCCATCGAGGTTCTCACCGTTGTGGGGATTCTTTACTTCATCGTCGGCTTCCTGCTCACCCGCCTCGTTTCACTTGCGGAGACACGGGTGCTGAGCCGTCTCGCAACCTGAAACACATACAGGACACACTCATATGATCACGCGCAGCCTCACCAACGCTCGCATGAGCCAGATCGTATCTTTCCAGAACTTCGTCTTCCTTGCGGGGCAGGTGGGCGAGCCAGGAGACGAAGTCGCCAAGCAGACGCGCGACACCCTTGCCAAGATCGATGCGCTGCTCGGTGAGGCGAATTCCTCTCGAGAGCACATACTCCGCGCCGAAATCTGGCTCGACGATATGCGCGACTTCGCTGCTGTGAACGAGATCTGGGAGGAGTGGATGCCGTCCGGACACGCACCCGCACGCGCATCCGGCGAGGTCCGGGTTGGTCGGCCGGGCCTCAAGGTCGAGATCCTCATCACGGCAGCGCAGACCCAGGGATAACGTATCCCATGAAAGTCATCGTGCTAGGTGCCGGCGTCGTCGGCACGACATCAGCCCATAAAGTGGGAAAGGCGGGACACGAGGTTATTGTGGTGGATCGACATTCCGGTCCCGCGCTGGAGACCAGCTTCGCGAACGCGGGCGACTGCTCGCCATTTGGCGGTACCTGGATGCCATTAGCGCTCGTATGAGCGCGCGCGAACCTGCCAGCCTGGTGACCAGGTCATCATTTGCAACTCCGTCTATCTCGACGAAAGCCAGATCACCTCAATGAAACCGAAGGCGCTCACGTTCGACCACTCGCGTCTCGCCGAACATAGGTTGATGCACCTCTTATGCGGAGCCTCGCACGATTAGCTTGCCGGGCAACATCACAGTCTCGGCCTCCCGCTGTCCCATGATCATCTCAACGATCGCCTTCATCATCTCGATCTTGGGCTGTTCGTAGGTCGTCAGGTCGTAGGCCGCAGAAGCGCCAAGGTCCAGATTGTCGAAACCCACGACAGCCACGTCCTCAGGCACTCGTAGGCCAAACTCGCTCCGGACAACGTCCATTGCGCCCAAGGCAAGAATGTCGTTCTCGCACATGAGAACATCGATCCTCTCCGCGGCGGCAGTACGTTCCAGATATTTGCGCACGGCGTCCGCACCTTCCTCGGCGCTGTATCTCTCCGCGGCAAGCTCGACGACATCGGCCACGCCTTTTCCACGCCAGCAATCGATGAAGTGCCGACGTCGACCGAGTGCGGTCGACAGCGTCTTCGCCCCGCCCATGAAACCGGGACGGCGATACCCCTTTTCGTGAAGGTAATCGACGATCTCGTGCAGCGCGCGTTCAGCGTCGCAGGCCACGGCGGGGACTCCCTCGATCTGGCTGTCCCGCGCGAGCACGAACATTGGCGGCAGCCCGGGTCCCAAGCGCCTGTCCCTGAGCGTCTCGTCTCGGAAGGCCGTGCCGAACAGGATAATCGCGTCGACCTGCCTCTGGTCGGCATTTAGCAGCGCATGCACATGGTCGAAATGGCGATTGATGTTGATGAGAACGGCGACCAACCCTTCGGCCTGCAGCCGCTCCGTGAGCACCTCGAGAAAGGGGAGCTTGTGCGGATTGGCGAAGTCGTCGACGAAGACCGCGATCTGGTGGGTGAGGTTCGTTGCCAGGCTGCGCGCCAGCAAATTGGGCGAGTAGTTGAGTGCCTCGGCTGCTTCGAGGACTCTGCGCTTGCTTTCCGCTGTGATCGACGCCCCGGGCGTGAAGGCGCGGATCACGGTCCACTTGGAGACTCCCGCCGCCTCGGCGACTTCCTTTGCCGTTGCCCGCTTACGCATGAAATGAACGTTCCATTTTTTGATCCGCCGAAATGAATGCTTGATTTTATCTCATCTCTCGCTAGGATGCACCTGTTTGCTACCGGTAGCACGAACGATTGCACCCGGTAGCAAAGGAGATTTTTGGCCGCCCCGGAGGAGAAGGGGCTTTGGGAGGAAATGATGAAATCTGTTTGGAAGAGACTCACCCTCGGCGCTGCCGCCTTGGGAATCATGATCACTGGCGCCGCTGTCGCGAGCGCGCAGGAGCCCACCATCATCGCTGTGACGCACGGGCAGGCGTCCGATCCGTTCTGGTCGATCGTGAAGAACGGCATCACGCAGGCGGGCAAGGATAGCAACGTTAACATCGACTATCGTGCCCCCGAAACCTTCGACATGGTAGCGATGGGGCAGCTCATTGAAGCCGCCGTCAATCAGAACCCCGCCGGGATCGTCATCTCCAATCCCGACCCGGATGCGCTTGGCCCGGCAATCGAAAAAGCCGTCGCCGCCGGCATTCCGGTCATATCCATGAACTCCGGCATCTCCGCCGCGGAAAAACTCGGCATCAAGCTGCATGTCGGCCAGGATGAAATGACCGCCGGTCGCAAGGTCGGCGAGAAACTGAAATCGCTTGGCCTCAAGCACGTGCTCTGCGTGAACCAGGAGGTCGGCAACGCCGCGCTTGACCAGCGCTGCGCGGGAACGGAGCAGGGTTTCGAAGGCGGCAAGGTGACAGTGCTGCCGACGACATCCGATCCGGCCGAAATCGAGGCGAAGATCCAGGCGGCCTTGACGTCCGACACGTCTGTGGATGCCGTGCTTGGTCTTTCGGCTCCGCTTGTCGGCGAGCGGGCAGTGACCGTCGTCGAGAAGATGGGGGTGGGCGACAAGGTGAAGGTTGCCTCCTTCGACCTCTCGTCCGGCTTCCTGCAGGCGGTCGCGGATGGCAAGGCGCTCTTCGCCGTCGACCAGCAGCCCTATCTGCAGGGCTACCTGCCCGTGACGTTCCTGGCGCTCAATGCGCGCTACGGCACCATCCCGGCCGGCAACGTGGCGTCTGGTCCTAGCTTGGTGACCTCCGAGACCGCGGCGCAGGTGATCGAGAAATCCTCCCAGGGCATCCGCTAAGCGGAGCCCGGCAGCCCCCGTCCCGGACGGGGGTTGCCCCTGTCGCCCGCGCATTCCGTCGACGCGAGACTGCGTTTCGCAGGCGCGCACGGACAACGACCGAGATTTTAGGAACGAACCATGACACTAGCCAACGAACAAAACGGGTCTGTAGCCAGACCCGATGAGCGGCTGAAGAAGGTTTCGACATTGACCGCAATTCTACGGCGTCCTGAACTCGGCGCTGTCGCCGGTCTGGTGCTCGTCACTATCTTCTTCCTCCTCACCGCCAACCCCGCCATGTTTACGTTGGCGGGTGTGATGAACTTCATGGCCCCGGCTGCGCAACTCGGCATTCTCGCCATCGGCGCAGCCCTCTTGATGATTGGCGGCGAATTCGACCTTTCGATCGGCTCGATGGTCGCCTTTGCCGGTCTCGTCTTCGGCACGGCGCTGGTCGTTTGGCAGATGCCTCTCAGCGTCGCCATCCTCGTGGCGCTCGCATGTGCGGTTTTCATCGGCGTCACCAATGCGCAGCTCACCATGCGCACCGGCCTTCCGTCCTTCATCGTGACGCTTGCCTTCCTCTTCATCCTGCGCGGCCTGACGCTGGTCGGCCTGAAATGGGCAAGCGGCGGCGCGACCCAGCTTCGCGGCATGAAGGAAGCAGCGGCTGGTAGCCCGCTTGCCCCCCTGTTCTCCGGAGACGCCTTCCCCGGACTGTTCACCTGGCTTGCTGAAGCCGGCATTATCGACACCTTCCCGAACGGCGCACCGAGGGTGCCCGGCATTCCGGTCGAGATTCTGTGGTTCATCGCCATCGCGCTCCTTGCCACCTGGATCCTGCTCCGAACGCGTTTCGGCAACTGGATTTTCGCATCCGGTGGCGATCCGCGTGCAGCGCGCAAGTCGGGCGTGCCGGTAGCGAGGGTCAAGACCACGCTCTTCGTCGTCACCGCCCTTTGCGCCACGCTGGTCGCCATCCTCACCGTGCTCGACGCCGGCTCGACGGACGCCCGCCGCGGCTTTCAGAAAGAGTTCGAGGCGATTATCGCGGCTGTTATCGGCGGCTGCCTGCTGACCGGCGGGTACGGCTCCGCGATCGGGGCGTTCTTCGGATCGATCGTCTTCGGCATGGTGCTGATTGGGCTGACCTACACGTCGATCGACCAGGATTGGTACCTCGTTTTCCTCGGCGGCATGCTGCTGACCGCCGTCGTCTTCAACAACGTCATCCGCAAACGCGTCACGGGAGAACGCTGATGAGCACATCTCAGACGCCCCTCGTCGAGGTCAGGAACCTCGTCAAGCATTTCGGCTCCGTCATTGCCCTCAACGGCGTGTCCATGAGCGTCTACCGCAACGAGGTTCTATGCCTGCTCGGCGACAATGGTGCGGGCAAATCGACCCTGATCAACACGCTTGCAGGCGTGCACAAACCGACTTCGGGTGATTTCCTGGTCGAGGGCCAGCCCCGCGTGTTTTCCGGCCCGCGCGACGCCCTCGATGCCGGCATTGCCACGGTCTATCAGGACCTTGCGATGATCCCGCTGATGTCGGTGACCCGCAACTTCTTCATGGGACGGGAACCCCTGACCGGCTTCGGCCCCTTCAAGCGCATGAACATGGATGAGGCCGACCACGTCACGCGCGACGAGATGTTCAGGATCGGCATCGATGTGCGTGACCCACAGCAGGCGGTCGGCACGCTTTCGGGCGGCGAACGGCAATGCGTGGCGATCGCCCGCGCAGTTTATTTCGGCGCCAAGGTGCTGATCCTCGACGAACCGACATCGGCGCTGGGCGTCGCCCAGACGTCGATGGTGCTGAAGTACATCAACCAAGTCCGAGCCAAGGGCCTCGGCGTGATCTTCATCACCCACAACGTTCGCCACGCCTATGCCGTTGGCAACCGCTTCACGGTGCTCAACCGCGGCAAGACGCTTGGGACCTATGCCAAGAACGAGATCGGCATTGACGAACTGCAGAACCTGATGGCCGGCGGCAAGGAGCTGCAGTCATTGTCGGAAGAACTCGGCGGAACGATCTGATCGAAACCTGCTCGCATGCATGTCGGTGCGGCGCGTTTCGTGCCGCGCCCCCGTTGGCACATCCAAATACGGACCGTCAAATGACAGCTCAGAAGATTTCTCCCTTCCCACTCGCAGCCTGTGCGGAAATGATCTGGCGCGACAGGCCGATCGAGTGGCGCGCCGCGCGCCTGAAGGAAATGGGTTTCGGCGTTGGTCTCTGGAACTGGCCGGAGCACGATCTCAAAAAGCTGGAAGCGACTGGCGCGACCTTCACGATCATGAACGGTTATCTGACGGGCCGTCTGACGGACGACGACGGTGCGGCAGAACTCCTCAGGACGGCACGCGAGACCGCGCAGGTTGGAAAGCGGCTCGGTGTTCAGCGGCTGAACCTGCACGGCACAGGCTTGGGCGACAGAGGCCTACCTGTCCAGCCGATCGAGATCGTCACCGGCGCGATGTGGCTGAAGGCGCGCGACACGCTCTGCCGTGTCGTGGATATGGCGGAAGAAGAAGGGGCCATCTTCACGCTCGAGAACCTCAACCTGCCGGTCGACCACCCCGGCGTGCCCTTCGGCCGCGCCGAAGATACGCTGGCGCTGGTCTCAAGCGTCAATCATCCGCGCCTCCGTCTCAATCTCGATCTCTACCATGCCCAGATTGGCGAGGGGAACCTGATCGAACTCTGCCGCAAGTGCCTGCCTTGGATCGGCGAGATCCAGGTGGCCGACGTACCCGGCCGTTGTGAACCCGGCACCGGCGAGGTCAACTGGAGTGGCATCGCCAAGGCGCTGAATGCCATGGGCTATTCCGGCCCGATCGGCATGGAAGCATGGGCCGCTGGCGACCCCGAAGCGGCGCTCGAAGCGTTCCGCACCGCATTTACCATCTGACTTTTCAACCCTGACAGGATCAAATCAATGCCCACCAAACCCGTCAATGTCGGTCTCATCGGCGCCGGCCGCATCGGTTCCTTTCACGGCGAGACCGTCGCACGCCGCCTCGTCGACGCCGAGCTCGTCGCCATCGCCGATCCCGCTCCAGGGGCTGCGGCCGGTCTCGCCGCCAAGCTCGGCGTCGAAAGCTCCTACACCGATGTCGCGGATCTCCTTGCCCACCCGGACCTCGATGCCGTGATCATCGCTACGCCGGCGCGGTTTCATACGAACATCCTCGTGCAGGCCGCCGAAGCCGGCAAGGCGATCTTTTGCGAGAAGCCGATGGCGCTGACCTTGGAGGATGCAGACCGGGCGATTGCGGCGGCACGCTCGGCCGGCGTTCCTCTTCAGGTCGGCTTCAACCGACGCTGGGATCAGGCCTTCGCGGAGGGGCGTGCCGCGATCGACGCCGGCAAAGCCGGAACGCCCCAGCTCCTGCGCTCGCTCACACGCGATCCCGGTCCTTTCGGCGCTGATCCCGACCGCATTCCGCCTTGGACCATCTTTTACGAGACGCTTATCCACGACTTCGACACGCTGCTGTGGCTCAACGTCGGAGCGCGCCCAGTGGAGGTCTATGCTGTAGCCGATGCTCTCGTCCGTCCCGACTTCAGGGACAAGGGCTTCCTGGACACCGCTGTTGTCACCATCCGGTTCGACAATGGATCCGTTGCCGTCGCAGAGGCAAACTTCTCGGCACTCTACGGCTACGACATCCGTGGCGAGGTCTTCGGCTCCGGCGGCATGGTGACCATGGGTGACGCGCGTCGTTCAAGCATGACCTTGTTCGACAAGAACGGCGTGTCGAGCGAAACCTGGCGTCGTGATACTGACCATTTCGTCCACGGTTACACAGCGCAGCTCGCGTCCTTCGTAACCGCGGTTCGTCGCGGCGAGATCCCCGAAGGACCGACCGGCATCGATGCGCGCAATGCGCTGAACATCGCGCTTGCCTGCATTGAGTCCGTCTCAAAGAAGGCAGCCGTCGCGCTGATATAATGGGGCGAGACATAAAGGCGGTCGTGGAGATGAGCGAGGCGACAAAACCTCCGGCTGACGTCACGGAGCTTAAGGGCATCTTGGCTTCAAGGGCCCTTAAAATTCCGAAGCAGCTCGAGCAGGTCGCTCGTCTGGCGCTCGCACGACCAGATGTTGTCGCCTTCGGCAGCGCCCGTTCGATCGCTACCGCGTGCTCTGTCTCTCCCACCACAGTCACACGTCTAGCTACCGCCCTCGGCTTCGACAGTTTCCGGGATTTCAAGTTGTTCTTTCAACAGCATCTAAGGAGAACTGCCAACTCCGAGTCCGGCGGTTGTTTTTGATTGGCTCCGGTCGGCCGCGGCCTCTGCGGCGGCCACTTTGTCTCGTCGACACGCGGGTAACGGTCAGCGACCGCTCTGGGGTCAGCACCGGAAATTGCGGGCGCTATCGGCGAATGACAGCCTTGGGTCGAAACCAGGGTTTCGCGAGGAAGGAGGGGCAGAGCGCCGTTCCCCACTAATGCGACAATGAGCATACCAGGCGAACGCCGGGCGCGGCCGAAGCCAGTTCGCGCCGCTTGATCGGCTAAAAGGGCAGCCGCAGGAGGTTGTCTCCGGAAACCCTACGGCGCAATTGAGGGCGCGGGTTTCCTCCGCCTGCTCCGCTTCTTGGCGGTCGTTCCGGCCGCTATGCCGGCCCACCGGGGCCGGCGCGGCTGGAAAACGCGGCCGCCAGCCCTAAAGGCTATGGGCGTCGGCGTCAAAAACCTCATTGACCTCGATCTTTACCGGGCGGTCGAATTCTACTTGAAGCCCGTCCCGCACGGCGGCGATGGCGTCAACGCCGGTATTGGCGATCAATTCCGAGTCTTCTCGGGATAACAGCACATTGGATGAAACGATCCTGTATGGTGCCGACGTTTCTGTTCGCGACATGCTCAATCCTCGTGCCTTAGCTGACCTGTCCCATGAACCGCATGCCCTCGTCCGTCCACAAGATGGATGTTCGACTTCCTGCAAGCGGTCCACCCAGGAGGAGTGTTGATCTCGACCAGGCCGTGATCAAGGAGAACGCGAAGCCGGCGCCACGTGAGTTCGGCTTCCTCGCCCCGGGCGATCAGCGCCATGTCCTCCTGAGCCTGCTGAACCGAGTTGCCGCCATCGCGGGCAACTCGGAAAATGTTGTCATCCTCTGCGCCTCTTGGGTTGTCACGAAGTTTTCCCTTGGTGGTTGATGTCCCGTGCTCACCCATTCAATCTGTGATTTCAAGCATGAGGACGCAATATCTCCGGAGGAGATTTGCGGCGGCACGCGGACCACAGCGGAAAGCCGCGCCCTCCAGACAGGGCGCAGCCCCTCACTTCGGCTTGTTGTCGTTGTCGGCTTTGGCGTTGAAATCGCACTGGTAGCTGACCTCGAGCTTGGCGATGAGCGGAAGGGAGACCGCGACCGGATCTTCAACTGGCCCTTATGGGACAGGTTGGCGACTTGACGATTGAGGTAGAGGCGAAGGCGGCGGCCGGTTTTCTGGCAGAAGGTTACGAGCGTTTTCATGAGGTGGACCCTCATTAGTGGTAGTGCGTAATCGCGAAGCTCGAATACGGCAGGCACCGCCGAGTGCACCGCGAAGCGGTCGCAACGGAGCGAAGCGGAGAGGAGAACCTTTAGGGTTGCAGGCCAAGGCTGGGCGTGGCGCGTATCGTGCGCAGCATTAGATTTCGAACAGCCACTAAGGAGATGCCGACAAGCGCGGCCTTCGTAGCTCCGGCCGCCGCCTTCGTCGTCAAGCGGCAAGTTGCCATCCGGCCGTCAGGCCGGATCTCGGTCGCGGTCTTGCTGCAGCGGGCAGGGCAGGGCAGGGCTCCAGTTCTCAATGGCCGACAACGACAACAAGGCGAAGTTAGCCGTGCGGACCGTGGATGGGAGGGGAGCACGAGGGGAGGGGCGAAAGGGGCGCCCCTCGTTCCGTTCCTGGCCCGCTCGATGCGGGCTTGGGCGGCCGGAGCGCTTTGAAGTTGGGAAGAAAATCGCCTATATTGATTTCCGGAGTGGGGACGAGCCTTGCGGCCCGCCTCCGTTTCCTAGAGCCAGAATTGGACTCGGATCCGCACTTGCCAGGTGGTCCGGGTCCTTTTCACGTCTAGGGTGATGCTAAGTGGTAGGAACCACATGCAGCACCTCCGGTTCGAGGGCGAGGCCGTCGCCTCGGTCGGGGTGGCCCATCCTCCCCGAACGCGCCGCTGGCTCGGCGCTGCTGCTTCCGCCCTCGAAACTGCTGTCGTCCTTCTTACGGAACTATGCCGAGTTGTTCACCAATGCTCGGCGGGTGCCTCGGTCCCGCTCCTTGAGCATTGCCAGCATTATTTTCTGCGTCATGCCGCGCACCTCGTAACCTTGTGCGCGGGCCGCCCCGATGATGGATTCCAAAGTCGGGTATTCCTCAATGAACGCGCGCCCAGCCAAAGGGCGCATTCGTCGGTTTCCGGGTCGGGAACCGCCTGAAGAAAGAACGTCCGCGAGGGCGGATCATAGCCTATCGTGCCCTGCTCGTCCGTTTCAGTGCCGTTGGTGATTTGCACGGTGTGTCGGCTCAAGTGCCTGCTCCTCTTGATCGCCTCTCCGGGCCGCGCAGGGAACAGCACGGCCTATCTTCGGTTGTAGTCGTAAAGCGTTTTGCACGTTTCCTAAAGCCGGAAACGCACGATCAACGCCTGATTGGGGCGGTGGCAAGCAAGCGCGAAGGCGACGATTTGCGCGATCAAGTCCGGATCGGCCGCGCCCGCCCTTTTCGCCCTGTCGGCGAAGTCCTCGGCGAGCTCGCCGTCCTCCTCGCCGACATGCTTGTTGCCAACAATCCACGAAATCTGTGCGGTCAGGACTTCGAGTCGGGTTTGATGGGATCGGCAGAAATCGAGCCCTTCCGGGTGCTCGCTGCGGTTCCGGCCTTCTCTGCCTCGGCTTCGGTCGGAAAATAGGCCATGACCAGTTTCCGGCGCTGCGCGTCGGCGGCGCTGATGAAAGCATGCCCGCCATCCTCGGTCTTATACAGCGCCCAATCGGCGGCAGTGCCGCCGAAATATGGGTCGCCCTTGCCGTAAAACTCCATTGCGGAATAGATCGTGTCGACCATCGGAACTGTCCTTTTCTCGGGATCTGAGCGAGTGATCACGCGGCGTCGGCGCCGCTGATCGTCTTCAACACGCGCTGGGCGGCGTAGCGTCCGGACTCGTTCAAGTGCCGTTGCCAAGCACCTTGCGAGGGCGACCAGCGGAAGCCGTTCGCCTTCAGCACGCGCCGCGTCGGGTCGTCCGGCTTGCCGGAAAAGATCAACTGGATCCGCGCGATGTCGGCGTTCTCCTTGATCTCGACGGCGCCGGCGCTCGTCTTGACCTCCTGGCTTTGATTGCCGCGTTCCTTCATCCTCGCAAGCGCCGCAAGGCGTTGCTGCAGGCGGCGGAGTTCGGCGCGGCTGTTGGTTGTGCTGAACCCGCGTCGGGACTGCCACGGCGCTAGTTTGATGCCTCTGGCTGCGGCTTCGGGGGAAAGGCCGGTGTTCACCGCAACGGCGGCAATCATGTCCTCTTCCGTCGCAAGGTCTTTCTCCATGCGCCGGATGATCGCGTTCGCGGCCTTCATCCGGTCGATGGAAAGAGCGGTCTCCTCGATGCGCGTCATGATCCGCTGCAAGGCGGCCGGATCGCCGGAACGGATCGGCTCATCGTCTGTGCCGTGCGGGAACGCCTTCCGCTTCGCTGCCTTTCGGGCCGTCACTTCGTGCGCCTTCAGATCGGCGCGGCGGGCGTCGGATATCTTCATACGCCTTTCCTTGCGGGCGACAGGGAAGCGGGCAGGGCCGGTGATAAACCAATTCATGCAGCGGCCTTCCGCCGCCCAATAGCGCCGCGTCAGATCGACGTGGCGGCGGGCGAAGGCTTCGATTTCAGCCTCCGGAATCGGCTCGCAAGCCTTGTTCCAAAGAGCCACGACTAGGCGCCAAACTGATTCAGCCGCTCGGCCAGGTCTCCAAGCTCTGACCTTGCGCGCCGGTCCGGAAAGTGGGTGAGCGCATGAAACTGCGGCTCGATGTCCTCCGCCGCAATGGTTGCGGCGAAGGTTCCTGCGACGATGGCGAGGATGTTGTTTTCGAGGGCCGCGATCTTCATCATGCCACTCCCTCGACAAGGGTAGGGGCCCGGCGCTCGATGCGGCATTGCAAACCTGCGAGCGCACCGGCGATGATGATACCGCCCGGCGAAACCTCGTCTGCCTTTGCGAAAACCGGGTCCAGGGCCGGACGGCAGCATTTGAAATGCTTGGCCGCATCCTCAAGGCTGGTGAGGGGGGACGTGTAGGGCGTGCTGCCATCGCCTCCGACAAGCACGATCTTGCCTGCGATCGGCGGCGGGAAGCCTTCAAAGATCGTGAAGGCGGTCAATCCGTCCTGCAGACCTTCTTCGTCGACGAAAAGCGTGTGCCGCTCGTCGAACCGCACGACCTCCAGCAGGCGGCAGCCGATAATCGCGTAAAGCGGCTGGATGCCCAGATCGACCTGAAGCTCTACCGGCTTAAAAATCGTGGTTTCCGGGTCCAGCACATAAGCGGTGTTTGCTCTTACCATTTTCTAGCCCTTTCCTTTCCGCGAAGAGGTCTAGCTCTTGCCCGAGGGGCAGGAGCCCCGCTCCTGCTCCCCGAGCTCGCGCGGAGCAGCGGGAGAGAGGGAGGCAAGGGAACAAAACGGAGGGGGTTCGCCCGCCCGAGGCCAAAGCCGAAGGGGCGACGCAAAATCCGCGCATGCGGATTCGTCGCTCCTGCACGGAGCGAGCGGAGGCGAGGGGAGGAAGGACGGGGAGACCGTTTTTTCCCTTGTGAGGGAGAGAGGGCAGCGCCCTCTTTCCCTCCTTCAGGAAGGCAAAGCCGGCCGTCTGGCGGCCGCCATCTCAGATACGAGAAGGGCCGCCCTGGCTCGTAGATCAGGACGGCCCCGTGGAGCATGACAAGAAGGGCTAGCGACTTGCCACGACCAACTCTCGATTGTCGTTGCCGGTTGGCAATATGCTGACTTCACGCCGGCATGTAAACGGGCTTTGTAGCCAATTTGGTGCAGTGAAGTCGGCACGGCGGCGGAGCATGCCGCTGCGCGACCGATCGATACCCCCTCGGGCGAAGAACGCTTTTTTGCGGGCTTCGTGCCGAAGGCATAGAGCGGGGTCGCGCCAGGCCAATGTGATACCATCCAAGACGTTTTGAGGGGCCCAAGGACACAACATCACTGGAGCAATGGATTTGAATCTCGGTTGCAATCGGCGGGTCTTTGCGAGGTTCTCGGCGCTACGCCGGAGGAGATTCTAGCACCCGTTGCAACCCATTTCTTCTGTAAGCAGAGGTGGGTCAGCTTATGGCCTGTGCCGAGTTAGGGCGCGGCGCCTTTGCTCATTCGACGATCATTTTCTCGAGCGCTCCGGCTGGTTGTTACAGTCGCCTGTGCATGAGGTTCGGCCGCCTGGTCTAACTCTTTTGGCCGACTTTCCGCCAACGCTCCCACCAGTTTACGATCTCCGCAACCTTGGAGAGCGGAACATGCGCTATCACGACGGCCATCACAATTCGCAGAAGCGCTCGCTGCTCCTCACAGCTCCGGGGGTGGTGATCGGCGCCCTTGCCGTTGGTGCCGCAGGCGGCATGACCCTGAGTGATCTCTTCGCAGCCTGGAATGGCTTCGGTGGCGCCGGCGCATCGTGCAATATCAAAGGCAACATCAGCATCGATACCGGCGAGCGAATTTTTCACGTGCCTGGGCAACGCTACTATTCGCAGACGAAGGTCAGCCCGAGATACGGCGAGCGCTTGTTTTGTTCGGAGTTTGAGGCTTGGGCTGCGGGCTGGCGAAAGTCGTACCGCTAACACATCCCCAGCCGTTAATGGGGTTAGGTCCCAGAGCAAGTGCAATTTTCGGGCTGCTCTGGGACCTCCGCCAACGGCAGGGGTCTCGCGGAGGCCGTCAGCGCTTGCAACCTCATTTTGCTCTCGGCGATTGGTTCAGCAATTGGGATAGGACTTTGCCGGCCCCCCTCGGACCAGGTCCTAAGGGTCGATGATCTTCTCGGAAGAACGCTATAGGCGGGCCATAGCGCTCACCTGCGGCACCAGCGTCGGTCCCTCGCTCATTCGTATTTCGATTACCTGCAATTCCACAACTCCGATACGCGACTTGGCGAACCGTCATCGAATATCCGGCGCAGGTTCTCGGCGGCCTCGCGCTCCTCGTCTGTCATCGTCGTGTGAGCCCCTTCATTCGTGCGCTGACGTATCGTCCGCGACAACGCCGCCGTCAATCCGGCCAGGCCGATGCTCGAAGCAGAACCAATTCGGCGCGGCCTTACCGACCGCAAAGCCGAAGCTGCCCCACTTGTGGCAGTCGGGGTGCTCGCAGTAGTGGACGTACGGGCCGGCCTCATAATGCGGCTTCGCCCCTTGTTCATCGCTCATCGGGTTTGCCTCCTCGGCGACTGCCGAATTGCTCTTCGAACGCTTGCTGCCAGTTTGAATGGCAAGAGCTCCCGGCGTGCTTCAATTGCTCGAAGTGATATCTTCGCAGCAACGCAACTGAGATCATGTGAGCCATTTTGTTGCGGGCGCTTTCTGCTGTCGAGCGATCCTGACCGCATGAGGCCCGGCGAAGTTCGATCGGGATCGAGTAAAGCGTCTGCGTAACGAAAGGCGTGATTGCCGGAGAGCGCAACACAGACTCAATGTCGAAGATGGCGAACGCTAGAAAGGAGTCGGCAATGATGGCAGCGACCTCCTGCACGCCGCGGACCTCGACCGGACGACGGTATTGATTTAGGCCGGCGAAGCCACGCCTTTCCTTGCGTCAGTCGCCGCCCGATTGGGGAACCCGTTTGCCCTGATTTTCGTTGAACGCAAATTAGGCTTCACTGAAATAGTGGAGGAGACAATGAAAAGGTCCGTTGGCAAGTCACTTGCAATAGGCATGATTGCAATCAGTACATGGACGGTCACGCCGTCCTTCCCCTCAGCGCAGTCCCTGGACCTGTATATCGGACCGGGCGGACCGGAGCTTCGCGAGCGAAGGTATGATGATGACGACGATTATCGGCGCTATCGCGGCTGTAGCGAACGCCAGGCAATTCGTCGTGCTTACAGCCTCGGAGTTCGTGACCCCGAGATCCAATCTATCACGCGCCGCGAGATTGCTGTCGAGGGGATACGACGGGGACGCTTTATGACCGTGTACTTCGCTAATCGTCCCGGCTGTCCTCGCGTAGGTTGAGATTAGCGGCGGCCGGTTCGCAAGAAACAAAGCGACGCCGTTACAGCGACGCTGCTTGAAGCGCGGCACATGGCGAAAACAGCAAATATTCCAAGAGCGTCCTCGAAAAAATCCTTAACGCCGCCGCCGGATCCTATCCCGGGGCGCGTCGATCCGTGTTTGGCCACGCTCATCGATAAGCCTCCTATCGGGCCTGAGTGGGCATTTGAGGTGAAATGGGACGGCTACCGGCTTGCCGTCCATATTGAGCCGGGCCGGCTGCGGATCATCACGCGCGGCGGCTACGACTGGACGACGCGCTTCCCCGCGATCGCTGCGGAAGCGCAGTTGCTTGGTGTGGAAACGGCCATCCTTGACGGCGAGGCTGTCGTGCTCGACGACAGCGGCCGATCGGACTTTGGCATGCTGCAGCGGGCGCTTGGCCGGCGACCGGCCTCCCACGAACCCGGCGAAATTATCCTCTTTGTTTTCGATCTCCTATATCTCGATGGTTCTGACCTGCGCCGTCTGCCCCAACGCGAACGGCGGCGCCTGCTGGAGCAGGTCTTGCCCGTCGACCGGCGAGGCGCAATTCGCCTCTCGGAGGAGGTGCCCGCGGCCGGTGATGAGTTCCTGCGCGTCGCCTGCGCTCACGGGATCGAAGGCATTGTCGCGAAACACCGTGAGCGCCCGTACCGCTCCGGCCGCCGCCTCGACTGGCTCAAGATCACCTGCAAGCGGCGAGACAGCTTCGTGATCGTCGGCTTCGAGCCGTCGACCGTGCCTGGCGCAATCGGCCGGCTTCTGCTGGCGGCGAGGAGAACAGGCGAGCTTGTCTATGTCGGCGGCTGCGGAACCGGCTGGACGTATGCGGAATCGGCCAAGCTGCGCGAGCTGCTCGACGCAATCCAGGCGGATTCGCCGGCGGTGAACCTGAAGAGGAAGGGAGCCGTCTTTGTCGAGCCAGTGCTTGTGGCCGAGGTCGAATATCGCGCCTGGACGGATGAATGGAAGCTGCGGCATGCCGCATTCAAGGGGATCAGAGAACGCGCGGATGATGCCACGGTGTTTGATCTTTCCGACAGCTAGTCCGCGCAGGGTTGTCTGCCTCGTTCGGTGCCCTGACGCAGACCAGCAGGAGCGGTCAGCAGCATGACGGCACGTTTGGCCTGCCTCTGGCCGGGGTTGCAAAGGTTTAGCGTTCAGAACCTTTATCCATGCATTTAGGGTTCCATAATAAGTCTTATGCGATGTGGTATTATAATACCACATCGCGGGCCGAGTAATTCCTCTTTACGAGTGCGAGCTGTCCCGTTCACTGGCCATCCGGCCGCTCGCGAGCGATCGATCCTCTACCTCCCTTCGACTGAGCCGAAGCTCATCGAATGGCCTATGGCCGAAGATTCGGGGGACTGCTGGAGCGCCGATCCCGGCTCTCTCTCGCTCTTGGCGTCGAGGAGCGGTCAGGCCTTCTTAACCTTCTCGGCCAGGGCGTTAGCCTTTTCGCGGGAGTTCCCCGCATCCTTTATAATCTTGCGCGCCTGCTCTTCCGTCAGCTTGTGCTTGCGTTTGAAATAACTGAGCTCATACGGTTGTTCTGCGGCGACCCGTCCGCGGTCGCGGCCGACGGATTTCTTGCTGTCCGGCATCTGCGTCCTCCTTCTTTGTGGACGCGTCAGAAACGGCGTCGCCCGGCGTAAGTTCCAGACCCGCGGCCGGGAATGATCTCACAACGTCCCGCTGACTGCGGTAGGCCGGCTCGAGGTGCGCTGGAAGGGGCATTCTGTGCCCCAGCAGGGCTGTAAGATCGATCGTCTGGAAATCGTGGAGGCGGTTCGAAGCGAGCCAAGCTCTCTCGCGCTCGCACTATTACCCGCTCTAACCAGGCGAGGGGTTCTGGCGCGTACAATCCTGGAGACGTTCAGTGGCGTTCCGCGGCAAACCAACTGCCTTCCTTGATGCATGCTTCGATCGCCGCTTTTCTGAATCCCCAGTTGGCTGAGCACCGCCGCTCCTCTCGGCGGATCACCGCCACGGCGCGCACCAACGCCGGCGCGCCGCCAACGGCGTGAGGTGATGGACCTCATTGGCGGCGCGGTATAGCTCGGAGACGAAACCCGTTACCGTGATCAAGTGCTACTGACTTGTATGTTACACCTCATCCGTGTAACGTCAAAGGAACGTGTACTAGCCCTTTCGGCGGCTTCCCTCGATGCTACCTTCAAGCTCTCGGTTGTAGCGCGTTGGGGATCAAACGATCTTCGAAGATGAGGTTGAATCGGCGCCTGCTGTTGCCGAAGAACTTGAGCTGACCCGAGCCGAGCTAATCCGCCATCATGCGCGACTGGAAGGTCGGAGTTAACCCGGCCTTTTTTGTTCGCGCCTTCCGATCTATGCAACGCCGCAATTGAGGCGCACACTGTGACCATCAGCGGCTGGTACCACGGGCGCCGCTGGCTGAAAGATACATCGCTTTCGCCCCAACTTGCCGACGAGGCCCGCCTCTTCGTAAGCTTCCCTGGCAGCGGAGTCAGACTTCTTCTGCCCCTTCTTTCGCCAACCCTTCGGAATGATGAACCGGCCGGTATCGCGCGACGTGATCAGGAGGATTTCGATGGATTTGGATTCTGAAATGCGAAACGGCAGGGCGGCCACTTGTTGGCGCAGTGTGTACTCGTTCGTCGATTGCGTCTTTTCTTTCTCTGTCATGTCGAGAGAGATTTAGTGCGCCCTTTGATAGAGGCAAACGGGCGGCAAGCCCTCTGATGAATTGGACCAGGCCTAAAGCTTGGCGTTGTCATCGACCAAATATCCCACCTGATAGCGCACGTAGTGGGCATGCTCGCTCGCTGCTCGCCAAACCGCACGGCTGTACTTCCCCTCGGTTGCGATCCAATCGACCGCCACGAGGCAGCCCAGCACAACGATATAGAGCAGCAAGTCGCGCATGCTGGAAGTGTACCACAGATGCAATTAGATACCCCTAATATTGTTAGTCGCCCCCGACCGCTCCGGCTGGCCTGCCTCTTGACGGGGCACACGTACGTGTTCGGACAGGCTGCCCTTATAGCAAATTCATCGCCCAAAATGAACCGGCGGAGCTGCCGTTCAATCGCCATCAATTCGCAACCATCAGCAGCAGGCATATTGATCGCCAGCCTGCTCACGCGCTGATTAGCCGTGGGCCGATCGGAAGCGGGCCTTTGCCACCGAGAGTTCCGGCAAGCTCACGCTCGACTGGCGAATTCGACGCAATGTCCGATATGGACACCGCCGCCGACATAATCGACAGCAGTGTGGTCTTATTGTGGAACCAGCATGAAGGAGACTCAGGAACCCGATGTGCTTGGTCGATCGTGAGGGGCTTCCAAGACGGCATTCATCTCATTGGGGTTCAGGGTGCCACGTGTCGCGATCAGGTAAGCCGCCATATAAGCCAGCTTCAGCGTCGATTCCCGATCGCCGCGCGGCCTGTAATTGACGATCGCTAGCCGGCCGGCTTCTTCATCCCTCGCAACGCCTAAAAGTCCGTTTGCATAGGCTACGTTCGTAACCTCGGTGGCTGCCCTGCGTTCATCCCACGCACGAACGGCATCCGCGGTCGACCGTAGCGCAGCGATATGCTGATCCATCAAGTCGCAAAGGGCAACTGCAGTTTCCGCCCCACTCTTTTCATTTTGACCCGCCTCACGCTCCGGCGCTGACGCACTCAAGGCCGTGCTCGGGCGTGGAGAAATGGAGCCGGGACCACGGGACGAACGAGAACTGGATGACGACAACAGTAGCATGGCGGAATGCCTCACCAATCAAGTTGCATTGCGGGCGTTAACACCATTGATTGAGGCTGAAGGCACGATAGGATACGAAACGAAACGAAATTTGGGCCAATAAGCCGTTGGAAAAGAACGGAAAGATTTTTTTCGCACCGCCAAAGGACGGGAGCGATTTCAAGGAACTGTTCAAACAGTTAGCCGCTGCGGGAGCAGGCCGGCCATTAGGCAGTGACGGGTTTCCGCGAGGCCCATGGACGCCGGAGCTTCTGGCCGAGGCGATTTCACAGATCGACTCCAACCGGATCGGGGTCGATTTGCGGACGGTGCAGCTCTGGTTTCAAGAGAACGAAAAGGGGATTAGCCCGTCCAACATTCGTTGGCTGGCGCGGATCTTTGGGTGCGACGATCCGGAAGCGACCAGCGAATGGCAGATGGAGCTCAGCGCGGCGCAATCACGGCTAACCGCCAAGAGGCGAGATTCGAAGAAGGCGGGTAGCAGCACGGCGCTGCGGGTTCCAGATATGCCGCCGCCTGTGACGGTCGTTGATCAGACGCAGCCTGCGGGCGATGTGCCACAAGGCATTGATGCCACCCGGCGAAGACAGGGTTTCAGCTTAGCGAGAAGATCGGAAGCGCTTTTCAGCCATGGATCTCCCCTGAATTTACCCGCGTCGATATTCGCGGGTGCCTCCGCCCTTGGGTTTTTATCGTATATCGTGGGGATACACAGTGCCACTTATAGCCGGGCAGATGGTGTCGTTAAGCAGGTCGGTTTTCTATGGGCACCGAACTGGACGTTCCTCTTCATGGTGCTCTTGCCGCTATTTTTCGCGTTCGTGATAGAGCTGCTGGTCTTCTGGAAACATGACGCGCGCTTTAGGCTGGTAGCGCAGGGCGACCGCTTGGAAAGCGACGATGCATGGACGCGCAACGTTCAAGCTTATTCGTACACATACTGGGCGGTTTTCTTGATCTGCATCTTGTTCGCGGGCCTTTTTCAGTGGATCGGCGTGTGTTTGATCCCGCTGCTAGAAGGCGGTGACGACTACGCGACCAGTTGGGGCACGTTAGCGATTGTGCAACCTGACGTCATATCAGTGCCAGTTTCGATTGTTTTTACGGCGCTCGCATATCTCTACATGTGTCTCTGCTTTTATCTTTTTTTCGCGGGCCTCATTCTGCTTCATACGATCGTCCATGATCTCTGGAGCATTGAAGAGGCATCAACGATGCGACCGGTGGAACATCGGTGCGAGGGCGGTGAAATCGGCCTTAGGGTGATGCGGGGAATTTTCCGGTGTACTGTCCTGGGTGTTCTGGTCGCCATATGCATGAAGGTCCAAAGCTCTTACCTGAGCTCGAACGGAGGAGATATCGTGACCTGGATAGCCCACGATATGTCTTGGGCCCTGTATGAGCGCCACGACGGCGGCAATAGCTTCAGCTATAGAATGCCAACGCATTACAGCAGCCTCCTGGTAGCCATTTCGACCTGTCTCGTTTTCCTGTACGGTTCCATTCGCTTGGGTGTCGGAAAGCGGTTTCGCGCGCCTCTATGGAGGATGTCTGCAGTCGTAGGGTTGCTCTTTGTCAGCTACTTGTTGATCGATGCCTTTGAGGGCTTTTCGATCCTCCTCGGCGTTGGAGTGCTGCTCGCGACATACGGCCTCTTTGATCCAGAGTTTGGGCGATGGCGAGCAAGCGAGTTAGGAAGCAACCAGAGTGTATCATAATTGGCTTGATCGTTGGGACGAGCGGCGGGCGCGGCGCGGTGAGGAAGCGAAGAAAGTAACGGATTTCATCCTCGACGCCGGCCGGGCCTTTCCGGGCGAGAAGAGGATAGAAACTATCGACCAGTTCTGTGTCCTTGCGGACCAGGCCCTGTCTGATTCAAGCTTTTACGATGAGCCGAGCGGGAGCGGTCAGGGCTTTAAAAGGCACAATGGGTGGCTCAGATTTCCATCGGACATTTCTACTGACGTCGAAGAGAACAACGTCGTTTGGGCAAAACTCACCGAGAGCGGCTCGCTCGATCAGGCATTGGTGATTTTTCATCACTGGAATGCCAGCTCCCGAAATCGACAGATTGCCAAGTTCTTCTCGCAGCGTGGGATCACGGTTGTCGAGATTGCTATGCCTTATCACTTCGAGCGCAGCCGTCCCGGCTCGCTGTACGCCGATTATATGCTTAGTTCGAATCTCGGCCGCACGATCCAGTCGGTAAGGCAGGCCGTATGGGATGGGCGAAAGCTCATCCGCTGGCTGAAGAGCGAAGGCTATCGAGAGGTCTCGGTTCTCGGCATGAGCCTTGGCTCCTGGGTTGCGGGATTGATCGCTGCGCATGATCCGGCCGTATCGAAGGCCTCGTTATTTTTGACGGCGGGAAGTCTCGCAGACATGGTTTGGACGGGGCGCGCGTCCCGATCGATACGCGATAGCCTTGAGCCTGTAATTGAGCTCACCGATCTCCGAAGGGCATGGGGTCCGCTCAACTTGGAGAATTACGCGCATAATCTGGCACGGCCTGGTCTCGAACTTCACGTCGTGTTGGCTACGAGGGACAAGGTGGTGTTGCCCGACCCATCGAGACGCCTCATTCAGAAGCTGAAGGACGCCGGAGGCAGGCCGAATGTTTTGGAACTGAACTGCGGTCACTATTCGCTCGCCTTGCCGCCTTACATTCTAATGGCGGGTTTGAGCTTGAAGCGGTTTTTGTCGCGCGCTGACAAGTCGGCCCGGCGAATATGAGCTTGGCGCCGGCCGCCAGCTTACCAGCAAACTGGCCTACATTTGCGACGTATCTGTTCGCTAGCGAGAGTCGTTAAAGCCGGAAGAAACGGAGGCCCTTTGAGACCGAACGAGGCCACAACGCCTCCGGGACTGCATTATTCCTCTCGCATCGCGCGGGCGATCTGATCGCCCAGCGGCTTGACGAGATAGGAGAGTGCCGTCCGTTCGCCGGTCTGGACGAACGCCTCCACCGGCATACCGGCATGCAGGGCGAGACTGCCGAGCTTCTGGAGTTCTACCGATGAGATGCGGATGCGTGCTGTGTACCACGCCTCGCCCGTTTGCGGGTTGCTGCTCAGGTTGGCGGCGATCGTCTGGACTTCGCCAGTGATCTCAGGCGTGGTGCGCTGGTTGAAGGCGGAGAAGCGCAAGGTGGCCTTCTGCCCGAGATGCAACTGATCAATATCGGCTGGCTGGATCTTGGCGTCGACGACCAGGCTGTCGTTGACAGGTACGATCTGCATCACGGTTTCGCCGGCGGCGATTACGCCGCCGACCGTGTGCACCGCAAGCTCGTGCACGATGCCGTTTCGCGGCGCGAAGATGTCGATGCGCTTCAGCTGATCTTCGGCCGCGACGCGCTGCTCGGTGAGCTCGGCCAGCTTGTTGTCGACGTCGCGCAGCTCCGTCAGTACTTCGGAGCGGCGGTCTTGATCGAGCTGCAGGATCTGCAGCTCGGTCTCGGTCGTCTGGGTGGCGGCGCGGGCGATCTCCGCCATCAGTTGGCCCCGCTCGCCCGACAATTGCGCCTTCATCCGCTTGAGCTCGGCAAGCCGCGAGAACGGCATCAGCCCTTGCGCATGCAGGCTGGCAATGCCCCTCAGCTCCTCGTCGATCAGCCGCAGCTCATCGTCCTTGGCGTCGCGTCGCGCCTCCAGCCCGTGCGTCTCCTGCGCCAACTGATGCACGCGTTGCCTCAGCTGCGCCTTCTGTCCGTCGATCGTGCGCCTTCGCGCCTGGAACAACGCCTTTTCGGCGTTGACATAGGCCGCGACCTCGGGGTCGCCGAGCTTGCCCCGCAGCTCTTTCGACGACTCTGGTTCCGCCGCCTCGTCGCGCTCGGCGGTGAGCCGCATGGCGCGCGCCTGCAACTGATCGATCTGCTTGACGATCACCGCCAAGTTGGCCCGGGTGACGGTGTCGTCGAGCCGGATCAACAATTCACCGGCCGTGACCGGCTGCCCGTCGCGCACCCGGATTTCGCCGACAATGCCGCCGTCGCGGTGCTGGATGCGCTTGACGTTGCCCTCGACGACGACGGTTCCAGCACCGACGACGGCGCCGGATAGACTGCTGGTCGCCGCCCAACCGCCGACGCCGAAGACAAGCGCCGCAATCGAGACGCCGGCGACCAGCATGTAGCGGGCGATCGCATTAGTGGCGCGGCTGTTTCCTTCCATGTTCATGCGGTCTCCGAAACGGCCCGGACAGTGGTCTTGCGCAGCACCTCATCGCGCGGACCGAAGGCGACCGCCCTCCCCTCGGCCAGGACGAGCACCTGATCGACGGCGGCTAGCGCATTCGGCCGGTGGGCAATGACGACGACGATCGCTCCGGCCTTACGCGCGGAAAGGATCGCATTGGTGAGTGCCGCCTCGCCGTCGGCATCGAGGCTTGCGTTCGGCTCGTCGAGCACGAGCAGGAACGGCTTGCCGTAGAGCGCACGGGCAAGGCCGATGCGCTGGCGCTGCCCGGCAGACAGGACTGCTCCGGCAGTACCAATCCGCGTGTCGTAGCCCTCCGGCATCGACAGGATCAGCTGATGCACGCCGGCCTGCTCGGCCGCTTCGATGATCGCGGTCGGATCCGCCTCTCTGGCGAACCGGCTGATGTTCTCGGCAATCGTGCCGTCGAACAGCTCAACCCCCTGCGGCAGGTAGCCGATCGAGGGACCAAGCGCCTCGTGCTCCCACTGACTGAGTTCGGCGCCGTCGAGCCGGATCGTGCCGCGCGCGGCAGACCAGACCCCGACCAGAGCGCGGGCCAGGGTCGACTTGCCGGAACCGCTTGGACCGATCACACCGACACCTTGACCGGCTGCAAGCTTGAATGAGACCTCCCGGACGATCGCGGCGTTGCTGCCGGGGGCCGCAACGACAAGCCCGGCGACGTCGAGCGTCCGCCGCGGCGCCGGCAGGGGCATCGGCTGGCGGCTATCAGCGAACTTGTCGAGCACGCTTTCGAGACGTCGCCGCGCCTGCCGCGCATTGACGAAACCGCGCCATTGGGCCACCGCCTGCTCGATCGGCGCAAGCGCCCGCGAGGTCAGGATCGACGCGGCGATCATCGCCCCCGGCGAAGCCAGTTGGTAGATCGCCAGCCACGCCCCGAGCGCGAGCACCGCAGACTGCAGCGCCAGCCGGAAGATCTTTGATGCGGCGGCAAAGCCGCTGGTCGCGTCGCTCGTGCGCCGCTGCTCGTCGAGATAGTCGCCGTTCATCGCGTGCCAGCGCGCCGCGTACGCACCGCTCATGCCCATCGCCTGCAGCGCCTCGGCGTTCCGCCGCCCGGCCTCGATGAACTCGCTGCGGCTTCCGCCGAGCTGAGAAAGGCGCTGCATCGGCTGCCGCAATGTCACCTCGCTGAGCAACGTCAAGGCGATTAGGACGAGCGCTCCGGCGACAGCGAGCCAGCCGAGATAGGCATGGAACAGGAAAAGAATGGCGAGATAGATCGGCAGCCACGGCATGTCGCACATGGCAATCGGCCCTTGGCCGCTCATGAACTGCCGCACCTGGTCGAGGTCGCGCAGCGGCTGTGAGATCGCCTCCTTCTTTGACATACGGAGCGGCAGCTTCAGGACGGTATCGAAAGTCGGGCCGCCCAGCTGCTCCTCCAGGCGCTGGCCGATCTGGGTGAGGATGCGCGAGCGGATGACTTCCAACAGGCCGAGAAACAGATAGAGGCCGATCGCCAGGATCGACAGGGCGACGAGCGTCGGCACACTGCGGCTGGCGAGCACCCGGTCGTAGACCTGCATCATGAAGAGCGGCCCGGTCAGCATCAGGAGGTTGGTGACGGCGCTGAGCGCCGCCACCCCGACAAATGCCTTGCGGGTCTCGCGAAGAGCGGCGGCGACCAGCGATCGCCGCCCGTCCGTCATCAACGATGTCACGCGTTAGCCCCTAAGCAACGAAGCGGACGTCGTCTGCATTGAGGTTCGCCAAGGTGACGTTCTTCAGCGTGATCGCATTCGCCACGTCGAAGGTTATGACCGTGTCTGATCCCACCTGCGATGCCGCAGCAAGCACGGCTTCGAAGTCAACGAAGAGCGAGCCGTCGAACTGAAGTACATCGTCGGTCGCCGCCCCCGCCTGGAAGTCTGTGATCGTGTCCTTGCCAAAGCCAGGCTTGAATACAAAGGCATCACTTCCAGAGCCGCCGGCTAGCGTGTCGTTGCCACTGTCACCAAACAGTGTGTCGGCGGAGGTGGTACCCGTCAGCGTGTCGTTTCCGGTCGTGCCTCTTACCCAAGCGGCGGACTGGATTTGAGCACGGTTCCAGCTTGTTCCATCGGCGAACTGGATCGTCTCCACTCCCCAGTTCGCAGTGGATGAATGCAGTTGCTCATCGAGCGTAATGGTATGACCGGTGCTGTTTACAACAAGTTTTACGTGGCTGCCCGTTCGGCTGAAAACCACGTCGTCGGCATTGACATCCGTAAGCCGCAACACGTCAACGTCCGTCGTCGAACCAGATTCGTCATCGATGTAGTCGCTGCCGTCACCCCGGGTATAGATGTAGGTATCGCTGCCCGCCCCGCTGTTGAAGCGGTCGTCACCCGTTCCGCCCATGAAGGTGTCGTTGTCCGTTGTACCGGAAAGCGTGTCGTTGCCAGCCGTGCCTCTGATCCAGGCCGCTGCCTTGATTTGGGCACGATCCCAGGTTGTGCCGTCGGCGAACTCAATCCTTTCGATGCCCCAGTTGGCCGTTGCCGAGTAGAGCTGCTCGTCGAGGGTGATGACATGACCGGTGCTGTTCACCGTGATCTTCACGTGAGAACCGGAACGGCTGAAGGTCAGATCACCGACGTTGAGATCCGAGAGCCGCAGAACATCAATCTCGGTTGTGGAGCCCGATTCGTCGTCGATATAGTCGCTCCCGTCCCCGCGGGCGTAGATGTAGGTGTCGCTGCCGGCAGTCCCGTTTATGCGGTCGTCCCCCGCGTTCCCCCGCAACAGATCGTCACCAGTGGTTCCCGAAATCGTCTCGTTTCCGGATGTGCCAACGATCGGCGCTAGACTCTTCAGTAGTGCGTCAAGGCTCCAGTCGCTACCGCCAAGCACGGTCCCATCCGAGAATGTGATCTTCTCGATACCGCCCTCCTGGTCCAGCTGGGTCGTCAGCGTGATTGTCTCGCCAGTGGCGAGATTGCGAAGGATGATATCGTTGAGCGCATTGAAGCGCCGCTCGAACACGATCTCGGAACGCGCGATGTCGTTGAGCCGAAGCACATCGATATCGGTGCCGGAGGTCTGTTCCTGGATGACGTCGGCCCCGTCCCCGCGCGAGTAGGAGTAGGTATCGTTGCCGGCCAGGCCGACGAGCGTGTCATTGCCGAGGCCAGCACGGATGTCATCGTTGCCGGTGCTGCCAGTGACCGTTTCCGAAGCCGACGTCCCTGCGACATAGGCAACGCGAGCAACCATGTCGGCCCGCGTCCAGCTTGTTCCGTCCGCAAAAACCAGCTTCTCGATACCCCGGTCGGATGTGCCGGCAAGCGTGTCCTTGACCAAAATCGAAGCGCCGTCGCCTGCTCCCGCAGAGCTTTCCGAGATGACGATGGTAAGATCACTTCCGTTGCGGATTAGCGTGATCTGGTTCGCTGCAATGTCGGTGAGGACGAGCTGATCGGCATTGCCGTGAGAACTGCCGATCTCAGCGATGGTGTCGTTGCCGTCACCCCGACTGTAGTAGTAGGTGTCGTTACCGGCCTCACCATTGATCACGTCGTTGCCAGTGCCGCCGCTTATCGTGTCATTGCCTGCACCTGCGCTGATCGCGTCGTTGCCGGCACCTGCGGTAATGACATCGGCTACGTTGAAGCCAGCAATGGAGTCATCCCCGGCAGTCATGGCTTGCTGCAGCAGCATGAGGCGCAGATTGTTGCGCGTCCATGTCGTCCCATCGGCAAAGACGATGCTGTCGACGCCCTGATCATTGTAGTCGTCCAGGTTGGCCTTGAGGAGGATCGAGCCGCCGTCAGCTGTGCCTGGAGAACTCTCGGCTATCACCAGCGTCGCATCATTGCCGCTGCGAAGCAGCGTTACCTCGCTTGCATTGACGCCGGTGAGAACAAGCTTGTCCGCCGAACCGGCGAAAGCCGCGTCCGTAATGGTATCGCTGCCATCGCCGCGACCGTAGTTGTAGGTATCGTTGCCCTTTCCGCCATCGATGACATCATTGCCAACGCCACCGGTGATCAGGTCGTTGCCCTCGCCGGCACTGATCGTGTCGTGTCCAGCAGCGGCATTGATGGTGTCCGCGACTTTAAAGCCGACGATATTATCGCCTCCGCTCGTGGTCGCCTGCTGAAGCAGCATGAGCCGCAGGTTGTTTTGCGTCCATGTCGTTCCATCGGCGAACACGATGCTTTCGATGCCCTCCTCAAGGTAGTCGTCGAGGCTCGATTTGAGGACAATCGAGCCCGAGTCCCCGGCGCCCGTCGAGCTCTCGGCTATGATCAGGGTGACGTCTCCGCCGCTGCGCGACAACGTTACGTCCGCGGGTTTGATGCCGTTGAGCATCAGCTTGTCGGCGGTTCCTGCCCCCGCCCCCTCAGTGATCGTGTCGGCGCCATCACCGCGACTGTAGTAAAAGACGTCGTTGCCTCTTCCCGCATCCAGCGCATCGTTGCCTTTGCCGCCACCGAAACTGCCGGACGCAGTCGTGCCCACCAACGTGTCATCACCGTCTGTCCTGGAATCGTAGATCGACCACTGACGCAGAAATGCCGTGTCCCATTTCGTTCCATTGTCGAAGGTGATCTCTTCGAGGCCGTACTGGTCATAGTGCTGGTTCGATCCAGCCGCACCGATCATGCGCAGCGTTCCGCCTGTGCCGCTCGTAAGGGAAATCAGCAAATCTGAACCCGATCGAGTGACTGAGACCTCCGCGGGGAGCACGCCCTTCAGTTGCAGTTTATCGGTTCCCTCGCCATCTAGCTCGACAACGACGTCGTCTCCATCGCCAAAGGTGTGGATGTACGTATCATTTCCGATACCGCCTTCGAGTCGATCGTTCCCTTGTCCGCCTTCCAGGATATCATTGCCGAGATAGCCAAGGAGAATATCTGCACCCGAGCCGCCGGTGAGGGTGTCATCGCCGGAGCGGCCATCAAGCAGGTCATCGCCGCCGCCTCCCGAAATCTTGTTGGCGGCCTCGTTCCCGAACAGCGCGTCCCCAAAACCAGTGCCCGTGATGTTCTCGATATTCTTCAATGTCGCGATGCGCCGGCCGCTGAAGTCGGCAAATTCGGCCGTATCGGACGTTCTCGCCTCACCGCCATTTGCCACGAGATCGACAAGGATCGAGGCGCCGAAATCCTGGAAGGAAACGGTGTCGATGTCTTCTCCGCCGTCAATCTCATCCAAGTCGTCCGGGTGGGAAGCCGCGATTGCGAGCGTGTCATTTCCGCGGTCGCCGAATAGGAGATCACTCCCTAAACCACCATCGATGTAGTCTTGCCCGAGTCCACCGCTCAGGCGCTGATCGAGATACGAACCAATAATGTGGTCATCCCCGCCACCGCCATCATAGTAGACGGAACCGGAGGTAGACCAATAATCTATGTCCACTCTGTTCCAAACGGTCCCGTCGTCGAAAACAATGCGGTCGACGCCGTTGTTGTAAAGCCTTGACCAAACGGCTTTATAGTCACGGATGACTTGCGTACTTGTGGTAAAGCTGATCAGTCGGTCCGACCCCTCGATAGTAAGGCGCACGTCTTCTTGACGGACGCCCTGAAGTATCAGCGTATCCACCTCATTGGTGGAGATAGCTGCGTCGTAAATGACGTCATTGCCATCGCCCAGCTGGTATCGAAATGTGTCATTTCCGTTGCTGATGTCGCTCGAACTTAAGCTCGATCCGGAGATAAGCAGATCATCGCCCTCGTCGCCGTGGAACGTGAGATCCCCGGAACCGTTATTCTGAAGCGTGTCTCTACCTATCGAACCGCGAAGCCAAGCCTTCGCGGATATCTCACCTCGGCCCCAGATAGTCCCGTCGGCGAATTTTATCGCGTCGATTCCATACCAAGAGCTATAGAAAACGTCATGACCTGTAATTACTTGCCCGGTTTTCAGGTCCTTGACTAAAAGGTCGTCTCCCGATCGCGAAAGCTCAACGTCGTCGGGATCCAGATCAGTGAGCCAAAGCGTATCGGTCTCATCATCTTCAAAACCTTCGTCGATCAGGACGTCGTTGCCGTCGCCACTGGCATATACGAATGTGTCGCTTCCATTGTGGGTGGTTCCATACATCTCCGAAACAATTACGTCGTCTCCGCCATACCCGATGAACGTGTTGCCGGATTTCGATGTGGTTTTCAGAACATCGCGTCCATCGGTACCGCGGAACCACGCCTTCTCCCAGATGTCCGAGCGGCCCAAGGAGGAGCCGTCTGCAAATTCGATACGGTCAATGCCCACCGTGGCGTCAACGTCATTGGCACGCGTAAAGAAGCTGTTGCTGCGAATGGTCTCTCCCGTGGAGAGCACTTTCACAACAAGGTCGCCATCTTCACGAGACAGATGAACATCGGTCTGGGTCAAGTCTGTCAGCCGCAAAACATCGACTTCGGTCGAGGAGGTCGTTTCTTCGACGATGATGTCGTTGCCGTCGCCCCTGGCATAGAGGATGGTGTCGCTGCCGCTATCGCCGACGTAGTAGCCGGAAACGATCAGGTCGTCTCCGCGCCCGCCGATGAACGTGTCGCTGCTGGTGTTCGACGTTCCATACTCGATGAGCGTATCCGAACCGTTCCCGCCGGAAAGCAGATCGTTGCCTTTGCCGCCGTTCAAGGAGTCGTTCCCACCGCCACCGAAAAGACTGTCGTCTCCGGCACCTCCGTCCAAGCTGTCGTGACCGGAGCCCGCGTTGCCGGCGGTCGATTCAGAATCCCCATAGAGCGTGTCGTTTCCTTCGCCGCCGATCAACGCGTCATGACCGCCACCGCCGATCAGCGTGTCGTTGCCTTCACGACCGTCAAAGTAATTGTGGCCCCAGTTCTTGATTTCGCCCGGCCAGGAAGGAAGGATATCAACTGAACTACCGCCACCGCCGCCACCACTGCTACCGCCGCTGTTAACCTGCGAACTGCCGCCCGTCGGCAAACCGTCTTCCATCGCAGGGTTGTAATAGTCCCCGCCAATGCGTTCCCCTTGTTCGTCTCCGAAAAATATATCGTGGCCACTATCGTCCGACTTTGTATAGTTTCGGACAATCTCCTCGACATCATAGAAGTTCCCGGTTTTTCCGAGCTCGTCTTCAAAGGAAATGCCGATAAGCGGCGGCGAATAGGTCGATCCGCCGCCACCTCCGCCGCCACCTCCGCCGTTGCTGATGCTGGAGTTTGCAGAGGTGATGTCGGGAAATGACGTTTCAAACGTCGTGTTGTCTAAGCCCGGCCATTCGAACCAGTACTTGAAATCAAGATCGAAGCCGACATTGCTGATCGACTTCATCAGCTTGTCGCGGCCCCATCGTGTGCCGTCGGAGAAAATCAATTCCTCCAACCCGTATGTGGATTCATTCCAATCCGTTGTGATATTCTCGACGCCGAAGAATTGCTTCGAGATCTCGATCGTTTCGCCGCTCGATTTCACATGGACGACGAGCGACGTACCTCGCCGGAACAGTTCGATATCGCCGCTTCGCACATCTTGCAGCACCAGGCGATCGGCGTTCTGCGTCTCACCATAGTGATCTTCGTCTATCGTATCGCTGCCGGCGCCCACTTCCCAAACATAGGTGTCCGAGCCCATTTTGCCATCGAGGGCATCGTTTCCAGCCCCGCCGGTAAGCGTGTCGTCCATCGAACTGCCACTGAGGCTGTTCACGCCGCTGTCTCCGCGAATCCAGGCTTGCGAGACGATCGTCGCCTTGTCCCAAGTCACGCCATTCTGAAACTTGATCTGCTCGATGCCCCAGGCGCCGATCGCGCCGGTCGCCGAATCCGTCCGGAAGAAGTCGGTGCTGCTAATCCGCTCTCCGGTTGCCTTGACGAGAACCACCAGGGAGCTGCCGACTCGGGAAAGTTCGATATCCTCCGGCAGCATGCCGACGAGTTTCAGGACGTCGGTTTCAGTAACGCGTCCGCTGAGATCGTCGATAATGTCGTCGCCATCCCCGGCAGCGTGGACGACGGTGTCGTTGCCCTCATTGATACTGATAAGATCGTCGCCGCGGCCCGGACGCAAGACATCGTCCGATGCCGTGTCCGAGATCGTATGGTCGTTGTTGTCGTCAACGGTAACCGACAGTCTGGCAATCGTGTCGCGCGACAGTTCGGTACCGTCGGAGAGGACGATCTTGTCGATGCCGCGATTCTCAATTCCCCAGTTTCTGAAGAAGTCCTCCGAGATGATCGTTTCAGTCGATCCCGCAAATCGGATCCGCAACGTGTCGCCCATTCGCTCGAACGTGACGTCCGAGGCCGACGCATCAGTCAAAACGAGAGTATCCAGTTCCGCTGTCGACTTCGACGTGTCGCGGATGACGTCGGAGCCATCGCCCGAGCGGTAGAGGAAAAGATCACTTCCGGCCCCGGAAACGATAACGTCGTTGCCGCCACCAGCATCGAAAAGATTGTCGCCGTCAAGCTTGAGTAGGCCATCGTCGCCGCTCGTGCCGAACACTCCTTCGCCCTTGACGATCATCGTGGCAACCTGTCGGGCCGCCACGTCGGAAATGCCTGCTAGTGACTGCTCCACAGCCGACAGATACAGGGCGCGGTCTCCGCCAAACGCGGCAACACCGATTCCCTCGAGCCCCGCAAGCGACCGCACGAGGAAGTCGACCGCAGCCCCGCTTCCGGAGGGAAGCATCTTCGTTATCAGATCGACAACCTGCGGGACATTTCCGTAGGTAGGCGAGGACTCTTCGGTTCCCGCGAAGTCGAGCATCGCATAGGCGAAATACGGGCTGGAAACGACAGCGTCCAGATCTCCGCCGCGCAGCAATACGCTTCTTCCGGCTTGACTGAGGAACATCGTTAGCAGGGCATTCACGACAGCATTGAACCCCGGCTCGATACCCGCAGCCGATTGCGCTTCGGACGGCGAGCTGCCGGAGATTTCGCCCCACGGGCTGACTTCTATATACGGCGTGCCGTAGAATTGCTCGAGAAACTCGAGGTGTTGCGCATTGACATAGGGCCCTCGCGATCCGTGCAACACGTCGTCCACGCCGGCCCAGCGCAACAGCAAGGAGGCAAACTCGTCCCGCAGCTCGTCGTACGACAGACTGTGAGCTCCATCGGTCAGGTCCTGCCAGTCCTGGCGAAAGTCCGCATCTTGAGTGGCCTTCCACGCCAGCGAATTGATCGTCCCCGAGCCAGGCAGTTGCGGCAGCAACGCCACGCCTTCGGCCACGACGAACTCTGGCGTATTGTCTGCGCGGGTATCCTGACGGTCAGTCTCGAAGTAGATCGTCTGGGATGTGCCGGTCGTGTCGTCGGTACGCGTATAAACAGCTTCGAAGCCGACCGTGTGACCATTGTTGCTGCCATTTACCTCTGTGGTAACGACAGAGATGGACTTGATACCTGCGTCGGTGAGAGAAATGAGCTCCCCTTCGTCGGAAACGCCATCCTGGTCGAGGTCGCGCCAGACACGCAGTTGATCGAAGGCCTCGTCCGCGGCATCGATCTTGCCGTCACGATTGCTATCCAGAGTTTCAAGCACGGAGAAGCCGTCTTGGGTCGGCGAACCGAACAACTCCGAGACACCGTCGACGGAGCCATTGTTGTTCCGGTCGATCGCCAGGATTCCGTCGTCCGACGAAACCCAGCCCGTCTTTTCGGCAAAGCCATCCTGGTCATAGTCGAAATGCACATTCGAGCTGTCGAGCGTCGAGAGCTCGACACCGTCGCCGTCGAGGTCGAGCACGAGTGGATCGTGGCGCATGCCGACAAGAGGAGACGTTAGTAATTCATATAAATCATACAGCCCCCCTGCGGCGGTTCCCGCAACGAACTTTATCGCGTTATCCATGTACTGTTCGATAAAGTAAGCGGCGACACCGGCAGTAGCGAGCACTGCCAACGTCGCCAAGAATGGGGGGAAAGCGATTCCGAGAGTTTCCAACGCCAAGGGCAGGCCAGCGGCAAGCAAACCCGTATAATAGCCAGCCGATGCTGTGAAGAGTACCGAGGCAATACCGCCGGCCAAAATTTGAACTTGGTCCCGCGGTGTTGCGGCGTCGTTGGCCTCGGCCAGCACGCCCGTCATATCGAGGCCCGCCGCAACAAGCCTGATCGGCTTCAAAGCACCAGGCCACCCCGGGTTGGCTTTACCAAGGTCGACAGCTGCCTGTGCGATGCCTTGTGCCAAGCCGGTGAGGTAGTTTGCCCAGTAAAGAACATCCTGATCTGAGAGGTCAACGTTAACCTCTCCGGTATAGGCATCAAACGTTAGGTCTTGATGACCCGGGGAGGTTAAACGGAATTCGTATGTCTCTGCAGAAGCCATTCTAGTGGCGACCCTCTCGTTCGAACTTTACGATGAATGTGAGCATGTCGTATGATAACAAGGAAGTGAAAGCGACGTAGAAAATGTACATCGCGATTCCATATTCCTGGTCAGCCGTGTTCAAAGCGTACAATATCGACAGGACAGAAATAGTTAGACAAAGAATCAAGAATCTTCGCAACCCAGCAAGACGTTCTTTTGCAACAGGCAATAGAAGCAAAATAGTATTGCTCCGCGAACTCTTTGATAAGATCAACGTAAATATCAGATAGAACACGTACAATAAGTGTATCACTAACACAGTTCCTCTATTTGGGAGGAACCCAATAACTTGAATCATTAGGCTCATGAATATAAACGCGAACCAAGCTAAGATCGCGTATTTTCGCACATTGAATTCCTTCAAGGGCTTCTCCATCCTCGCAATGATCAGATCACCCTCCCAGCTTGGTTGCTGTAACAGCAACAATCGCTTTCCACATTACCAACAACCTAAGAAAATTGGTCAAGCCAGTGTACTCGTTAAGGCCCGCAGGCTGCTCACTCAACAAGCTCGGTTGGCCGCGTGGTCCACTCCGCACTTAGGAACGGACGTCTCAGCGAAAACCACTTTTTTGAACTAAGCCCCACGCTTCGAAATCGCAACCTATGCTGGCGCAATTCCGAGTGTCAAGCAACCGGTTATTAAATCTTTTCGACAACCTCGGGCATACCCGGTTGGCCGTGGCGTTGTGACAAAGCAAGGCTGGCGTGATACAACTACATCGCGCAATTATTCGAACTGGCGGTGTATTGCCTGAACGCGCGTGACTGGCAAACCGAGTTGGTCACCAGGCGCTTCAACGGTCGGAATCGGGCATAGAGACGGATCGGCGGAGATAGCCGCACCAATTCGGCTTTCGAGATGGCCGGAGCCTCGACTTTCGGATCGGAGTTCGCAATGTAGGTGCCGCCGGCGCCGGCCGCTAAACCGGGGGTGGCTGCGACCGCGATTATGGCATTCTGGTGCATTGATTTCCTCTGACGCTCAGATCCTGAGATTGAACCAGAAGCGCACTTTCACGCCCTTGTTATTCGGGATGTCGAAATACCAGTCGTTAGCGCGGCGCGGGCGTGGAGTTGAGATTTGCACCTTGCAGGCACTGTTGTTGCGAGCTACCAGCTCAGAGCTATTGCCGCTGTAAGAGTAGCTGACGGTAATGCCAGCTCGTCGATTTGCTTTCTCATCTCCATAAAGGTAGTGGAACTGCGCTCAGTTCTCGCACCGATCCACCGTTTTCACGCAGCGGTTCGGCTCACGATTCCGGTTCCAGTCATCATGATTGCCGCTCGCGGTGTAGCCGACTTTGGTTCCTGCCGGGCACTCCTCATATTCTTCCCGACCTGGCTCGCCCGCTTTCGCCTCGTGGCAAATGGGCCAATCGAATCCAGAGCGCGACATTGCGGCTATCAGCTTCTTCATCGGGGGCACGCAATAGGGAACGCACTGCCAGGACGGATTTTGAGAGGCAGCGCAAAGGAGAATCTGGCAGCTCCAGGAAGCATCTTGGGCCTTTGCTCCTGTAGGGGCGAAGGCAAGCGCGGCAAGACCGGCTGCCGCATAAAGCAGGTGTTTCATGTCAGTTGGCCCTCATGATGGTTGCGGCTGGAGACGCGTGGTCGACGAATAGCTTGTCGAGCGGTGTGGCGTGGTGCACTCGACCGCCTGCTGCGTAGAGGACGGCGGCGACGAGCGCGAAGGCTGAGAACCAGAGGATCCCGATGCGAAAGAGCATCGGCTGGTTGGGAATGTCCCGGCAAAGCGGTGGAAAGGCGAATAAGCCGACGAGAAAGCTGTCCAGCGCCCGATGACGTTGATCGAGAAAGAGGATCGAAACGATCAGGAGCGCCAGGGCGAACGGACCGTGCACCCACCAGATTCTTTCCGAAACGACGATGAGCGCAAACGATAAGGGAATGGCGAGCATTAAGCTCGCCAGCGGATCGGTTGCGAATGAGCTCGCAATATGTGCGAAGTCGGGCAACTATCGGTCTGTCCTCTTGGGCTTTTTCCGCGCGTCGATGAAGGGCGGCGATATTTCTCTTTCCCGTTCGACGAGCAGGTTGAAATCAGCGATCGGCTGGCGGTCTAGCGTCTTGTCGACGGCCTTGCGACGCCACTCGTTCATGTCGAGGACGTAAGTGGCCCACATGCCATATCGGGCCGCCATCGCGTGCTGCTGATAGACCAGGTATTGGCTGTTGTATGAATAGGGCGACGCGACGCGCGCCCATCCGACACGAAGCATCTCGACCGCAATATCGCGGCCGGCTGACGTGCAGCGGGCCTGGGGGATACCGTCATTGCCATACGCTATGACGGTACATTCGACCGGTCTGCTACCTATGGTCCTCTTGAGCCAAGCCTTCGCAAGTGGGCCGCACGGAACGGGTGGAGGCGCCTTTTGCCGCTCGCGATCCACCCACTTGGGATCAATCGCCCACTGTGGAAGCTCGCACGCGTCAATCTCGACGAGGCGAACGCGCTGCGCATATTGCGGGTACCACAGGGTGCGGCCGTCCATGACGGCAACTCGGCCATTGTAGACCGCATTCTGATAGATCGGAGCTTCGCTGAATCTCTGCGGTGGCCGAGCCGCCGCCGCCGGAGTCTTGATGAGATCCGCGGCTGTCGCTGCGTGGGAGATCAAAGCGAGCGCGGCGGCTGCAAGTAGGTGTCGCTTCATTGATCTGCCTTCTTGGTTCGCGCATTCACCTCGCGGCTCAAGAGAATGGCCGGATGCTGGACGTCTTCGAACTGCCAGAGGCCGGCACGCTTATCGCGCGCAAGTTTCTCAGCCACGGCATAGGGGACGTGATAGGGCATGCCCTCACCGTTGAGGGCCGCGAAGGCGTATCCGCTCGTGATCAGGACGTTTGCCAGATCAAGCCGCTCCTTCCCAACTGTGGCGTAGCAGACGACGTAAGCGATACCGTCTTTATTCACCACCGGGGCGCAAACGGGTTTGGTGTCCTTGATGTAGGCCGCCAGCACGGCAAGGGACGCCTCGCCGCAGTCGCGTTTCTGCCCGTGCTTGTCCGTATAGGCAGTGCCGCGCAAACAGGACTGGACGCCGTAGAGGCGGAATCTTTCGCCATTGGAAACCCACGTGTCGCCCGTTTCCAGGGTGACGCCAGGAAGAAGATCGAAATAGCCTGCCGGTGCTGCGGGTACCGATGTCGGCAAGAGAGCCAACAGAAGGGAAAGAGCCTTTCTCATTGACCCTTCACCCTCGGATCGGCCCACATCCCGAAGGAGCCCTTCTGGCCGATCTCCTCAGCTTTGGAGAGATCCGGACGAACGGGAGTCCCATCTGGCTTTTTTGCGAGGCGGAGCGCGCCGAGCGACAAAAGCTGCTCCTCGAACATATCGACGGAGTCGAGGCTACCGGGGAAATTATAGTAGCCGTAGCAGGTGACGTTCTGGACGGGCCAACCTAGCTCGCTCACGAAGGCACGGCAAAACACGACCTTCGGGTTTTGTAACAGGATTTGAAGCTGTTGCTGCGCATAATCGGTGCAGCTCCCGGCGAAGTCTTCACTGCGATTGACCATTTCGCCCTTGCATGGCTCCAGGCCGAAAAGGTGCAGTGTTGTCTTGTCATCCACGCGAAAGTCGGTCGGCGAAACGGCCTTGAATCCGGCCGTTGTTGCATAGCCCTTCCGATCGGCGACCTTCCCGCTTCCGTCGTAATATTCGAGCACGAGAACCGTCTTGCCCGGCGCTGCGAGCGATTTGATGTAATCCTTGTTGATGTCCGAGAGGGACAAAGCAGGTGTTGCGATAGCGCAACTTGCGAGTGCGGCGATGATGGTCCGTTTCATTTTCTAGCCCTTACCCATTGCTTCAGCTCGTTCCCCTGCAATAGGGGGTTTAAGTCTGCCTCGAAAAGTTGTATCGCTGAACCAAATCGATGCGATAGCTTCACCAGCTTAGTTGGTTTTCGTCTCGATCACAACACCGCAAGTTAGGCGCGCGGCAATGGAAAAAAGGTCTAGATTTTCAAGCGTTGTGGGCTGGGCCGCTTTGACGGGAAGCGCCCTTTTGTGCACGAGCTGGGTTCAGATTTCTCACGCTCAAGATGGGCAGAAATCTGCAGATAACATAATAAAAAAAGGCACTTGGACGATTGAGCGCAAGGCGGAGCTTGCAACGAACTTCGATGAGCGCTGGCGCGGCTCAGAGAAGGAGTTCGTGCTAGGCGCTGATGGTGTAGTGAAGCAGGAAAGTGCGGTTCAGAACAAAGGCGACAAAGGCCCCCGTGATTTTGGGGGTCTGCATCATATTGATGCAGCTTTGAGCAATTTCGCTCCCTCCAGCAACGTACCGAACAGGGTTGATGAAGCGCAAGGTTTCACGGGCTCGATACAGCACGTTGATGCAGTTAGGCAGACAGATGACAGCACCAAAGACGTTTATGAGTGCGGTCCGTCGCCGCTCGACCCGGAAGAGGTTAAGTCTCTGGTTGTGCAGACAGCGCGCAAATATCGCGTCGATGAAGTTTTCGCGACGGCAATCGCCTGGGCGGAGAGCGGCTTTGACCAAAGCCGCAATTCCCCAAAGGGCGCGCGCGGACCGATGCAGCTCATGCCTGCTACGGCTGCGCGGTTCGGCGTCAAGGACATCTGCGATCCCGCTCAGAATATCGAGGGCGGGATGAAGTACCTGCGGTTTCTGCTTGATGAGTTTCAGAACCCGCTCCTGGTCGCGGCTGCCTACAACAGCGGCGAACAGCGGATCTACCAACACGGCGGCATCCCGCCGTTCCAGGAAACCGTCGGATACGTCGCCAAGGTGGTGAACTACCAACTCGGGCTGCCAATGCCGCCGGCAAAAGGCAAGGCGAGGCCGGCCGCCGCTCCGCAGGCGGTCTCGGATGCCAGTGACAGCGGCGACGCCGGTGTCATCGCCGTGAAGAAGACCGGCAAGTTTGTCGGCGGTGTCATGCACTTTTGAAGGAGAGAAACATGCAATTTGAAATGCAAACGAGGAAGTCTCAGGCGTTGAAGCTCGCAGCGACGCTCGGCATCGTGGCGGCTTTCCAGGTCGCGGGCGCTGATGTGGCTCTGGCGCAGAGCGCAGGCGGCGCCTTCGGGCCGCTGCAAACGGCGGTACAGATGATCGTCGATTTCATCACCGGCCCGTTCGGTCGCCTGCTCGCGATCATTGCCGTTATCGGGCTTGGGTTTCTGGCATTCGCCGGACGCCTATCGTGGTTCACGGCCGGCGCGGTCGTGATGGGCATCGGTCTGGTGTTTGGCGCACCGGCGATCGTCGACGAGATGATCTCGGCGGTCGGTCAGTGACCGATGAGTGAGTTTCAGGACGAAAAACCAGCTCTGACGCCGTTGGTGATCGGGTTAACCCGGTCCCCAACACTCTGGGGCGTGCCCTACATGGCGGTGGTGCTGATCGTTGGCGTCACCATTATCGGCTGGCTTGCAACAAACGATCTCCTGGCATTGCTCATCGCGCCGGTCGCTTACGTTGTCCTGTTCTCGCTCTGCACCTGGGACAACAGGATCCTCGATGTGATGCAGGTGACGTCCCGCAAGGCCCCCCGCACGCCCAACAAGCGCTTTTGGGGCACCAACTCTTACGGACCGTGACCATGCTGAAAGTCGTCAAAGAAGAGCTTGGATTCGGCCGGGTCGCCAGCAATGAGCGGCCCATGTCGACTCATATTCCGTATCTGCGGCACGTCTCCGATACCGTGATCGGGCTGGAAAACGGCTCGCTTCTAAGCGTCATCAAACTCGATGGACTGTTCTTCCAGACGGAGGACCAGGCTGAGCTCAACATGCGGTCGGTGGTCCAAAACACGATGATCCGCGCGTTGGGGTCGAGCCGCTATTCTCTTTGGTCGACCGTGATCCGAAGAGAGGTCGAAACGCAGATCGGTGGCGCGTTCGATGAACCATTCTGCGACCTGTTGAACAAGCGCTACATGGGGCAACTGCGCCATAAGCGCATGTTCACAAACGAAATATACCTGACGGTCGTGCGGTCTGGGATGCGGGGCGCCCTCGGCATTGGCGACTCGCTGAAGAGGCTCTTTGACAAGGCAAACAGGGACGCTCGGATCCAGCAAACGCGCGAAGATGTTACGGAGCTCGAGGAGCTGATCGGCAACATCGTCCGTGATCTGCATAAGTATGGAGCCCGGGCGCTCGGAATTACCTATCGTCGCAGGAATGACGACGAGGCGAAGATTGAAGGGCAGGAAGAGAAGGAGAAAGGCGAGCCCTACTCCGAACCCTGCGAGTTCTTCAACGCGATCCTGAGCTGCGGCGTGCCGCGCAAGATGCGCCTGCCCCGCATGGGCATTCGCAATTATGTCGGCACGTCGCGACTGCACTTCAGCAAGCGGACGATGCAGGCTCAAGCGGCTGTCGATGAAGACACCCGCTTTGGAGCGCTGCTGTCCATCAAGGAATATCCGCCCTTCACCGGGCCGGGAATGCTGGACGGCCTGCTGCAGGTGAACCACGAATTCATTCTGACGCAATCCTTCACGATCGCCGACAAGCCGATCGCCCAAGAACGTATTAGTCGATTGCAGAGGCAGATCAGAGCCTCGGACGAGGCCGGTAGCTCAGTCGAACAGGATATCGACTATGCGCTCAACAGCCTGATGAACCAGGAAGCCGTCTTCGGCTTCCATCATCTTTCGCTCCTATGCCTCTCCCGCGACCTCCCGGGCCTTAGCCGCACCGTTTCCGAACTCGGTGCTTGCCTCACCGACATGAATCTCACCTGGCTTCGCGAGGATCTGAACCTCGAAGCGGGATTTTGGGCGCAACTGCCCGGCAATCACAGCTACATTGCTCGCAAAGCGATGCTGTCGAGCGCGAATTTTTCCGGCCTGTCCTCCATGCACAATTTCGCGACGGGCCAGGCCGATCGCACGCATTGGGGACTGCCGATCACAATCCTCGAAACCACGTCGCAGACGCCGTACTGGTTCAACTTCCATCGCCGCGACATCGGGCACTTCCTGGTCACCGGACCAACCGGCTCCGGTAAAACGGTCGCTTTGACTTTCCTGCTCGCGCAGGCGATGCGCGTTTCACCGACGCCGAAAGCCGTGTTCTTCGACAAGGATCGCGGCGCGGAAATCTTCGTAAGGGCGATTGGCGGTTCATATGAGGTGCTGTCGCCCGGAACGCCGACCGGCTTTAACCCGCTGCAGCTCGAAAATACCGGCCCAAACCGCGAATTCCTCCTTCGCCTCCTGAAGGCAATGCTGCGTTCCGGTGATCGCAGCGACTTCACTCAGGAAGATGACGATACGCTAGAGCGGGCGATCGTCCGCCTGATGCAGGAACCTGCGGCGGAGCGCAACCTGGCGAACTTGGCCGGGCTGCTGGTGGGCCGGTCGCGGGCGGATGCCAATGACCTTCACTCTCGCCTTCGGCCTTGGATGGAAGGAGAAAAGGCGTGGCTCTTCAACGCCCAGCACGACGTCCTTTCTTTCTCGGGGCGCAGCGTCTTAGGGTTCGACATGACGAACATCCTCGGCAACGAGGATCTTCGCACGCCGGCGCTGATGTACCTCTATCATCGCCTTGACGAGCTGCTCGACGGAAACCCGGTCATGTTCTTCATGGACGAGGGCTGGCAGCTCCTTATGGACGAGACATTTTCGGCGTTCATCGTCGACAAGATGAAAACCATCCGCAAGCTCAACGGCATTGTTGGCTTCGGCACCCAGTCCGCGGCGGATATCGCCAAGGCAAAAGCCTCGCATACGCTGATCGAGCAGTCGGCGACGAACATTCACTTTCCGAACCCGAGGGCCGACGAAGAGAGCTACATCAAGCGCTTTGGCCTGACGGTGAAGGAATTCAACTTCATCAAGAACACTCCGCCCGAAAAGCGAACTTTTCTGATCAAGCACGGCAATGACTCGGTCATCGCTCGGCTCGATCTCTCCGCCATGCCCGATCTCGTGAAGGTGCTTTCCGGCCGCAAGGAGACCGTCGAGGAGTGCGCGGCGCTTCGGGAACTATATGGCGACGAACCTGAAAATTGGCTGGCTGAATTTTGCGGATGGGAGAAGGCCGAATGAGGAAGAGTCCTGCTTTGTGGGTGATTTCCGCGCTGTGGCTTGGTGCCTTCGGAACGGCGCACTCTCAGGTGCCGATACTTGACGGCAAGGTGCTCGAGACCGACACCAAACGCGATCAGACGACGGCGGAAATCGAGAAGACGGACAGTGACCGCCATACGGTCAGCAAAAGTGTGACCTGCTCAATGTATCGTCCGGGTCGCAGCGGTGACGCCACTTCCGCTGCGACAGCTAACCCGGAAATCACCGGCCTCGTGAAGCGAGTGGCCCAGGAAGAAGGCGTCGACGAAAGCCTGTTCATGGCGCTCGTCTACCAGGAAAGCCGGCTCAATCCGTGTGCGAAATCGCCGGTCGGCGCTATTGGGCTTTCTCAGCTCATGCCGGGTACGGCAAAGGAGCTCGGGGTCAATCCTTATGACATGGAAGACAATCTTCGTGGCGGCGCGCGCTATCTGAAACAACAGCTCCGGCGCTTCAACGGCAACACCAATCTCGCACTGGCCGCCTATAACGCGGGTCCTGGTAACGTCCAGAAGTGGGGCGGAATCCCACCTTTCAAGGAAACGCAGGGGTATGTGGCGAACATCACCCAAAAGTGGCTTCCTGCTTTTGGCGGCTCCGACGACGCGAATATTCCTGCGAACTATGGCGGCGGTTCTACAGCCTTCACCGGCATGCGGGATTCCACCATCAACTCCATGGCGACGTCCCAGGCGATCGGGGAAAGCAGCGGGAATGTTGCCTCCTGGCTGCAGCAGTTGGGCGCCATGTCCAGCGGGACCATTCAGGACAGTTGGGACCATAATTCGGGCGCGCGAAACGCAAACCTCGAAATGATGAACCAGGTCATCCGCCTCGGCACGACAATGGCGGACCTCATGAATTCTCGAAGTGCGGTCGATGTCGGCAATCTTTCAGGCGCATCACGTACGAGCGGCTTCAAGAAGGATGACGATGAGACGGACCGCGAAACGACTGGCATTTGCGATCCTCGCGAGGGGCTTGAATGGAGCCCGACAGAAAAGGCTTGCGTCCAGAAGCGGGAGCGCGAAGCCAACGTAGATCTGATGTTGACCGCTCAATGAGGAGAACTGCCATGAAACGTTTGATCTTAACGGCGTGCTCGGTGGCCCTTGCGTCCGCAGCTTCCGCGCAAGTCCCGGTCATCGACGCTGCAAATCTTGAGATTGCGCAGAGAACGTCGAAAACCACAGACGACATTCTCGGCACCAACAAGGAAGTCCTGAAAACGGTGCAGGAGACCCTACAGGCGGTAACCGGCGATCGCGGTAGCGACGCCAATCAGATGCAGAATCTTGCCGTCGGCAATGGCTTCAGCGTCTCTCAAATGCCGTCCTTCGATAGCCTGATGTCTGGCGGCGTTCCGAACTTCGGAAGCATGGGCGGCGATGTTGCCAAGGTCGCAACGACCTTCATCAACGGCCTGCAACTGGTGAAGAACCTGTCCGGGCAGGCGGGCAGCTCCTTTTCGGGCGACAAATCTTACGAAGAGATGGTGAACACCGTTCTCGGTGTCGCGGCGCTCGTTACCGGATCGCAACAGGCAGTTCAAACGCGCCGCACCTCTTTCGAGCAGGCGGGGGCAAACATCGGCCAGGCCAAGGACATCAAGGGCTCGATCGATCAGAACACACAGCTTCAGGTTCAGGCAGGCCTGACCATCAACGAGCTGATCGGCGTCATGAACGGCGCCGTGTCTTCGCTTCAGGCCGATAACCAGCGGCGCCTGACGGACATTTCCAACTCGAAGAAGGCGCTCACCTACAGTGACCAGTAAAAACACCACGACCGCAAAGGTTCTGTTTCTCGTCCTGATCGCGGCCGGCCTGGCCGGCTGCGGTACAGCGGCGAAGGAGAAGACCGCCCCCTGCAAGAGACCTGCCAACCTGACGTCTTACGTTCCGGATCCTCGCCAAGAATGCGGCCCGATGATGAGCGTCAACGGTGACGCAGCGGCCGCCTTCGCTGCGATTGAGGCGACGGCGGCTGAATAAGGACAATTTGCAACGATGCACGATTTTCTAGGCGATCTGCTGGACAGAATTGAACAGACCGGCGCGAATTTTTCTTCCCGGGCCTACGGGATTGTCGGTGATGAGATCGTGCCGCTGCTCACCATCATGTTCATTGCATATGTGGGCTACTACGGCCTCCAGCTTTTCATGGGAACGGCTCGCGTCAGCGTCAGCGAGATCATTGGTCGCGTCGCCCGGATGTTGATCATTCTGGCGCTGGTCAGAGAGTGGGACTACTTCAACACTCTTTTCTATTCTTGGCTGAATAACACGCCAGAGGACGTCGGCCGGGCGATCCTTACCGCCACCGGGACAGGCATCACAGAGCCGACAAACGGCCTATCGATGATCTGGAAAACGGCGAATAATGCCGCTTCCGCGTTTGCTGAGCAGTCCGGGTATCTAACAATTCTCCCCTCCATGGTCGGTTTTCTGATCATGTTTGCAGTTGGGGTTTTCATTGCTGTGGCGCTGGCGATTCTGTTGCTTGCCAAGGTGATGATGTGGGTACTGATTGGAACTGCTCCAATCTTCATCGGCTGCATGCTCTTCGATCAAACGAGAGGCTTGGGCGTCGCCTGGTTCCAACAGGTGCTGATGTATGCCCTCATCCCTCTGTTCGTTTATGTCGTGGCCGCATTTCTGATCTCGGCCATGGATCCGGAATTGACGAAAGTTGCGAGCGCTGCGAGCCAGCGGCGGCTTCAGCTTAGCGATGTTGCTGCCTTCCTGCTACTGTGCGCTGCAGGCGCATTTGTCCTCTTCAACATTCAGGTACTCGCGCAAGGCATCACCGGTGGCGTGGCCGCCGGTATCGGGAATTTCGCACGTGCCGTTGGCCGATGGGCAGGCGTATCGGCACCAATATCCGCGCTGTCAGGCGGACAACGTCTGGCGGGGTCAATTGGCAACGCCGGGATGCAAGCCAGGGCACGCACACAGGAAGGCATGAGAACCAATATTCGCAACGCCGCTGCTGAGGCGATGCAGAACCGCATTAGCAGCAACAGCATGCCTCGCTGAGACGCGAATTTAAGAGCTAGATGTAAGGGCTAGAACGAATGGCAGAAACGAATGACGCAGCTCTTCGGAGCTATTTTCAGGACGGCGACCGTTGGGAACAGGAGATCGTCAAAAAGGCCAAGCGATCGCGCTCGCTCGCATGGTTCGTCACCATGATTTCCAGCGCGATTACCCTGCTGTCACTGACAGCATTGGTGATGCTCGTCCCGCTGAAGAGTTTCGAGCCGTACATCGTCGAGGTCGATAAGAACACCGGCTATATGGAGGTGAAGACCGGCCTAACCAGGTCTGCCAAGCTGACCGATCAACAGGCGGTCACGCAGGCAAACGTCGTGCGCTATATCCGATCACGCGAAGGTTACGATCCCTTTGCTATTGAGCAGAATTTCGGCATTGCCGCCCTACTCTCCACTGACGATGCGGCCCGCGAGCTGCAGGAGCTTTACAGCGCGGCAAATCCCAACAATCCCGCAAAAGTCCTCGGCAAGAACAATAAGGTCACGGTCGACATCAAGTCCGTCACCTTCTCCAATGCGAGCACGGCGCTGGTCCGTTTTTCGACGACCGAAAAATCGGACACGGATTCGATCGTCCGTCACTACATTTCGGTCGTTCGCTATCGCTATACGGACACGCCGGCGACCAACGAATGGCGTTTTGAGAATCCCTTGGGCTTCCAGGTCTACAACTACCGTCGCGATCAAGAAACGGTTACGCCGGGATCTGAGGAATGATCAAACGCCTCCTGCTTTCCGCGGCCTGCGCGGTCGCGATGGTGACTCACGCCCATGCTGCGCAGGCACCTCGCCCAGGCAGCCTCGATTCGCGCGTGACCAGCGTCGTCTATCAGTCCAATAACGTGGTGAAGGTCTCTGCCACCTACGGCATCTCCACCATGATCATCTTTGATGAGGACGAAAAGTTCGAAACGATCTCACTTGGTGACACCGACAGTTGGCAGGTTGCCCCTTCCGAGAAAGGCAACATTCTGTTCGTGAAGCCGATCGCAAAGAACGTCGCCACCAACATGAATGTTGTGACCAGCAAGAGGATCTATTTCCTCGAGCTTAATGACCATGCTCCGACCGTTGGCAAGCAGGTGTTCGGGATCCGTTTCATGTATCCAGAGAAGGATCTAAATGCCGCGCTCCGCAAGGAAGCCGAGTTCCGGGCGGCGAACCCGAACATGTCGAATCTCGATAAGGCGAACGTCAACATCGACTATTCGTTTTCCGGGGACCCGGCGTTGAAGCCCTTGGTGATCTTCGACGACGGGAAGAAGACCTTCTTCAAGTTCGGCAGCCGAGTCCCGGTGATTTTTGCCGTCCAGGCCGACTTCTCCGAGACGCTGCGCAATTTCCGAAAGGAGGGCGAATACATCGTCGTCGATGGTGTCGCGATGCAATACACTCTGCGTGAGGGCAATCAATGGACCTGCATCTTTAACCTTCGCAAGCCCGACTTCGGCGCTCCGGATCCTGCCATTCTCGGTCCGGCTCCTGACACCAAGGCGACGAAACGTAGGAGGAGCGGCAACTAATGAAGCGCAGCCCTGAACTTGAGGCCATGACGGCGGCCGATGAAACGGCCGTCAGCAACAGGAACACTGGACGGAATCAAACCATCGGCATGGCTGCCCTACTCCTGGGGGGCGCCGTCGCCGCCTATTTCGTGCTTGCCACGGCCGGAGAAAAGCCGCGTGACGTCGCCGATAGCGACGAAGAGTTTCAGACGACGACCTTTCGGCCGCCGGCCTTCGTCCGTGAACAGGAAGAGCCGAAGCCGGAGATAGAACCAGCAGTAATTCACCTGCCGCCACCTCCTGAGCCGATTCAAGAAACACCCGTCGATACGACCCAATTCGATGTCCCGCCTCCGCCAGAGATCATCGAGACAACGCCTGAGGCTGCGCCCGTCGAAGAGTTTCCCGAACGCTATAAGTCGGGCCTGATCTCGCTTGATCAGAAAGGGAATGGCGACGGCAACGGGGGTTTTCCAGGCGAGGACGATTCCGGGCTCAGCGTTGCTGGCGAAGACCGCAACAGCAAGTACCTGGCCGCGGCCTCGAGTCTCGCCGATCGGAGCGCAAAGGCGCGGCAGATCGAACGCATCGACGCCATGATACCGGAAGGAACGTTGATCCCCGGTATCCTCGAGACCGCGATCAACAGCGATCTCCCCGGCCAGATTCGTGCGATCACGTCGCAGGACGTCTATTCCTTCGACGGGAGGCGCGTCCTCATCCCGACCGGAACGCGCCTCATTGGCGAATACCAGTCCGAGGTCACCCGCGGTCAAAAGCGGAACTTCGTTATTTGGACCCGCCTCATTCGCGATGATGGCGTGTCGGTTCGCCTCAACTCCATCGGCACGGACAGCTTGGGGCGCTCGGGCTTGACCGGTCATGTCGATAACAAGTGGCGCGAGCGGTTCGGCTCCGCAATCATGCTTTCGGTCGTCGGCGCAGGTGCCAGCTTCCTGACCGGCTATGGAAGCGACGAGGCGTTTGGCGACAACAACAGCGAGGCACAACGTGGCGAGGAGCTCGCCCGCGAAACCATCGCCGAGACGTTCTCGGATATGGCGAACCAAGCCTTGAGCGAAAACCTGCGCATTCCTCCCACCATCAGCGTTAGCCAAGGCGAGCGGATCTTTGTCTACGTACGCCAGGACCTCGATTTCAGCGCCATGTATGACGACCCGGTCACCGAAGCGATGAAGGAGATTCAACGTGAACGTCGCCGCAGGTAACACCACTACGATCAGACGCGATCCCCATTATTTCCTCAACCGCGCTCTCGAACCGATCAGGGAGTTTCTTGACGATCCCAGGGTGGTGGAAATCGCGGTCAACAAACCAGGCCATATCTATGTGGAGCGGTTTGGCGCCGATTATATGGAGCATCATCTAATCGACGCCCTGACGGGCGATGAAATCCAGAACATCGGCGAGCGTGTTGCGGCTGCGACGCACCAGTTTATCAGCCGCTCCAAGCCGATTTTGAGTGCCGCGCTTCCAACCGGCGAGCGCATACAGATTGTTCTGCCGCCGGCGGCGCCAGAAGGTGGCTCGATTTCAATCCGCAAGCAGGTGGTCAATAACTTCACGCTCGAGGAGTATCGCGACACCGGAGCACTCGATAAGGTCTCTGTAGCCGTCGGCGGCCTCAGCGACATCGATCGTGAGCTGATAGGGCATCTGCGGGCCAATCGGATTTACGATTTCATCCACACCGCCATCACCAAACGGGTCTCTATCCTGATCAGTGGCGGCACTTCCTCCGGTAAAACGACCTTCCTCAATGCCTGCCTGAAGAGCGTCGATCCGCATGAGCGGATTATCACGCTCGAGGACACGCGAGAGCTCTTCCCGCCGCAAACAAATGCCGTTCACCTGATCGCGTCGAAGGGCGAACAGGGCACAGCAGACGTAACAATTCAAAGCCTGCTCGAGTCATCGCTGCGCATGCGGCCGGATCGCCTGTTCGTCGGTGAAATTCGAGGCGCGGAGGCTTTTTCCTTCCTCCGCGCAATCAACACCGGCCACCCTGGCAGCATGTCGACGGTTCACGCCGATACGCCGATGGGCGCTTATGAACAGCTCGCCATGATGATGCAGCAAGCCGGCATGTCGGCGGGTTTTTCGAAGCAGGATCTGATGTCCTATATCCAGATGGTCATCCCGATCGTCATCCAGCTCCGCTGCGAAGGCGGCAAGCGCGGGGTCTCTGAGATCTTCTTCGCCCGGGATGAGTCATGACGAAGCAGCTCCAGGCTTTCTACCTCCTCTTTTGCGTCGGGATAGCGTTCGTTGTCTGGATGCTCGGGTACGGCCTGGGGCTTCAGCTCTTCTATAAGGACGGTCGGATCCTCGAAACGACGATCACGAGCAATCCCTTCGCTCCGATTCAACAGCTCTGGCACTACAAAACGAGCCCTGCCCTGCAGAAGGTCGCTTTTGGTTCCATGGTGCCGGCGCTGCTGATGGCGGGCCTTGTCGCCTACGTCGGACTGAAACCGACGAGCAGCCCATTGGGGGATGCTGCGTTTCAGGACATAGCTTCGCTACGGCGCGGGAAGTGGTTCCGCAAACAGGGACACATCTTCGGCCGGATCGGGCGGAACATTCTTCGCACCAAGGACGATCGGCATCATCTAATCATCGGCCCGACGCGCTCCGGTAAAGGCGCGGGCTATGTGATCCCTAATGCGCTGATGCATGAAGGCTCGATGATCGTCACCGACCTCAAGGGCGAAGTGTTCAAGGCGACGGCGGGTTATCGCCGCCAGAACGGCAGCCAGGTTTTCCTATTTGCGCCCGGCTCCGAAAAGACCAACAGCTATAATCCGCTGGACTTTATCCGGCCCGAGCGCGGCAGTCGTACGACCGACATTCAAAACATCGCCAGCATTCTTGTGCCCGAGAACACGGAATCGGAAAATTCCGTCTGGCAAGCAACCGCCCAACAGGTCCTTGCCGGGGTGATCAGCTACATCACGGAAAGCACCTTCTACAAGGACCGGCGCAACCTCGCCGAGGTCAATTCCTTTTTTAACAGTGGCGTCGATCTCCAGGCGCTCATGAAATACATCAAAGAGAAGGAGCTCTACCTTTCGAAGTTCACCGTCGAGAGCTTCAATTCCTACATCGCCCTATCGGAACGCGCCGCCGCGTCTGCTCTCTTGGACATTCAAAAGGCGATGCGGCCTTTCAAGAACGAGCGGATCGTTGCCGCGACCAACGTCACTGACATGGATCTTCGGGCAATGAAGCGCCGGCCGATCTCGATTTACCTGGCGCCGAACATCACCGACATCACCCTGCTGCGCCCCCTCCTGACCCTGTTCGTGCAGCAGGTGATGGATATTCTCACGCTCGAGCACGATCCCAATTCCCTCCCCGTCTACTTCTTGCTCGACGAGTTCCGACAGTTGAAGCGGATGGACGAAATCATGACCAAGCTGCCCTATGTGGCTGGCTATAACATCAAGCTCGCCTTCATCATTCAGGATCTGAAGAACCTCGACGAGATCTATGGCGAAACGTCCCGGCATTCCCTGCTCGGCAATTGTGGCTATCAGCTCGTCCTCGGCGCTAACGATCAGGCCACAGCCGAGTACGCATCCCGCGCGCTCGGAAAGCGCACGATCCGTTACCAGTCAGAATCCCGCACGATCGAACTGATGGGCCTCCCGCGCCGCACGAAGGTAGAGCAGATTCGCGAACGCGATCTGATGATGCCGCAGGAGGTCCGGCAAATGCCGGAAAACAAGATGATCCTGCTCATCGAAGGACAACGGCCGATCTTTGGTGAAAAGCTTCGCTTCTTCCAAACACAGCCCTTCAAATCAGCCGAGGCGTTTTCTCAGGCCAACATTCCGCAAGTGCCGGAAGTCGATTATTTGTCACCGAAACCCGTTCCGGCGACAACTCCGGAATATGCCAAGGGGGGAGATCCTTCCGTCGAAATTGCCGCGCCGGCGCCAGTAACGGAGGAGAAGCCTTTGACGGCCGCCGCGGCGGAGGCGGCTCCGGTCAAGGCAGAACCTGCGGCAGCCCCGAAAGCTGCAGCACCTGCCAAACGCACCGTCAATAAAAAGGCGCTGCGCCCGAAGCCCATGGCGACTGCTGCAAAAACGGGTGGTGCGGAAGCATCTGCAAGCCTTTATGCAATGGAAGCCCGGATAAAGGCCATCGAGGAGGGCCTCATACCAAAGGCCGCGCAGCTCAAGGAAGTGGTCGAGACGAAAGCCGAGAAGCTTGGCGACAAGTCTCCGACCAAGCGCCGCAACATCGTGGACATCTTCAGCGCAACCGTGCCTGATCCCGTCGAGGTTGGCGTTGCGGCCGAATAGCTTGCGGAGACCGCTTCCGACCCAAAGCTGCCGCTCGTAAACGCGCAGCGGAATTTCTGGTGCTTAGCCCCTAGCTGTCATTCCCCATGGTAGCACGCCAGATTGCCCGCTGTGGGAGAGCGGTCCATGCCCCGTCACTTTGACCAGTGCCTGTGCCTCGTGCGATCGAGCATCGCCTTGCCGGAAGTGTTGATGTTTGGCTCCAGCCCGTGCTCTCCGCACGATCGACACAATGACACATTCGTGATGCGTTTGCTGCGAAAGGAAATCGGCACCGGGGAGAATGACTCGATCGGTCCCAATCTACGATCCCTGGATGCGTGCCGTGACGACTCTTGTCGGCACCACCTCTGGAGCGCGTCGCTTTTCGCCCTGTCCTGCCGAGATAACGTGCCGCATGCGAGCGGGCTGTTCGAACTTCTTCGGCGCACATCAGATGACCCGGGAACCGGGCCACCTGATGTGTAGCCAATTAGACCGTATCGTGGGTCAATCGTTCGACGACCTCAGGCTTTCCGATCGCCCTTGCCGCACCGGCGACCGCTGCGACGAGAATCAGGGAAGGTAGGATGGTGGCGAGCGGGCGGACGCGCCAGTCAGAATGTCAAATCCAGAGACGCCGAAGTAGCCGACGAGCGCGAAGCCGATTGCGGCGTCATCGGTTCGCCCGGTTCCAGATCAGGATTCCTCCCGAAGAAGACGATCACCGCGATGCAAACCAGCGTCATTAAGGAGATCACGCAGATCACGGCGATGGTCGCGATCCATGCGAACAGAGTAAGGAGCGGATCCATGCCCAGCACGGCAAAGGTGCTGATGACGTTGACGGCAATGACCGTCTGGACGATCGTTCCGGTCGGCCTCTGGTATACCGGATGTGTTTCCCAGCCACTCCGGCATCATTTCTTCCTTGCCAAGGAAGTAGAAGTAGCGCGCCACGTGATTGTGGAATGCCAGGAGGCAGGCGAAGACGCTGTTGACGAACAGATCGGCCAGTTGCTGAAGCGTACCGACGATCGTCTCGGTACCGGAGGCCTCAACGATCCAGATTGCACTATGCCGATGAAGTAGCCGAAGGTGAAAACGAAGGTCACGCCGAGAGCCACGCCGCTGGGCATTTCAGCCAAGGACAACGGAGCAAGGGTGAGCCCGTTCGGCACGCCCTGGTACACGATCAGCAGATCGAGGATCAGGACCACCCCGAATTCTGCAAGCATGAGCAGACCGAGCACCTTGGCGGAGAATTCCACCCTGCGATACGCCAGCAGCGCCTATGAGCAGCGATGCCCCGATGCTGTAGAACCACCAAGGGAGATCGAGCCCGTTCGATGTCTTCACGAGATCCGCGGTCACCGGTCCGAACATACCCGACATGCCGATCTGCATGCAATAGTAGCCGAGCAGAGCAACCAGTGCGCCGGTGCTCGCTTTTTGACGCCGTCAGGCATTCGTCTTCCTGGACTTGCGGAATCTCGAGACGACGACGGCCTGCCGAAGACGAGCGCCAGGCCGTTCATTCAGCTTGCATTTAAGGATGGAGGCGGACCGATCAGGTGCGCAGCGATTCGAGGTTCTCGAACAGCGACAGAGCCTCGGGGTTTGCCAGGGCATCTTTGTTCTTGACCGGCCTCCCGTGCACCGTTTCCCGGACGGCCAATTCGACGATCTTTCCGGATTTGGTACGGGGAATGTCCGCCACTGCTAATATCTTCGCCGGGACATGCCGTGGCGAAGCCCCTGTCCTGATGCGTGTCCTGATCGCCTGTTCAAGATCTGCATCGAGGTGAATGCCTTCCGCCAGGCGGACGAAAAGGACGACGCGAACGTCGCCGTCCCACTCCTGGCCAATGCAAAGGGCCTCGACGACCTCGTCCATCCTCTCGACCTGGTTGTAGATCTCCGCTGTTCCAATGCGGACACCTCCCGGATTGAGCGTGGCGTCCGAGCGACCGTGTATCACGATACCGTCGTGCTCGGTCCACTCCGCGAAATCCCCGTGGCACCAGACGTTGTTGAAGCGGCCGAAGTAGGCCGCGCCGTACTTCTCGCCGCCCGGATCGTTCCAGAACATGATCGGCATCGATGGGAACGCCTTGGTGCAGACGAGTTCTCCCTTCCGCTGGCGGACGGGGTATCCAGTATCGTCCCACACATCGACGGCCATACCGAGGCCTGGCCCCTGGATCTCCCCCGACCAGACCGGCTTCAGCGGATTGCCGAGGACGAAGCAGGACACGATGTCCGTGCCACCGGATATCGAGGCGAGTTGAACGTCCCCTTTGATCGCCTCGTAGACGAATGCGAAGCCTTCCGGCGACAGCGGCGACCCGGTGGACGCCAAGAGACGCATGGCCGAGAGGTCATGCGTTTCGCCCGGCCTGTAGCCGCTCTTTCGCACCGCGTCGATGTACTTGGCCGAGGTGCCAAAGACGGAAAACCGTTCCTGCTCGGCATAGTCGAAAAGCACGCCCGGGCCCGGATAGAACGGCGATCCGTCGTATAGGCAAAGCGTAGCGCCAAGCGCGAGCCCGCTGGCCAGCCAGTTCCACATCATCCATCCGCATGTCGTGAAGTAGAACAGGCGGTCCCCATCGCCCACTCCGCAGTGGAACCTATGCTCCTTGAGGTGTTGCAACAGCGTGCCGCCGACGGAATGCACGATGCATTTCGGCGCGCCTGTCGTGCCCGATGAGAAGAGGATGTACAGGGGGTGCGAGAACGGCACCCTGTCGAAGTCGATGGCCCGCGGCTGGAATTCGCGGATGAGTCCCGCGAGCGTAACCGCTCCCGGGATGGAAGCCGCCAAGGTTTCGGCGTCGCCCGCATACGGCACGATGACGAGGGGTACTTGCATGCTGGCCGCCACTTCCCTGACCTTGTCGCCGACGCCCTGTTTCTTTCCGTTGTACCAGTAGCCGTCGCACGCAACGAACAGCTTCGGCTCCACCTGTGCGAAGCGGTCGAGGACCCCGCTCACGCCGAAGTCCGGGGAGCATGAAGCCCAGACTGCACCCTGCGACGCCGTGGCAAGCATCAGAGCGATGGTCTCCGGCAGGTTCGGGAGCATAGCCACGACCCGGTCGCCGCGGCCAACGCCCAGGATGCTCAGCGCCTGCTGCATCCTCGACACCAACCCATGCAGCTCGTCCCACGTGACGCTGTAGCCGACCCTGTCCTCGCCATGGAAGATCAATGCAGGTCCGGGTCCCCGCTTGCGCAGGAGGTTCTCCGCGAAGTTGAGTTTTGCTCCGGGAAAGAAGCGGGCTCGCCGCATGTCATCGCCGTCAACCAGAACCTCGGTTCCTCTTTCGCCGATGACGTCGCATTCATCCCAGACCTCGGACCAGAACTCGCGCATGTTGCTGACGGACCAGGCGTGGAAGTCGCCATAGTCGTCAAAGATGCGCCCGGATCTCTCGCTGCAGCGTTTCATGAACAGTGCCATCGGGCTGTGCTCGAGGGCATAGGACGTGGGCGTCCACAATGGCTTGAGTGGATTCATGGCGTTTCGACTACTCGTTTGGTCAGGCTGGTTTCACGGCGTCCGGGTGAGCGGCAGCGAACGCGGGCAGTGCTCGGCATCGTTCGGCAATCGCCGACACCCGAGGCATACTGGCAAGCTCCACGCCCCACCGCTCGGCATTGTAGACTTGGGGCACGAGGCATACGTCGGCCATCGTCGGACCATCTCCGTGACAGTAGGCAGCGGTTGACGGGTGGTCCAGCATCCGCTCGAATGCATGCAGTCCCTCGCCTATGAACTTCCGCATCCACGCGCCACGCGCCTCCTCGCCGGCCCCTGTGATCTGCATCACGTGGGCTGCGACCCCCATGTTGCAGATGGGATGGATGTCCATGGCGATCGCATGGGAGAGCGCGCGGACACGATGCCTTCCCAAGGGAGCGGCCGGGAGGAGCAGTTCCGAGCGTTGCGTCTCGGCAAGGTACTCGATGATGGCGAGCGACTGCGTCAACATGACTTCGCCGACCCCCAGCACCGGCACCAGACCTTGCGGATTGCGCTGGAGGTGCGCCTCGCTCCTGTGGGAGTGGTCGAGGAGGTTCACGGAGACCGAGCTGTGCGGGAGACCGAGAAGGTTGAGGGCGATCCGAACCCTGTAGCTCGCCGACGACCGCCAGTAGTCGTAGAGGACGATTTCACTCATCGACATTCCTGCTCCGGGCGGCCGCTTCCAGCGCCTGCGTGAGAACCGTCCGGTCTCCGATGTGGTTGGCAAGGAGCAGAATGAGGCGAGCGTTGAACGCGTCGCTCTCCGCCTTGGCCCGCCCTTCGTGCGCAGCGAGGAGCTCGGCGTAGAAATCATCCGGGTCCGGAATGTTTGGATTGACGATCAGTTCTGCCACCTTCACCTCCCGACAGCCCTGAGGACAGCGGATCGAACCGCTTCCCGATCAAACGAGCGCCACCGACCGACAACGTGCTGGTCGGGGCGCAGCAGGTACACGGCGCTGTCGGCGGAGCCGAGCCAGCGTGTCCGCAGCTCCTCCAGGCCAGTGGCGGTCAGCGCCACGCGTTCAATACCGATGCCTTCGATTTCTAGGTGCTCCGGCACGTCGCAGTCGATGGTCAGCAGTTGGAACCCTCCACCGAGGCGGTCGAGCAGCCAGCCGCCGGAAACGGGGGCGTCGCTGGCGGGCGCGCCGGGCCGCGTCCGCGAAGGCATGTCCTCGCAATCGGGTCCGTTTAGCGGTGATCCGTCATGCACGCTCGGCAAAGACAGCCTGCCGGAATTCACCATGGGGCGTGTCGCGGGGAAATGCTCGGAGAGGTTCAGCACGGCATCCCGGAACAGACGGCTCGTCTCCGACTTCGGCGTGATGAAATCGGTCGATCTGCTCGAATGCAGAATGTTCTCGTCCGCCGCCTGCCTGCGCTCGAGGTCGTAGCTGTCGAGCAATGATTCCGGAGCTTTGCGCTGCAAGACGAGCGCGAGCTTCCAGGCGAGATTGTCCGCATCCTGGATTCCGGAATTGGCACCACGCGCGCCGAACGGCGATACCTGATGAGCGCTGTCGCCGGCGAAGATCACCCGATCGTGCCTGAAGTTCTCCATCCGGCGGCACTGGAACGTATAGATGGAAACCCATTCCAGTTCGAACCTCGCGTCCTCGCCCAGAAACGCCTTCAGTCGCGAGATCACCCGCTCCGGCTTCGATTCCTCGCTCTTGTCGATGTTCCAGCCGAGCTGAAGGTCCACCCGCCAGACGTTGTCCGGCTGCTTGTGCAGCAGCGCGGACTGGCCGCGGTTGAAGGGGGGATCGAACCAGAATCGCCGCTCCACCGGGAACTCGACACCGCCTTCCATCACAATGTCGGCGATCAGAAAGTTGTCCTCGAAGACGCGCCCGACGAAATCCAGTCCAAGCGCACGCCGCACGGGCGAGTTCGCTCCGTCACAAGCCACGAGCCAGTCGGCCTCGATTTCATACGGCCCTTCGGGTGTGTCGACCGTGAGCTGCACGCCGTCGACGGTCCGCCGGACCGCCGTCACCTTGTTGTTGCCGCGGAGGTCGATGGCGTTGCCTTCCTCCTCGAGAGCACGGAGGCGTGCCACCAGCTCATGCTCGAGATAGTACTGCTGGAGATTGATGAACGCGGGACGCTTGTGCCCGCTCTCAGGCAGCAGGTTGAATTCGAAGACCTGGCGTTCGTCGAAGTAGACCTTGCCAAGGCTCCATTGTACGCCCCTTTCGACCATCGGATCCGCGCAACCCAGCCGGTCCATTATCTCCAGGGTGCGTTTGGCGAAGCATATCGCCCGCGACCCGAAACTGACCTTGTCGTTGTCGTCGAGCACGACGACCGGCACCCCCTGGCTGGTCAGGTCGATAGCCAGCGCGAGCCCGACCGGACCCGCGCCTACAACCACCACCGGGTGACGCACCGCCCTGACCGTGTCCTGGTCCTTCGACCGTCGATATGGATAGAGGGGCGCTTCAAAAATTCTGCTCATTTCTGCCTCCCAATCCCCCTGTCTTTAGCCCTGCAGGGCATCCCACATCTCGCGGTCGCGCTCGGCGGTCCAGATTCTCGGCGTGTCGATCCCGAGAGCCTCGTCGTAGGCTCTGGCGACATTGAACGGCAGGCAATGCTCGTAGATGGCATAGGTCGAGTACTTGGGGTCGCATTCGGCGCGGCAAGCATCCCAGGCCTGCTTCAGCGTGCCCCCGCCCAATGCCACACGCGCAACGGGACGGTAAGTTGAGCGGACGAAGTCGGCCGTGCTGTCGAGCGCCTTCCGGACCAAGTCCCTGCCCTGCAAAGCGTCCCCACGACCGGGTGCGATGGCGTCGACGTCGAATGCCCGAATCGCTTCGATTGTGGCGGGCCAGTCATTGAAGTGGGCGTCCCCGCAATAGCAGGCCGAGTGATACTCGACGATATCGCCTGTAAACATCACGCTTTGATCCGGCACATGTGCGACGATGTCGCCGGCCGTGTGCGCGCGGCCAAGATGCATGAGGTCGACGCGGCGCCCGCCCATAAACACCGTCATGCGATCCTTGAAGGTCATGGTTGGCCAGGTCAGCCCAGGAATGCTCTCGTGACCCTGGAACAGTCTAGGGAAGCGCTGGAATTCAGACTCCCAGTCCTGCTGGCCGCGTTCCACGACCATGGCCCTCGCCTTGTCGGACATGAAGACCTGCTGAGCTCCGTAGGCCGACGCCCCGAGAACGCGGACTGCGTGATAGTGCGTCAGAACCACGTACTTGATCGGCTTGTCGGTGACGGTGCGAACCTTCTCGACCACCTTGTTCGCAAGTCGGGGGGTGGCTTGCGCGTCCACGATCATCACTCCGTCGTCGCCGATGATAACCCCGGTGTTGGGATCACCCTCCGCAGTGAATGCCCAGAGGTCACGGCCGACCTCGGTGAACGAGATCTTCTTTTCAGCCAGGTCGCCCTGCGATGCGAATGCCTTTGCCACTTGCTAGTCTCCTTATTCTGTTTGGTCGCGCGGCCGGAAAGGATCAGGCCGCCTCGTATCTTTCGACTGCTTGCTCGATCGCGCCGAAGATCGATCGTCCCGACTGGTCCTTCATCTCGATACGGACGCTGTCGCCGAACCTCATGAACGGCGTTCTCGGCGAGCCGGTCTCGATCGTCTCGATCATTCGAATCTCGGCGATGCACGAGTAGCCGTCTCCGCCGTCCGCGATCGATTTTCCCGGCTCCCCGTCGAGCTTGTTCGAGACCGTCCCTGAACCGATGATGGATCCGGCGACCAGCGGCCGCGTCTTGGCGGCATGCGCGATCAACTCTCCGAAGTCGAATGTCATGTCCCGACCCGCGTTCGCCCTGCCGAATGGCTGGCCGTTGAGGCTGACGAGCAGCGGCAGGTGCACCTTGCCGCCGTCCCATGCGTCGCCGAGCTCGTCCGGCGACACCGCGACCGGTGAGAACGCCGAGGACGGCTTTGACTGGAAGAAGCCGAAACCCTTGGCAAGTTCGCCTGGGATCAGGCCCCGTAGTGAGACATCGTTGACGAGCATCACCAGGCGGATTGCCTCGCGCGCCTGGTCGGGGGTCGCTCCCATGGGCACGTCGTCGACGATGACTGCGACTTCTGCTTCCATGTCGATGCCGTAGGCCTCGTCCGCCATCCGGATCGGATCACGCGGCGCGAGAAAGCTATCCGATCCTCCCTGATACATCAGCGGATCGGTCCAAAACGACGCGGGCAACTCGGCATTGCGGGCTTTGCGCACCAGTTCGACATGGTTCACGTATGCCGATCCGTCGGCCCACTGGTATGCGCGGGGCAGCGGCGAAGCCACCTCATGCTCGTGGAACCGCATGAAGGGCTGAGACCCGTTCTCGAGTCCTTCCGCAACACGAGCCAACCGTGGGCTCGCATGCCCCCAATCGTCGAGCGCCGCTTGGAGCGTGCGCGCGATATGCCCGACCTCCGAGCAGCGCGTCAGGTCCTTCGAGACGACAACGAGTTTGCCGTCTCGGGTCGAGTCCTTGAGTGTTGCGAGTTTCATTGTCTTTCCAATCCCAGCTTCATTTCACCCCGGCGGTTCCGTCGAACTTCCGCTCCAGGCCATCCCAGCATTCGAGGTAGTTGTCCTGCAGCGTCTCGAGCTCTGCCGCATATCTGGTCAGTTGCTGAGGAAAACGCGTCTCGAACATGAAGGCCATCGTGTGGTCCAGCTTGACGGGCTTCAGGTCGCCGCTGGACGCCTTTTCGAAACCTGACGCATCGGGCCCGTGCGGCAGCATCATGTTGTGAAGGCTCATCCCACCCGGAACGAACCCCTCCTCCTTCGCATCGTACTGGCCATGAATGAGGCCCATGAACTCGCTCATGATGTTGCGGTGGTACCAGGGTGGCCTGAATGTGTGTTCGGCCACCATCCAGCGCGGCGGGAAGATCACGAAGTCGACGTTGGCTGTGCCCACCTCTTCCGTCGGCGCGGTCAGCACGGTGAAGATAGATGGATCCGGGTGATCGAAGAGGATCGCGCCGACCGGGGAAAAGGTCCGCAGATCATATTTGAACGGCGCGTAGTTGCCGTGCCACGCGACCACGTCGAGGGGCGAGTGGCCGATTTCGGTCACGAAGAATTTCCCGCACCACTTCACGTGCACCCTGCAGGGAGTCTCCTTGTCCTCAAACGCGGCAACGGGCGTCTTGAAGTCCCGAGGATTGGCCAGGCAGTTCGCGCCGATCGGTCCGCGGTCCGGCAGCGTGAACTTCGCCCCGTAGTTTTCGCAGATGTAGCCGCGCCAGACGTCCGCGTTGCCAACGCGCAGGACCTTGAACATCATACCACGCGGGACGAGGCAGATCTCCGAGGGCTCCACGTCCATGATCCCCATCTCGGTGAATACCCTGAGCGTTCCCACCTGGGGCACGATGAGCAGTTCACCGTCGGAGTTGAAAAAGTAGTCATCGACCATATCCTCGTTGAACACGTAGGCGTGCGCGGCCATGCCGACCTGGGTCATCACATCGCCGGCGGCGGTCATGGTCCGCACACCTTCCAGGAAGTTCAATGCCTCTTCGGGAGCGGGGATCGGATCCCAGCGAAGCTGGCCCAGCGGCAGAGAGTGTTCGTCGAGGCAAGGCGCGGACTTCCACATAGGATAGCTGGCGTTCGAAAAGCGACGCGTGTGGCGCACGCTTGGCCGAATTCTGTAGAGCCAGGAACGTTCGTTCGTGCCACGCGGCGCGGTGAACGGTGAGCCTGAAAGCTGCTCGGCATAGAGACCGTAGTTGCACTTCTGCGGACTGTTCTGTCCCTGAGGCAGAGCGCCGGGCAGCGACTCCGTCTCGAAGTCATTTCCGAAACCCGGCATGTATTGGAGGCTGTTCTGGCTTGCTGCACTCGACATCTGTTGCAACTCCTTTTGCGCGACGTTAGATTTCGTTGCGCTCGTAACTGTCACAGTTGTAACCATCAAGGCTGGTCAATGGAGAAATTTTTCGATCTGGATCGCTTCCTGCCTTTCAGGCTCAATCGGGCCGCGGAGGCGGTGAGCCTTCGTTTCGCCGAGCACTACAAGCGGATGCACGGAATGACACGTCCTGAGTGGCGGACGCTGGCTGCCTTGGGTGCCTACAAGAGTCTGACGGCAACGCAGATCGGCGGGCACTCCGGCATGCACAAGACGAAGGTGAGCCGCGCCGTATTCGCTCTCGAAAAGCGCCGTTGGTTGAGGAGGCGGGAGGACGCCTCGGATCGCAGGATCGAACATCTCGAACTGACGGCATTGGGAATGCGGACCTACCAGGAGCTTTCGTCCGCCGCCCTCGAATATCAGGCAGAGCTTCAGCGGGCGATGGGCCCTGAGTTGATGTCGGCGATCGAACTCGGGCTCGCGGCGATCGAAAGCCGCTTTGTCGACCCATCGGCCCTTGCAGGAGGTTCGCCGTGACATCCAACAATGCCGATTTCACGCGCTGTCGCATCTAATCCTGCCCCCTGCGAAGCGAACTTCGGCGAGTTCCGCCAGCACCCGTTCTAACGGCTGCAATTCGTCCTCGCGCCGGATCTCGGCATCGAGAAAGCGCAACAGCGCCCGCTCATGGTCGCGGAGAATGCGCAACGTGTTCCGATCCTCGGCCGGACCTGCATCATGCAGCCGATCGAAGCGCTCCACGAAGGGAACGACCACGTCGCGAAGCCGAGCCAGAAAGGCGTCCCAGTCGGCATCGCCGAGATCGTCGAAAAGCTGATGAGTCAGGGCTTCGACGCGCTCCGTCGGTTCGGGCTCCACGCGGTGTCGCGCCAGGACGCCTTCCAGGAGGTCGCCGACGCTCGCCTCGAGGCGCGCAAGCTCATGGAGCTTGCTCGAATGTTCAGGATAACGGTCGCAAAGTCTTCGAAAGAGAAGGTCGCCGACCATTTCTCCGAAGTGAGCCGCCCTCAACTCCTCGAGATATGCCGAGTTCACCGGGTCCAATGCGATCTCCTTCCTAGACGAACAGCTTCGGCGTCTCGCGCCGGAAGATCCTGTTCTCCGGTTCGGTGCCAAGAAATTCCCTGGCAGCCTTGTGTCCTGAGAACACCGCCGCCTGGATGATGCCCGGGGCGACGGCATCCCCGATGACAGTGCAGCCGACGGAGCCGGACTTCCTGATTGCTTCCCCAAGCGCATCGTTCGGCAGCCTTGCGGTCACCGTGAGAAGGTTGTCGGCCCTAATGGGCTGAAGCTCCTGGTACGTGTCACTGCGTTTGATGCGGAGAACGCCGTTCTCCCAGCCGGTGGCCGTGGTGTTCGGGTACATCTTCACGCCGGCTTCCATCAGCGCCGCAACGACGCGCGGCTGCTCCAGCGTGTAGCCCATCCACCCCGCGATAGATGGCAGCGGACAGACGAGATGCACTTCGGACCCGAGCGCGGCGAGGTGCTCGGCGAGGGCATTGCCCATGTAGTAGTGATCGTCGTCATAGACGACCACCGATCCGGCAATGATCCCTCCGTCGAGGATGTGGTCCGGCGTCAGGGCGTTGCCGCGGAATCCCTGGATAGCGGTGTAGCGGCTGCGGCCGAGTCCATCATCCCTCCAGTGGGAGCCCGTCGCGACGAAAACGTGGTCGGCTCCGAAATCGGCTACGTCGTCAGCCGTTACCTCGCTCTCGGGGTAGAGAACGACGTTCGCCATCTGCTGCAATTGATAGAGACGGTAATCGCGCACCCGGCTCCATGCGGAGAGGCCTTTTAGACGGCATTCCTTTGACACGCGTCCGCCTAGCTCGGTTGACTTGTCCGCTACGGTAACCTGGTGCCCGGCGCGCGCGAGCGTGAAGGCGCACTCTAGTCCCGCTGGACCTGACCCCACGACGAGGAGGTTTTTCGGCTCCGGCGCGGCTGGAATTCGCTCCGGATGCCACCCACGACGCCACTCCTCGCTCATCGTCGGGTTCTGGGTACAGCGCAGGGGGATCGAATAGGCATCCGATGCAACGCAGATGTTGCAGCCGATGCATTCGCGTATCTCGTCGACTCGACCTTCCTTGATCTTGTTCGGAAGGAACGGATCCGCGATCGATGGACGTGCACCTCCGATCAGGTCGAGCACGCCCCGCCGGATCTGGCTCACCATTGCATCAGGCGACGTGAAGCGGCCGACGCCGACGACCGGCTTGCTGGTCACGGTCTTGACGAAGCTGGTGAACTCTTCCTGCGCGCCTTCCGGGTCGAAGCGCGACGTCCCAGAGTCGCGGCTCCAGCCGGACACGTTGACGTCCCAAAGGTCTGGGAGCTCGGCGAGGCGCTCGACAACGTCCCTCCCCTCACCCGTGCTCAGGATCGCCTTGGGGCCGGATAGCTCATGGACCGCGAACCGGATCGCCACGGCGATCTCGTCCCGCGCTTCCTCCTTGGTCTCTTCCAGCACCTCACGGAGCAAGCGGACGCGGTTCTCGAAATTTCCTCCGTACTCATCCGTCCGGAAGTTGTAGGCGGGTGTCAGGAAATGCCACAGAACAGATGCGTCGTGAGCCGCGTAGACGTAAACGATGTCGTAGCCTGCCTGCTTGGCCCGCTGCACGGCGGCGCGGTAGCTCCTGCGAAGCGACCGGATGTCCTCCTTGTCCATTGCCTTCGCTTGGACGGGAACCTCGGGCTTCAGGACGGGAAGACTTGAGGGTCCGAGTACGGGGTAGCCGTTGGCAAGCCCCCGCGATCGCATGCCGCTGTGGCCGATCTCGATCGCTGACAGAGCTCCGTGCTCCCGAATTCTCGCAGTCAGTCTTGCGTGGCTGGCGATATCGGTCTCATCCCAGAACTTTTCGATAGGCAGGTTCGATATATCCGAGGAGGGATCAATCTCGGCAAGCTGCATCGCGACGGTGCCCCAGCCGCCCTCCGCCTTCATGGCACGCATGGCTATCGACCCGTTGGGCATCAGGGGCGAATGCCCCGTCGCGTGGGGCACTGCGAAGAAGCGGTTGGGCGCTGTGACCGGTCCGATCTTCACGGGTTCGAAGAGAACGCTGTAGCGTGGATCCAATGTCATGGCGGCTGACCTCACACGGCTTTCCGGATGATTCCGCGGCGCACCCAGTCATCGAAGATCTTGAGAACGGTTTCGGTGAACGCCGGGTCGTTAATGTGCGCATCGATCTCGGTCAGCTCCACCGGGGCGCGGATTGCGCTCCGCATCTCGTCGAGGAAGGCGGTCAGCCCTTCGGGATCGTGTGCCGGCTGCCCTTCCCTGTCCCACTCCTCGATGCCCTGGTTCGGCAGGATGACGTGGACCGGAGCTTTCGCCTGGGAGAGGCGCTTCCCGATTTCCCTGGCCGTTTCCCTCCGTTCTTCCGCAGTGAGTGCCGCGGAGGCGATCAGCCTGTTGTGGGCGTGGTACGGGCGATCTGCAAACCGTGCCGGAATTTCCTGCCAGCTCGCGAAGTCGATTAGATCGACGCAGCCGGGGGCGACGAGTTGGGGAACGCCCTTCTGTCCTGCCGAGAGCAGACGGTTCTTTCCGCCGTTTATCACCGAACCGACCAGGAGGTTCCCGAGCTCGGGGAGCGCGAAGTCCATGACCGCCGCGAAGTAGCCCTCAGCGGCCAGCTTCTCGAAGGCCATGCCGCCCATGCCTGTGGCGTGGAACACCGCCACCTCGAAGCCGCGCTCCTCCAGGGGGCCCTTCAGGGTCATCATGTAGGAAAGGCAGGAGCTTCCCAGGCTCATCATTCCGATCACCGGGCGGCTCCGGGCCGGAGGCTCCGCCGCCCGCGCCGCTCCGAGAACCGCTCCCGCGGCTTGGCTCAACGAGGATTTGCAGATCGAGTTCAGCCCGTAGAGGCCTCCGGCCCACAGGATCATCTGGATGTCAGGCGAGAGGCGGTCCGCCGAAATGAGCGGCGAGAACGATACCGTCGAAATGACGTATTTCGGGACGCCCAGCGGCAGCGCCTGTGCGCAGTCCAGCGCAAGGTCCGTGCCCATCGTGCCCCCCATGGCGATCAGGCCATCGATTCTGCCTTCGGCATGCAGCCTCGCCGTCAGCACGGACGCTCCCGCCGCCATGATCTGCATCGCGCTGTTTTCGTCGCCGGAATTGATCACTTCCTCGATCGTCGAGCCCGCCGCAGCCGCGACGTCGTGCTTCGTGAAGTCGACCGGACCAACGGCGTCGCCGAGGACGCTGACGTCCATTGTCAGCACGGCTCCGCCTTGGCTGCGGATGCACTCCTCCAGATACCGCAGCTCGTCGGACTTCGTGTCGTATGTTCCGACTATCAGTATGGTCTTGTCAGTCATGATTTTGTTCCCACTCATTTTATTGTGCTTGTGTGATCAAGCGCGCATCCGCTCGCCCTTCGGATCGTAGAAGGGCTGCAGTTGCACCGTCAGCGGACACATTTCTCCGGCGATCTGGACCTCGAAACCGCCCTCGTCCAACCACGCCTTCGTGACGCCGTCGGCACGATGCAGGCTGGCAAGGCCGACCATTCGTTCGAGCCTGAAGCCCCAACCTCCCGAGGTGACATGGCCCACGAGTTCGCCATCGCGCCAGACCGGCTCGTTGTGAATGAGGTAGGGACCCTCCAGCGCGGACGCGCTCTCGACCGACACGCAGACCGTCCTGAACTTGGTTGCGGGCCCCTGCGCTTTCTGCGCCTCAAGAACTTCCCGCCCGAGGAATTGTTCTTTGCTCAGATCGACCGCGAATCCGAGACCGGTTTCGAAAGGTGTGTCATCCTCGCCGATGTCGTGGCCGAAGTGTCGGAACGCCTTCTCGAGGCGGCAACTGTTCATCGCGAACATACCGATGTGCCGCAGATTATGAGGCTTTCCGGCCACGAGCAGAGCCTCGTACACTCCGGCGGTGAATTCCGTCGGTATCAGCAGCTCGTAGCCGAGCTCGCCAAGGAAGGAGCGGCGGATGACCCAGGCGCGCGCATAGGCAAGGTCAAGCTCGCGCGCGGCCCCGAACGGAAACGCCTCGTTGGACACATCATCGGTCGTGATTGATCCGATTACCGCCCGTGCCTTGGGTCCGTGAACGGTCAGCAACGAGTATGAAGACGTCGCGTCGAAGACTTCGAACCTCCAGGACGGATCCGCATGCGCTTCGAGCCACGCGCGGTCGCGAATCTGGCTGGGGTGGCCCGTGACGATCAGGAATCTGTCCTCGGCGAAGCGCGTCACCGTGACATCTGCTTCGATGCCGCCGCGAGGATTCAAGAACTGGGTGTAGACAGAGGTCCCCGTGGGCACGTCCATCTGCGCGCCGCAGACCATGTTTAGCGCTTTGGCGGTGTCGGGTCCCTGCACGAGAATCTTGCCGTACATCGACTGATCGAGCAGGACCGCGTCGTCGCGGGCCGCAATGCATTCGTCGGCTACTATCGGGGACCATTCCTGCCATCCCAGCGAGGGCTTCGTCGGCCATCCGGCGCCGGCGGGATCGAAGTACATTGGCACTTCCCACCCGATGCGCTCGGCGAATACCGCACCGGCCGATGCAAGTCGGTCGTGCATAGGAACCCTGCGGATGCCTCGCGCTGTCTCGATCTGACGGCCGGGCCAATGGATGCCGTAGTGGAAACCGACGGACTCGCCGACCCTATCTCCGTTGTATGCGGAGTTGGACTGGAAGGGATGAGCGCGACAAGCCAGCATCGAGTTCATGCTGCGGCTCGGGTAACCATCGACCAGCCATTCCGCCATTGTCAGTCCAACGCCACCCGAATTCAGGATGCCGTTGGAATTCATGCCGGCCGCAATGAATAGCCCTCGCTTTTCGGGAGCGGGTCCGAGATAAGGCCGTCCGTCCGGCGTGAAACTCTCTGGGCCATTGAAAAACGTCTTGATGCCCATCTCGGCAAGTGCCGGCATGCGCGCGAAGATGGTTTCGAGTATCGGTTCGTTGTGTTCCATGTCGAATGGAAGTTCGTCGAACTCGAAACTGTCGGGAATGCCCTCTCTGGCCCAGGCTTTGCCACGTGCTTCAAAGCCACCGATCAGCAGTTTTCCCGCGTCTTCCTTCCAGTATGTCCGTTCTTCGCCGACGACAAGGCAGGGTAACGTGCGCGGTAGGTCAGCGACCGGTTGAGTGACGATATAAAAATGTTCCGCAGCATGAAGAGGCACGGTCACGCCATGTGCCTTCGCAAAGCGGCTTGTCCACATTCCGCCCGCAAGCAGGACCTTTTCAGTGGCGATGACACCTTGATCGGTTTCGACGCCGATCACCCGGCCGTTTTTCGTCAGTATCCTGGTTGCCGAAGTGTTCTCGAACACCAGGGCGCCCTTCTGCTTCGCACCCTTTGCCATGGCTTGCGTGACATCCAGCGGATTGACTTGTCCGTTAGATGGAACGAAGAAGCCGCCGAGCACGCCCTCATAGTTTATGAGCGGCCACTGCTCCTTCAGAGCATCGACAGACAGCATGTGGCTCTCGATCTCCATCCGGCGGGCGTGGTCGTGATTGCGTTGAAGCTGCTCCAGCCGGATGCCGGAAAGCGCCAGATGCATGGTTCCGTTCTGCTTATAGCCGGTCGCCTGCCCGGTTTCCGCCTCGAGCTCGGTGAACAGGCGCGCCGTATACTTGGAGAGGTTGGTCTGGGCGCTCGACTCCCTGAGTTGTCCAACAATGCCGGCAGCATGCCAGGTAGTGCCGCTGGCAAGTTGCTTCCGCTCCAGCAGCACAGCACCGCTGACGCCACGTCTTGCGAGGTGGTAGAGGGTCGAGACCCCGATGATTCCGCCGCCAATGACGACTACCGGCGCCTTTTCCGGAAGTGCTTTCTGTCGTGTGATGTCGCTCATCAAAGTTGAACCCATGCTGTCTTGAGATTGAGATATTTGTCCAGCGCGTGCGGCGACTTGTCGTGGCCGTTACCTGACTGCCCCACGCCGCCGAGCGGGACGGTGATGTCGGACCCGCCGTAAGTGTTGACGTGAACTACTCCTGCCCGGATCGCTCGCACCATCCGATGCGCGCGCGAAAGGTTCGCCGTCCAGACGCCGGAGGCGAGTCCATATGCGGTCGAGTTCGCGATCCGTATCGCGTCCGCCTCGTCTTCAAAGGGCGTGATAGCGAGGACAGGTCCGAACACCTCCTCCCGGAACAGGGTCATTTCCAGTGTGACGCCGTCGAACACCGTCGGAGACATGAAATAGCCGCCGGTCGCCTGAAGGATTCGATTTCCGCCGGCCCTGAGCTCTGCCCCTTGCGCCTGAGCGCGGGCGACATGCTCCAGGTTTTTCTTGAGCTGGTCCTCGCTGGCGATGGCCCCCGCTTCGGTCGTCAAGTCCAACGGATCGCCGACCTTTATTGTGCCAGCAATCGCGGAGACCTTTTCAGAGAACTCCTTGTGTATCGATCTTTCAACGAGCAGTCGTGACCCGGCGACGCACACCTGGCCAGAATTCCGGAAAATGCCGTAAGCGGCGGTCTTGGCCGCCTGATCCAGGTCCGGCGCGTCGGCGAACACGATGTTGGGCGACTTACCGCCAAGTTCGAGGTAGACCCGTTTCAGGTTCGACCGCGCGGAATATTCCAGCAGCCGCCTACCGACGCCGCCTGATCCAGTGAACGCGAGCACATCGATATCGGGGTGAAGACCGATTGCCTCACCCACCACCGACCCTTGGCCGGTGACTACGTTCAGCACACCGTCGGGAAGCCCGGCTTCGGAACAAAGCTCGGCGAGGCGGAGCAAGGAGAGCGATGCAACCTCCGCCGGCTTGACCACCACAGAGTTTCCGGCGGCGAGCGCTGGGGCGATCTTCCACGCTCCGATCATCAGCGGAAAGTTCCAGGGCACGATGACGCCCACAACACCCACCGGTTCGTGGTGGACGAGGCCGAGCACCGAATCCGGCGTCGGGGCGATCTCTCCATAGATCTTGTCGGCGAGTTCCGCGTAGTAGCGAAAGGTGTTCGCAGCACTCCCTGGCTCGGCCTTCAAGGCCATGGAGATTTCCGTGCCGTTGTCACGTACTCCGAGCACCGCAATTTCGAGCGCGTTCCCCTCGATGAGGTCCGCGATCCGGTGCATGACCTTCTTGCGTTCCCCCGGAGAGGCTTTCGACCAGCCTCCCTTGTCGAACGCCGCACGTGCAGCCGAGACCGCAATATCGACATCGGCGGCTTCGCCCTCGGCCAGCCTCGTCAGAGCCGCCCCATCGAGCGGCGAGACGACTTCCCGGCTGCCGCCTCTGATAGCGGGGCGGCGGCCACCGGCAATGAAGAGGGCCTGCTCCGGAACGGGAACGCCCCGGAGTTTGTCGATCTGTTCCTGCTTCATTTTCTAAGCCTTCTGATTATGGTCTTTCGCGACTGGCAAGCTGGCGCCCTTTGACCGGGCGATGGCGAAGAAGCCTACAGCTCCTACGGCGAGCGCCAGCAGCACGGCAGCGATCGGACGCTCGATGAAAATCATCGGATCGCCCTTCGAAAGACTGAGTGACTGTTTGAGACGAACCTCCAGCATCGGCCCCAACACCAAGCCAATCACCAAAGGAAAAGCGGGAATCCCGTTTCGGAGCATGAAGCGCCCAACCACTGCAAAGACGACTGTTATCAGTGCGTCGGTGAGGCGATAGTTCTGCGTATAGGAGCCGATCATCGCCAGAACGAGAATGGTCGCTCCGATCATGCGAGGGCTGATACCAGAAAGCCTGACGATGTATTTCGTCGCGAAGAGCAGTATGCCGAGAATCGCCAGATTGAGGATGAACAGCGAGATATAGAGGCCGGAGATGAAGTCCGGGTGCTGGGAAAATAGCTGCGGTCCCGGCACGATGTTGTGGATCATGAAAACGGCGAGCAGCATCGCCATCAGGGGGTCGGCGGGTATGCCGAGCGAGAGCAGTGGAACAAGGACCGTAGAAGTACAGGCGCTGATGGAAGTCTCCGAAGCGACGAGGCCTTCCGCTGAACCCTTTCCGAACTCTTCCGGCTTCTTAGAGAAGCGACGTGCCAGGGAATAGGAGAGGAATTGCGCGCCGAATTCTCCAATACCCGGAAGGAGGCCGAGGAATACGCCCAGGCCGGAAGAACGGATCACTGTTCTCGGATACTTGAACACCTCCAATAGCCCGCGGAAGCGATTCCCGCTTTGGTAGTCCGACGCGAGGTCAGGATAGCTCGGCGTTTTGAGCAGTACGAATGCCTGCGACATGGCGAAGAGGCCTATTACGACAGGCACCATTGGAACGCCGCCGAGAAGCCACTGTTGATCGAACGTGTACCTCTGCGTGTTGAACGGTGACTCGAAACCTACCGATCCGAGGAACATTCCGAAGCCCAGCGACATGAGTGCGGCGACCACATGATTTTGGTGGGCCAGCAGGACGGAGACGAGCGCGAGCACGGAGATCATCGCATATTCAGGAGCGCCGAATCTTTCCGCGACGGTGGCGAGGTAGGGAGCTAGCAGAACCAGCGCGAGCACGCTTACAATCCCTCCTACAAAGGAGGACGAATACGCGATCGACAGAGCACGATGCGCCATTCCTTTTCGCGCCATCGGATAGCCGTCATAAGTTGTGAGAACGTTCACCGGCGTACCAGGTACGCGGATGAGGATCGCGGGTATCGCTCCGCCATACCAAGCGCCGCCGTAGGCCCCGAGCAGGATCGTCACACCCGGCAGCGGATCCATTTGCAGGGTGAATGGAAGGAGGATCGCCATCGCTCCAGCCGGTTCCAATCCCGGAATGGCACCCACGACTATCCCGCACAGCGCGCCTGCGACGAGCGCCAGCAGAACCTGCCAGGTCGCGACATGTTCTAGTCCAAGGAGAAAGCTCTCAATCACAGGACGCCCCCGAGTGAATTGCCGACCCAGGCGGGAAGGAGTTTGAAGATCGGTGCAAGCGGGAACCACAGATCGATCCCAAGCCTGAATATGACGACGATACCGGCTGCGACGGCGAGCGTGGTCAGCACCCATTTGCGGCCGCGCAGCCCGGAGCGCCATGCGACGAATTGCAGGAACAAGACGGTGGCGATCGCGAAACCGAGATAGGTGACGCCGACTAGGTAGGCGCAGAAGTAGGCGCTGTATTCAATGGCCGCTCCCATTCCGCCGAATGCCCAGAGGGACGCCCGCCGGAAGGCGTCGCGGTCGGGGGTGGAGCGGAAAGCGCTCCAGAACCGCCAGCTCAGGATCGCTCCCGAGACCAGCGCCAGTGCAAGGCTGAGCAATGGCCAGTTAACCGGGGCCAGATACCACCCTTTGTCGATCGGCTGCGGCCGAGTCGCAAAAGGTGCCAACGCAATCAGGACAATCGTTGCTCCGCAAAATATCGCGGCGGCCAGTCCTTCCGCGGCGGGCGGCACGACCTCGTCCAGTTCGCTCTCGATGTATTCACTCTCGGTTCCGGGCGGTCCGCTGCGGGTCATCGCTCAACTCCAGAATAAGCTGCCTATCGGAATGGCGTGCCCGGTAGGCACGCCATTCCCGTGTCACTGGATCTCCTTGAGGATGTCTTCGGCTTTCTGGTAGTCCTTGGCGATGCGTTCAGCCGAGTGCGCTGCGTCCATCCAGTAGATGCCAGCGCCAGACGGTGCGGCGATCTCCTTCGCCTTGTCGGATTGCACCGCTTTCTTCGCGATCGCCGCGATCTTGTCCTTGATTTCCTGCGGTGTGCCCTTCGGGACGAACAGGCCGTTCCAGAGCGTGATGTCGAGGCCAGGTACCTCCCACGAAAGAAGCGGAGCTTCGGGCGCTACCGACAGTGGCTGGTCGGTGTAAGCGGCGAGTACGTTGATGTCGTCCCTGCATGCCAGAATCACGGCCATGGTCGTGTTCATCACGTCGGCATCGCCGTTCTTCAATGTGGAGCAGTCCACCATTTCGTACGCCGCGTCGGCGCTGAACTTGAAGCCGAGCCTCTTTGCGGCAGCGAAGGTGGCCATCGATGGCACCAGGTCATAACCGAAATGTGCGAGCTTGACGGGATTGTGCTTCGCGTAGTCCGCCAGCTCGCTAAGCGTCTTGTACGGCGCTGACTTCAGGGCGACGAGAGCGAACGGATAGGTCAGGAAGATTCCGATCGGCTCGAAGGTATCTCGCTTGTACGTGGCGTTGCCGCGGATGATGTGCATCGTTGGTACGTCAATCACGAACGAGCCGATCGTGTACCCGTCTGGCTCCGCTTGAGCAACCGCCGTCGCGCCCTCCACGGCCCCCCCTCCGGGCCTGTTGACGACCTTAGCCGGCACCCCCGTCTCCTTGGTCATCTCCTCTGCGATGACGCGCGTAAGCTGGTCTTCAATATCGCCGGGGGGCCAGGGAACAATGAAGGTCACAGGTCTTTCGGGATATTCCGCACGGGCAGCCGGCGCGAAGGCCGCTCCCGCAAGCAGCGTCGTCATCAGCGTCAATGTAAGCAATTTTCGCATCTGCAAACTCCCACTTTGGCTTTCCTGCCGTGTTTGGTTCATTATTATCACCAGCAGTTTAAAAAGCTTGCATTATGTTCTGAGTTCTGTCAAGTAGTCCGTCAAGAGTGAGCGCGCCTCCCTGTCTCGACCATGCTGGGAAGGGAGCGAGGAGGCGGCATCATCACCTGGGGCAGGAAGCACGCTCCGTAGTTTTGAAAGCAGGAAAGGAACTTGAAGGTGGCGGCATCGTGCAGTGCGCTCGTCCTCGATTTCGGCGGCGTCATCTCGAAAACAGTCTTCGAAACCCATCCGCAGAGCGAAGCGGCTCTTGGCGTTCCGACCGGTACTCTCAATTGGATGGGACCTTTCGATCCCGCTAGCGATCCCATGTGGTGCGAGATGCAGGACGACCGCATTTCAGAGCGCGACTACTGGTACATGCGGGCGGCCGAGACCGGACGCTTGGTCGGCGAAGAATGGGTGGACCTGCCTAGCTTCCTGCAGCGCATCCGCGGCGACGATCCAGCCGCCATGATCCGCCCGGAAGCGTTGGAGGCGATTCGCGCCGCAAAGAACGCAGGGCGGAAGCTGGCGATCCTGTCGAACGAACTCGATCTTTTCTACGGCAGTGGATTCAGGGACAAACTGCCCTTCCTGGCTGATTTCGACGCGATTGTCGACGCGACCTACACGAAGGTCCTGAAGCCCGACCCCCGATCATATGGTTTCGTGACGAGCGCGCTTGGCGTCGCCGCCGAAGAGTGCGTCTTCGTGGACGACCAGCTCCGAAACATCACCGGTGCCCGGAACGTCGGCATGCGCACAGTCCACTTCGACGTCACCCGCCCTTCTGAAAGCTACTCCCTCGCCTGCGAAGCGCTGGGCATATCAGCCGGAGAATGACGATGAGCGATACGAACTTCATTGTTGAGAACAATGCTCGCCACCTATGGCATCCAATGGCCCACCCAGCGGAAATGCGGACGCATCCTCCGAAGATCGTCCGATCGGCTTCGGGCGTGGAGATAACCGACCTGTCTGGCCACACCCTCTTGGACGCTGTCGGTGGGCTCTGGAACGTGAACCTCGGCTACTCGTGCGATCCCGTGAAGAAGGCTATTTCGGATCAGCTATACGAGCTCCCCTATTACTCAGCATTCCGCGGCACGACCAACTCGCCTTTGATTGAATTGTCCTATGAACTGACCGAATGGTTCAGGGAGGACGGTCTCACTCGTGCATTCTTCACTTCCGGAGGCTCCGACTCCGTCGAAACCTGCCTTCGTCTGGCGCGCCAGTATCATAAGGTAAACGGGCAGCCGGAACGCACGAAATTCGTGGCGCTTAAGAAAGGCTATCATGGCACCCATTTCGGTGGCGCCTCGGTCAACGGAAACTCGAACTTCCGCCGCAACTATGAGCCGCTGCTGCCGGGAGTAATCCACCTGCCCGCCCCCTATGCCTATCGCAACCCCTTCAACACGGAAGATCCGGCGGAGATCGCGGCAGCCATCGCCCGGCAGTTTGAAGACGAGATTGCTTTCCAGGGGGCGGACACGATTGCGGCACTGATCATGGAGCCTGTGCTCGGAGCGGGCGGTGTGATCGTACCCCACGACACCTTCATGCCCTTGATGCGTGAGATCTGTGACAGACACGGAATCCTCCTTATCGCGGATGAAGTGATCACCGCCTTCGGGCGAACAGGAGCATGGACGGGCTCGCGCCTTTGGAACGTCAAGCCCGACCTGATTTCCACGGCCAAAGCCCTTACGAATGGCTACTTCCCCTTCGGAGCGGTCATGATCTCGGAAAAGATTGCCGAAGCGTTCGAGTCCAACAACAATGTTTTTGGTGCGATTGGCCATGGTTACACATACTCCGGACATCCCGTCGGAGCCGCTGCAGCGCTTGCAACGCTCCGAGAGACCATGCGTGTGAACACTGCGGCAAATGCTGCGGCGCGCGGAGAAGAGCTGTTGGCTGGGCTTCAAGCGTTAAAGTCCAAACACGAACTCGTCGGCGATGTGCGTGGCAAGGGACTCATGTGCGCCGTCGAACTTGTCTCGGACAGAGCAAAGAAGACTAGTGCGCCAAAGGATACAGTCGCGACGGTTTACGAGGGAGCCTACGAAGCCGGCGTGATGATCAGGACGTCGGGGTCGAATCTTATTTTGTCTCCGCCGCTTGTGATCACCGCCGCCGATGTCGGTCGGATCCTTCAGGCACTGGAGGTAGGCCTCCGCAAGGCAAGCTGATCGCCAGATCCACAGTGAATTGATCAGCATGGATCGCGGCATGCGTCGTGCCGCGGACAGGGTTACTTTGCCTAGAATTGGGGAACAGCCAAATGAAAATCCTAGTTACGGTGAAACGGGTCGTCGACTTCAACGTCAAGATCCGGGTGAAGGCGGACGGTTCGGGCGTCGAGCTTGCCAATGTGAAGATGTCGATGAATCCGTTCGACGAGATCTCCGTCGAGGAAGCTTTGCGCTTGAAGGAAGCCGGCAAGGCTTCCGAAGTCGTCGTCGTCTCGATCGGGCCGGCCAAGGCCGAGGAGACGCTGAGAACGGCGCTCGCCATGGGCGCCGACCGGGCGATCCTCGTCGAGACCGAAGACCAGGTCGAGCCGCTCGCCGTCGCCAAAATCGTCAAGGGTGTCGCCGAGGCCGAACAGCCGGGACTCATCATTGTCGGCAAGCAGGCGATCGACGACGATAGCAATCAGACCGGCCAGATGCTCTCCGCTCTCCTCGGTTGGCCGCAGGGCACCTTCGCCTCGAAGGTCGAGATCGGCGGCGGCAAAGTCAACGTCACCCGCGAGGTCGACGGCGGCCTGCAGACGGTGGAGCTGAAGCTGCCGGCGGTGGTCACCACCGACCTGCGCCTCAACGAGCCGCGCTACGCCTCGCTGCCGAACATCATGAAGGCGAAGAAGAAGCCGCTCGACAAGAAGACGCCGGCCGATTTCGGCGTCGACACCGCGGCACGGATCAAGGTGCTGAAGACGGAAGAGCCGTCCGGCCGCAAGGCCGGCATCAAGGTGAAGTCGGTCGCCGAGCTCGTCGAGAAGCTCAAGACCGAAGCCGGCGTCCTCTAAGGTCAAGGAAAGGGAGATTCCATCATGGCCATTCTGCTTCTGGCTGACCACGACAACACCCACCTTTCCGACCAGACGGCGAAGGCGCTGACGGCGGCCACCAAGATCGGCGGGGACGTGCATGTGCTCGTTGCGGGTTCCGGCGTCGGGGCCGCCGCCCAGCAGGCGGCGAAGCTCTCGGGCGTCACGAAGGTGCTCGTCGCCGAGGATGCCTCGCTCGCCCACAATCTCGCCGAGCCGTTGGCCGCCCTCATCGTCTCGCTCGCCGGCAGCTACGACACCGTTGTTGCCGCCGCCACCTCGGTCGGCAAGAACGTCATGCCGCGGGTTGCCGCGCTGCTTGACGTCGCCCAGGTGTCGGAGATCATCGAGGTGGTGTCGCCCGACACCTTCAAGCGGCCGATCTATGCCGGCAACGCCGTCCAGACGGTGCAGACGACCGAAGTGAAGAAAGTCGTCACCGTCCGCACCTCGTCCTTCCCCCCCGCTTCGGCGGGTGACTCGGCTGCCGTCGAACAGGTCCCGACGGCAGCCGCTTTTTCCGATTTGTCGAGGTTCGTTTCCGACGCGCTGTCCTCTTCAGACCGCCCGGAGCTGACCTCGGCGAAGATCATCATCTCGGGCGGCCGGGCGCTCGGTTCGGCAGAGAAGTTCAAGGAAGTGATCCTTCCCGTCGCCGACAAGCTCGGCGCCGCCGTCGGTGCAAGCCGAGCCGCCGTCGATGCCGGCTACGCGCCCAACGACTGGCAGGTCGGCCAGACTGGCAAGGTGGTGGCACCCGATCTCTACATCGCCTGTGGCATCTCCGGTGCCATCCAGCACCTCGCCGGCATGAAGGATTCCAAGGTGATCGTCGCCATCAACAAGGATGAGGAGGCACCAATCTTCCAGGTCGCCGACTATGGCCTTGTCGCCGATCTTTTTGAGGTTCTGCCCGATCTCCAGAAAGCTCTCTCCTGAACGGAACGCCCATGTTATCGAACAGCTACATACTCACCCTCTCCTGCGACGATCGCCCGGGCATCGTGGCTGCCGTGACCACCGAACTCGCGTCGGTTGGCGCTAATATCGCGGAAAGTAACCAGTATTGGGACCGCAGCTCGAACCGGTTCTTCATGCGTATCGCCTTCACGGCCCCGCCGGAACGCGAGAAGGACGAGCTTGAAAAAGTGCTGACGCCGGTCATCGACCGCTTTGAGATGAAGGCAAGCTTGGTCGATGGCAGCCGCAAGCCGAAGATCATCATCATGGTGTCGAAGTTTGACCATGCGATGCTTCACCTGCTCTACCAGATCAGGGTCGGCTGGCTGAACGGCGAGGTAGCGGCGATCGTCTCGAACCACGACGACAGCGCCAGGACGGCCGAGCAGGAAGGCATTCCCTTCTATCATTGGCCAGTAACCAGAGAGAACAAGCAAGAGCGTGAAGCGCAGTTGCTTCAGCTCGTCCGCGACAGCGGTGCCGATCTCGTCATCCTGGCGCGCTACATGCAAGTGCTTTCCGACAACTTGTCGACTCGCCTCTATGGAAAGGTCATCAACATTCATCATTCTTTCCTGCCCTCTTTCAAGGGCGCGAAGCCCTACCACCAGGCGTTTGAACGCGGCGTGAAGCTAATCGGCGCCACCTCGCATTACGTCACGCCCGACTTGGACGAAGGACCGATTATTGAGCAGGAGACCGAACGCGTCACCCATGCCATGACGGCCGAGGACTTCGTCGCCACTGGCCGTGACATCGAAAGCCGCGTCCTTGCGCGTGCCGTCAAGATGCACCTCGAGTGCCGCGTCATGCTCAACGGCCACCGCACAATCGTCTTCGCTTGAGTCCGGAACATGCGCAGGATTGATTGTGAGGTCATCTCCGGGAAGGAGATTGCAGAAAGCGTGCTTGACAGGGTCAAGGCCCACACGCGCTCGTTGGCGATCGATGGTGTAAAGCCTGGCCTCGCCGTCGTGATCGTTGGCAGCGACCCCGCGAGCCAAGTCTATGTGGGATCGAAAGCCAGGAAGGCCGATGAGTGCGGATTTCTGTCGATCAAGCACGAACTCCCCGAAGACGTTTGCGAGGCTAAGTTGTTGGAGGTGATCGAATCTTTGAACTTCGACGACTCAGTACACGGCATTCTCATGCAACTTCCCCTTCCCGGCCACATCGACGCTGGGAAGGTCGTCCAGTCCATCTCGCCGGAGAAGGACGTTGACGGCTTTCACTTCATGAATGTTGGCAGGCTCGGCACAGGCGTGCTCGACTCCGGGTTCGTCCCATGCACTCCGGCCGGCTCCATGATCTTGATCCAAAGGATTCATGGACAAGACCTTTCCGGACTGCGGGCAGTCGTTCTCGGTCGCTCAAACATAGTTGGCAAGCCTATGGCGAACCTGTTGCTGGCAGCCAATGCCACCGTCACTGTTGCGCACAGCAAGACGCCAGACGTCGAGGCGCTTTGCCGCCAAGCGGACATCCTTGTCGCGGCGGTTGGGCGTCCTGAAATGGTCCGGGCGGATTGGATTAAGCCGGGGGCGACGGTGATCGACGTCGGGATAAATCGGATCGGAGTGCGAGAGGCGACTTCCGGCACGACCCGGCTCGTGGGCGATGTGGATTTCGACGGGGCTGTGGAAAGAGCCGGTGCGATCACTCCGGTTCCCGGTGGGGTTGGCCCCATGACGATCGCGATGCTGATGGCGAATACGTTAAGCGCTGCCTGCCGCGCGCATGGCCGATCGGTCCCACTTTTTGAGCAACGAACCCAACTCGGCCGAACACCATGACCGAACGACAAGAACTGCCGGAACGCGAGAGCATGGAATTCGACGTCGTGATCGTCGGCGCAGGTCCCGCCGGGCTTGCGGCGGCGATCCGGCTGAAGCAGGTCAATCCTGAGCTCTCCGTCGTCGTTCTCGAAAAGGGCGCCGAAGTCGGCGCGCACATCCTCTCCGGCGCGGTCGTCGACCCGATCGGCATCGACCGGCTATTGCCCGGCTGGCGCGATGAGCCGGATCATCCGTTCAAGACCGAAGTCACCGACGACCATTTTCTCTTCCTGGGTCCGGCCGGCTCGATCCGCCTGCCGAACTTTCTGATGCCGCCGTTGATGAACAATCACGGCAACTATGTCGTCTCGCTCGGCAATGTCTGTCGCTGGCTCGCCACCCATGCCGAGGCGCTGGGCGTCGAGATCTATCCGGGCTTTGCCGCCGCCGAAGTGCTTTATAATGACGAGGGCGCCGTGATCGGCGTGGCCACCGGCGACATGGGCATCCAACGCTCCGGCGAACCGGGGCCAAACTATGCCCGTGGCATGGCGCTCCTCGGCAAATACACGCTTATCGGCGAGGGCGTCCGGGGCTCGCTCGCCAAGCAACTGATCGCCAAGTTCAGGCTCGACGAGGGCCGCGACGTGCCGAAATTCGGCATCGGCCTGAAGGAGCTCTGGGAAGTAAGGCCTGAGAACCATAAACCCGGCCTGGTGCAGCATTCCTTCGGCTGGCCGCTCGACATGAAAACCGGCGGCGGCTCTTTCCTTTACCACCTCGAAGACAATCTGGTTGCTGTCGGCTTCGTCGTGCACCTGAACTACAAAAATCCTTATCTCCACCCCTTCGAGGAATTCCAGCGCTTCAAGACGCACCCCGTCATCCGCGGCACTTTCGAAGGCGGCAAGCGCCTCTCCTATGGCGCCCGTGCGATCACGGAGGGTGGCTGGCAATCGGTGCCGAAACTGTCATTCCCCGGTGGCGCGCTGATTGGCTGCTCGGCCGGTTTCGTCAACGTGCCGCGCATCAAGGGCAGCCACAACGCGGTACTCTCCGGTATGCTCGCGGCGGAGAAACTGGCGGAGGCGCTCGCTGCCGGTCGCGCCAATGACGAGCCGATCGAGATCGAGCGCGGTTGGCGCGACAGCGCCATCGGCCAGGATCTGAAGAAGGTGAGAAACGTCAAGCCGCTCTGGTCGCGCTTCGGTACGGCGGTGGGTGTCGCGCTCGGCGGCCTCGACATGTGGACGAACACGCTCTTCGGCTTCTCCATCTTCGGCACGCTGAGACATGGCAAGACCGATGCGGCCTCCCTGGAGCCAGCGGCGAAACACCAGAAGATCGACTACCCCAAGCCGGACGGCGTGCTTACCTTCGATCGGCTCTCCTCGGTGTTCCTCTCGAACACCAACCACGAGGAGGATCAGCCGGTGCATTTACAGCTCAAGGACCCCGACCTGCAGAAGCGTTCCGGATATGACGTTTATGCCGGACCTTCGACGCGCTACTGTCCCGCCGGCGTCTACGAATGGGTGGAGAAGGACGGTAAGCCGACCTTCGTCATTAATGCGCAGAACTGCGTCCACTGCAAAACCTGCGACATCAAGGACCCGAACCAGAACATCAACTGGGTGCCGCCGCAAGGGGGCGAAGGCCCGGTCTATCCGAACATGTAGCCCGAACACAAATAAAGGATCGAGATTATGGACGTACGTGCCGCCGTCGCCGTTCAGGCAGGCAAGCCCTTGGAAGTGATGACCGTTCAACTCGAAGGTCCGCAGGCCGGCGAGGTGCTGGTCGAGGTCAAGGCGACCGGCATCTGCCACACCGACAATTTCGCCCTGTCGGGGCGGACAAGGGCTGTTCCCGGCGATCCTCGGCCATGAGGGCGCCGGAGTCGTGGTCGATGTCGGTCCGGGCGTCACGTCGGTGAGGAGGGGTGATCATGTCATTCCGCTGTACACGCCCGAGTGCCGCGAATGCTATTCGTGCCTGAGCCGCAGGACCAACCTTTGCGCCGCCATCCGCGCCACCCAGGGCCAGGGCCTGATGCCGGACGGCACCAGCCGCTTTTTCATGAACAAAGGGCCCGCCCGAAGGCGAGCCCCCTCTCTTGCGACGCTTAGATCTGGTCGGCGCTCAATCGGGCAAATGCGTCCGGCCGCGTCGTTGCTCTCACCGCTCCGATCACCGCAGCGACAAGTATCAAGGACGGCAGCGCGATCGCCAACGGGCCTGGTGTACCGGTCAGGATGTCGAAACCGGAAATGCCGAAGTAGGCCACGATGCCAAAGCCTGTGGCCGCGATAGCTGGCATGATCTTCGTCTTGATCAGCTGGTTCGGCTCCAAATCCGGGTTCTTGCTGAAGAAGGCAATGATCGCGAAGCAAACCATCAACATCAGCAGGATGATGCTGATCACAGCTACATTAGCGACCCACGCGAACAGCGTAAGCAGCGGGTCAAGACCTGAAATTGCGAAGATCGAGATGACAGCGAGCGCGATAATTGTCTGCACAATCGTGCCGCGGTGCGGACTCTGATAGGTATCGTGGGTGCGGCCAAGCCAAGCGGGCATGAGGCCTTCCTTGCCGAGAAAGTAGAAATAGCGGGCGACGTGATTGTGGAAGGCCAGGAGACAGGCGAAAACGCTGGTCACGAACAAGACGCGCATCAACACAGCCAGCCAATTGCCGACATACTGGTTGCCGATGTTGAACACGAACTGGATTGGATCGGCGATGTTCTGCAGTTGGCTGACTATAGTGGCCGTGCCTGCAGCCTCGACGATCCAAATCGTTGAGACGGAATAGAACACACCGATCAGGACGACTGCCGCGTATGTGGCAAGGGGAATGGTCCGCTTCGGGTCTTTCGCCTCCTCGCTGTATATGGTTGTGGCTTCGATACCGATGTAGCAGCCGAAGGCGAACACGAATGTCACTCCGAGCGCAGATGCGCTTGGCATGCCCGACAACGAGAGCGGAGCGAGGTCAAATCCTCCGGGAACGCCTTTGTAGACGATCATCAGGTCAAGAACCAAAACAACTGCGAACTCGGCGAGAACCAGGAGACCAAGGACCTTAGCGGATAGATCCACACGTCTGTAGGCAAGGACCCCGATCAAAGCCGAGGCGCCAAGGCTGAATGCCCACCAAGGAACTGTCACACCAGTGAAAGTTTTGACCAGATCTGTGCATACCGGGCCAAACATTCCCGACATGCCAATCTGCATGCAATTGTACCCGAGAAGCGCGACCACAGCAGCCGCTCCGCCCACGGTCTTTCCCAGTCCCTTGGTAATGAGTGTGTAAAACGCCCCAGCATTCTGCACGTGCCGGGCCATGGCTACGTACCCCACCGAGAATATCAGAACCAAAATCATCATCAGCATGAAGGCTGGGACTATGGCCGTGCCGTTGCCGAAAAGAATAGCGACCGGCAATACGCCCGCCATGTTGGTGAGGGGGGCAACCGCGGATACGACCATCAACGTGATGGCCGCTGCTCCCAGAGTCCCTGCCCGCAGACCGCGATCGGTCGAGGTTTGTTCGTTAAACATCTAAGTTCCCTATCTAGAGTTTCTCTCGGCCTTCTTGGTTCATTATTATCACCGATGGTTATCTATTTTGTTCTACTTTTGCCGGATGTCAATATGTCACCTCCCGTCGATGTTTTTGCCGGCGGGCGCTTGACAATTGCTGAAAACCGGTCCGATAATGTATCTCTCGGTTATAATAATGAACCGTACGAAACAACTACAGGCGGGATGATGAACGATACGAAAGCCCTCCTCGCTAGGCGCGAAAAACTACTTGGGAAGAACACCTCGATCTTTTACGAGAAACCTGTGCATCTCGTTCGTGGAGAGGGCGTCTGGCTCTGGGACGCGGACGGAAGGCGCTATCTCGATTGCTATAACAACGTGCCTCACGTCGGCCATTGCCACCCGCACGTCGTGGAAGCGATCTGCCGGCAGGCTTCAACGCTGAATACCCATACCCGATATCTTCACGAGGGCATTTTGAACTATGTCGAACGGCTGTTGGGCTACTTCGACCGTTCGCTGGACGCCGCGATCCTGACCTGCACCGGAAGCGAAGCAAACGACATAGCTCTTCGGATGGCACAAGCAGTCACCGGAAAGACCGGGGTCATCGCGACCAACTTCACATACCACGGAAACACGACTGCAGTTTCCCAGTTGTCGACACGCATGCCGCCCGTCGGAGGCTACGGTGGTCATGTACGCCATGTGACGGCGCCCGATAGCTACAGGCCTTTGGGTGGCGTTAGTGGGGAGCCGTTTGCAGCCGCTTTCACCAGTGAAGTGGAAAAGGCAATCCGCTCGCTCGAGGAAAGTGAGCACGGCTTTTCGGCGCTCATTATCGATCCGTTCTTCGCGAACGAGGGCTTCCCGGACTTGCCAAAGGGATTCTTGGCCGGGGCGGCGGCAGCGGTTCGAAAGGCCGGAGGCCTTTTGATTGCCGACGAAGTTCAGCCGGGTTTTGGCAGGACCGGAGACAACATGTGGGGGCACCAACACGCTGGGATTGTTCCCGATATAGCGACGCTGGGGAAGCCCATGGGCAATGGACATCCGATCGCTGGTGTCGTGGCAGGTTCAGATACCCTGAACGCGTTCCGCAAGGCGTTTCGCTACTTCAACACATTCGGTGGAAATCCGGTTTCCTGTGCAGCAGGCATGGCCGTACTCGATGTTCTGGAACACGAGAAGCTAGTAGAAAACGCAAGGAAGGTCGGCAAATACGCCAAGGATGGACTGTCGCGACTAGCAGAGAAGCATTCGATCATCGGCAACGTGCGTGGCAGCGGGCTGTTCTTCGGAGCGGAACTTGTCCTCGACAGGGCGGAAAAAACACCCGCTCCTGAAATAGCGACCCGCCTCATCAACGAAATGCGCACGCGTGGGGTCTTGATGGGCAAGCTGGGCATTCACCAATGTGCGACCAAAATTCGCCCTCCCATGCCGTTCACCACAGAAAATGCAGACCTGCTGATCGGCACGCTCGATGACGTCCTTTCGGCGCTTTAGAGAGATCTGTCATGGCGGACATTCCCGAGGCGCTGGCCGGAAGACTTTCACTTAGAGCCAAGGAGGCACTCTCCCACTGGGGATTGTCCCGCCAGCAGCCGGAGCTTCTGAAATACCGTGAGAACGCGGTCTTCAAGGTGGCCCTTGCGGACGGGCGACCTGCGGTGCTGAGGCTTCACCGCCCTGGATATCACAGCGCCGAGGCCCTCGTTTCAGAGCTCCAATGGATGAACGTGCTTGAGCAAGGCGGCATTGAGGTCCCGACGCCTATCTCCACCCTGAAAGGAGATGACTACACTGCACTGCCTGCAAGTGTCGACTTTCCAGAACAAAATGCCGACATCGTGTCATGGCTCTCCGGGACGCCCCTAGGCCAGTCAGGTGTACCGCTGTCGCACGGTCCGGAGGACATGGTACGCATCTTTGCCGCGGTCGGAGCCAAAATGGCCGATCTCCACAACATTAGCGATGCCTGGGAACGGGCGAGCGCGCTCGAGCGCCCATCCTGGGACAAGCGCGGCTTGCTCGGAGATAACCCCTTGTGGGGGCGCTTCTGGGATCTTGACGCCCTATCCACAAGAGACCAGGACAAGCTCTGTAGGCTGCGCGGTATCCTTTTGTCAGAGATGGAGCGCATCAATGCAGAGAAACTCGATTTTGGTCTCATTCATGCAGATCTCGTGAGGGAGAACGTCCTAGTAACGGCGAGTTCCGTCCAATTCATAGATTTCGACGATTCCGGGTACGGCTGGCGTCTCTTCGATATCGCGACCACGCTCTTGCGTAATCGGAAGGAACCGCGCTACCGCGAGATCAGACAGGCCGTTCTCGACGGCTATCGCCGTAATAGGGAACTTTCGGATCGCGAGGAATCTCTTCTGCCGATGTTCATGCTGCTGCGCAGCCTCACCTATATCGGATGGATCGGAGAACGCCCAGAATTCGCTGACAACGGCGCCCGTTTGTCACGCTACCTGTCTGATGCCTACGGACTAGCCGACGAGTATCTCGGCGCCGGTTGGTAAGAGTGAATGCCACCTTCACAGATGTCGAACGGAGAAGCGAATGTCCACGACAGTCGGCGAAAGCAGACCTGTAGCCCTCATTACCGGTGGAGGCACCGGAATCGGTGCGGCAATCGCATTGAGCCTAGCGTCCACGCATTCCATCGCAATCTGTGGTCGAAGGGAGGAGACCCTCCGTTCCGTGGCTGAACAGACGGAAGGATTAGCGCTTACGGCGGACGTAAGCGTACCGGAGGACGCGGCGGCCGTGGTTGAAAAGGTCGTTGCACATTTCGGCCGCTTGGATTCGCTTGTCCTAAACGCAGGCACGGTCATCGCCGCGCCTGTTTCCGAGATGTCGCTTGCCGATTGGCAAACGCAAATAGACGTCAATCTAACTGCGTCGTTCGTGATTGCGAAGGCTGCCATTCCGCATTTGCTAAAGACCAAAGGATCCATCGTCACCATCTCATCAGTAGCTGGTGCAACGGCCGGGGTGGGGCTGGCCGCCTACAGCGCATCGAAGGCGGGCGCGACGCTTCTGACGCAAACGATCGCCCTCGAGTACGCCCGCCATGGTCTTCGCGCGAACGTTATTGCACCCGGTTGGGTGCGAACTGAAATGGCCGACATGGAAATGGCCATGCTGACCAAAGGCGGTAACCCCGAGGAGGGATACACGCGCGTCACGCGGCTCGTACCCCAACGACGCGCGGCCGAAGCAAGCGAGATTGCAAACGTCGCTGCGTTTCTGCTGTCCCCTGAAGCATCATACGTCAACGGCGCTCTGATTAACGTCGACGGCGGAAGTAGCGTGGTAAATCAAGGGCTGGTGGAGTTCGATCAAAATTGACGGACGCGTACGAACGCTTGCGGCTCAGGCGTTGAGTAGCTCCCGTTCGGCCCGCAAGACGTTCGGATGCGGCTCGGCGCCAATTGCTCGCGAGATTTCCACCGAAGCTCCGACGACCAGCCGCGCCGCTTTCAACTGATGATCCTTCGTCATCCGAGATGCGACACCAGCAATGGCCACTGAACCAAAAGCCTCACCGTCACCGGAGAAAATTGGTGCAGCGATACCGCTCGATTCAGCTTCGAACGACCCAGGTGAAAACGCAAAACCCCGCGCTCTGACCTGCTCAAGTTGCGTGCCAATTTTCTCCGGCTCCACCAGAGTGTTTTGCGTGTATCTGGTGAGTTCTGTACTGGCAAGAACGCCCTCCCGGATGCCAGGTGCGGCGAACGCGAGATAAGCGAGACCAGATGCGGTGGCATGAAAAGGAAGTAACTGCGACGGGTCTACCCAGACCCGCGTTGACCTCTTGGGCTCCGCTATCGCAATCGTAATCATTGCAGTCTCAGACGCAAGAGTAGCGTGCGCGGTTTCTTGCATTTCCTCGGCCAGTCTGTCGAGCACCGGATTGACCAATGACAGAAGCGGGAAACTTGCTTCCCTCACCCGAGCCAACCTGAGCACCGCGATCCCCAGGCGGTATTTCTTAGTTTCCGGATGCTGCTCCACAAAGCCGTTGCGAATGAGCGCAACCAGGATTCTCAGGGTTGTTGCCTTGTCGATTTTGGACTTCCGGGCAAGCTCGCTCAGACCCCACTCCGGTTCCTGAACAGTAAAATACGACAGCAGATACAGCGCTCTATCGACGCTTTTCATCATTGGGACGGTTTCTGTGGATTCGGATTTCGGCACAATCTTCTCCGCGCGCCAGGTGATGGACTTCACCCCATTTTTCGTTAACCGAAGGTTATAATATTGAACCGAAGAGTAGCGGTCAAGTGTAGCCGCTTCGCGCTCAGAACGGGCTTTCTCTACATGATCGTCTCGGACAACGAAAGGAAGCCGTCCTCGAATGCATCCTGAAACGGCAGCGGGATGTGCTGTCGAGTGGCGTTTTTGTTGGCATCCGCGGCGATCAAGCTGGCATCGACGCCAAGCCTTCAGCACCGACAAGACCCTATGCTAGGCAATGCCGTTTGCAGTCCGTCTCACTGAAGGCCCGCAATCGGTCGAAGATCTTAGGAAGTCGAAGCCGAGGGGCTGAGGAGAAGCCGACCCCTCGAACAGCCAGATGGGATTCTCATTGTCCCCCTGCCTCGGCTCACCACCGACGAGCCGCCCCATCAGCGATAGCACTTCCACCTGCTCGACCGAGGGTCGCTTCGCGGAAAGGAGCCATGATTTGTCGCGTCTCAGGAGTCGGCCCCCAGCTCCAGATTCGACGGAAATTTGCCAGCGGAGCCGCGCCACCTATGAAGGCTTTCGCAGCCGGGCCGTCGACCAGAGCTAAGGAACGACTTCTTTCGTCCGAACCAGACTTTAGCCTGGCGGCTGCAAAACTTCCGCTGTCCACCCAAAGTCGTCAGGTCTGCACTAGGAACGATTGACGCCGATCTCGAAATAGAGCTGAGCCCTTAGAATGGCCAGAAGCCGGCAAGATAGGCCGCGGTGTCATTTAGCCAAACCATGGTGTCGCGATACCAGGCCATGACCGATTCAAAGACTTTCTGGACGAAGGCAAGAAACATGGCGACGACGAAGATGAAGGCAAACACCTTCCCCAGGCCATCCTCTTTGGTGGAATCGGTCTGGATGACGTACTGTTGACGGTTATCGTTGAGCATTGTGTCCTAACGGTCCCGGTCGTCGCGGTCGCGTTCCTTCTGTTCCCTCTGTTCCCGCTCCAACTCCTCGAGGCGAGGAATATGCTGTTGGGCGGGGTCGGTCCGTGTCGTTTCTCCGCTGCGCTGAGCGGCTTCCTTATCCCTATTTAGACGATCTTGCAGGCGATTTGTAGCATCGACGGTGGACGCCAACTCGTGAGCTTCGCGCGTGTCGTTACGGCCGGGCTCCGATTCGGGGTCCAGATCCCTGTACATCTCGGCCCACTCAGCGTCATAGTCTCGCGGGGCCGGATCGACGATCTTGAACGTCGTATCAACGGAGACGCCGTGGGCTCTCAACCGTTCCAACTGCGGAGCAACGCTGTCGATGTGGCTTTCGTGCTCTTGCCGATCCCTCTCGATCGATGGAACGTAATCGACGCCACTCTCCCGAGCGGATGCGGCTTCCTCTTCATCATAGCCGTAGTCGGTTTCCGTCCGCGAGAGATCGAGAACATCCCCCGGTCCAAGCTTGTCGAGTTGCCCATTCATATCCACGAGGAATTGCCGTTCGGCAGATACCTCGTTTTGGGTCGCATAGCTGTCCACTGCAATGTCGCTCAAACGCTCGTTCAGGCGATCAATCCGATCGGCTATGACCGTCTGCACTGCCTTTATGACGTCTGCGCGCCCGTCATCCCGTCGGTCAACTTCGGTTTGCTTTTCTGCGCGATCGATGGCCTGTCGCAAATCCTGGTCCTGCTTGGCAACGTCTCTGAGGTAGCTGTTTCCTTCGACAGCCAACTGCGCGGCCCCTTCCATCGCCTGCTGAAGCCCGGCTTGCATCCCATCTTTGCGGTCGGCCGAAAACTCGCCGGCCTCGATCCGATCAAGTCCCTCTCGATAGCGCTCGATTTCGATCGTGGCCTCGTTGCCGGCCTCGACAATAGCCTCGCCGTGCCTGGCGACCGCAGCGTCCCACTCGTCGTTGGCCGGATCACGCGGCTCGCTGCGAAGCGATTCGCCACCTTGCGCCGCCAATGCCTCTTTGCGCTGCTCGTAAAGGTCCACCAGCTCACGCTTCTGATTGACGAAATCTCGGGCCAGGCCGGCTATCTCGTCAAAGTCCGCCCGATCGTCTGCCGAGACGGACCGCGCCAACTTGAATAAGGCCGTCTCGACCTTCTTCTCGTAGGTCTCAAACTCTGCTCGTGACATTTCGCGCAATTCCTGACCCTCCAGAACCATCTCCTGCAATGTAGCCAAATTGATGCGGAAGTTCGATCCAAAATCCGCGCGAATGACAGTTCCGCTCGTCTCCGACTGTGCTGTCGAAAGCCCTGATTCCAAATACTTTCGATGCTGTGCGGCATAGGCCACGACTTGACGATCACCACCCGCAAGGGCGACCCTTTGCCACGATTCCTGCACCTTTATGATGTACTTCCGGCTCCGGTCGCTTTTCGCGACAGTGCGTCGGCCGCTACGCTTGGCGTCATATCTCGCCTGCGCAGCCTCGCTCGTCCCGACATGCTCTGTGCGGCCTTCGCGGCTCACCGGTCGTACCTGGGTGCGCGTGAATGCCGGCGGGCTGGCAAACTCGCGCCGGTCGGTCATTTCCATCTCAATGCCGTGCTCCCGCGCCTTCTCTGCCATGACGGATCGCCATTCCCGAAACACGGCAGGCGTCGTCTCGATGCGATCACCGGAATCCGATTTCATCGCCACGATCGCATGGGCATGCACATGCGGACGCTTTCCCCCCTCCCCCGCCTCTTTTGGATCGCTGGCCGGATCGTGCATGGCGAAGACATACCGGTGGCCAGCAAACTGATGCGCTAGGAAGTCGCGAACCGCGCCTTCGAACGCGGCAACGTCGGTTCCGGCCCGAGCCGACATGATGACGTGCATCACATCGCGGCTCTTGCGGCTGTGGAGCTCGCCGCGCCATTCTTTCTGCACCAGGTCGCCCGCGACCTTCTCATTCGCTATCGACTGGCCGCGATCGTCGCGAACGTCGTCATGCCGATCGACCAGCCCGCGCAAGCGGCTGGCGCCGAACTCCACGCCATTTCCGTAGCCATGAAACGAGAACTTCGCCGCAGCCTCGCCCGCAGCCGCGCTGGCGTCGTATCGGCCCTGGATGATGCCGGCCGCCTTCGAGTCGCCCGTTAGCCGCTCCCCCTGCCCACTTCGCAACACGACAAGCCCCTGAACGGTGACGGCGCCGCCGTCATTTTTCGCGATCGCATAGGCATAGCGCCGGTCGCCAAAGCCGCTCGCCAGGGTGCTCCTTACCTGCTCGTGCAAGGCCTCGTCCGATGCAAGGCCGGACGCCGCGATTTCGAGGGAAAAACTCCCAATGTCGCGGCTTTCTGAGCGGTTTTGAAAAAGATCCCAATCGCCACGGATGCGCGCCAGTTCCTCCCGCCCCTCGAGGATCCTGCCGCTTTCGTTCTCCACCTTCAGTTCGCCGCCACGCGACACATAATTCAGCATCGCCCCGACCCGAGCACCGCCGCCATAGGACGCCATTTTGACGACTGCTGGCTGACTTCCCTTTGCGACGGCCGCTAGCCGCGCCTCCATCGGTCGGGCAACCGTTGTCGCCGACGTTACCTGCGCTCGAGGAGCCACCCTGCCCGTCGATGCGGATCCACGACCACCGGGAGCCCCGCTTGATCCTCCGCCGCCACCTGCAGCGCCGAGTTGAGCCAACTGCTTCAGGCGCTTTCGCATCTCTTCTTCCGCCGAAGCGCCCCGCCCGCCGGACGACATTTCGTGCAGCAGCGCTGCGCGCCGCTGCTCCCATTCGCTGGTGAATGCGCCGAAGAAGATTTCCAAAGGGCTACTTCTCCCCTCGACGCTGATAACCAGCTCGCCGCGTCAGAGCACGTAACTCGCTCATCACGGCCGCTTGAACCCGCTGCACGTTCTCAAGGTTGATGTCCAATTCGCTTGGGTGGACACCACGGCCGCTGTTGAGCGCCCTCGCGACCTGGTTCAGGTTGATCCCGATCATACGCATGTCTTCGAGCAGAGCCGCCATCACCAGCCGGTCATCGCCGGTCAACATCGGCCGAACCCCCGCCCCCTCCAGAAGCAGCGACCGGAAAAAGCTGGATACCGTCATGTCGGCATCGTCAGCGGCCTTCTCGATCGCCACATGTTCGTCAGCCGTGACGCGCACATGCACAGTGCGATCTTTCTTTGCCGGCTCGAGAAGAGCGTTGAATTTCCCGTCATCCATTTGGCCGTTGGCCCCTACTGGCGCTTGCGTCAGTTGATCGAGGGCTCGTCCCTCGATTGCAGGAAAATGGCGTAGCACATTTTTCCGTATCCTGCCTCTCTAGATTGTAAGGGGAAATTCAACCAAACAACGCCGAAATCCGCTTTTAAAGGCCTTTGTCTGCCCCTCGTACTCAGCTGCAAGGGACGGCTCCGCTCTCCGCCCTTGCCGCTTCCGTGCGAGCGCCAAAGCCGGCCTTACGCGGCTCGGGGGTTCATTGATCTGCGCGGCTTTATTGACGACGCACCGTACGCGTCCGATGAAGCAGCCAGCAGTCACATGCCAATGTCGTGTCGCTATTTCACACGAGTTAGCAGCACGATCTTTCCACATCATGTGTTTATGGGGCGATTGCGAAAATGGTTTCACATCGTGGGGGGAATTGTTCACATCCTATAGCAGTGGTTTAGTTGGTTCGATTGACTACACGGGTCGGTAGTGTAATGATTCCGTGTCGTACGGGCGATTGCTCGCATCCTGTGCAATTGCGACCTGGACGCTCCGTGCAAGTCCGCGACGAAGTGCCGGAATCACTTTGGGCCATCAAAAGGGAGTTGCGACGCTTGCCACTTTTTATTTCTGCCGTGAGCGGCAAAGGTGGGGCTGGGAAGACAACAGCAGCGATCTTGATCGCCGGCGAGTATGCGCTTCAGGGGAAGCGTGTGCTTCTCATCGATGCAGACGGCCGCCAAAATCTGCAGGAATGGTGGAAGCGCTGTGAGGCAAAGGACAACCTGCCTGCCAACATCGAGCTCATAACCGCCGCGCGCCAGACCACTGTGCAGCAGCTCCTGGAGAACGAGGCGAACAAGTTCGACGTCGTTTTGATGGACTCGCCCGGCCAGGACACGGTTTTAAGGGACACGATCATCGCTGGCTCCGATATTGTGCTGACGCCGATCCAGCCGAACCAGGACGAGATTAAGGCGGCAGGACAGGCCGCCGCCGACACGGCCGATATTTCCGACAAGGTGGGGCGGTTAATCCCCCACGCCAACTTCGTCACCAGGATCACCATGCCGGCGAAACTGCTGGAAGCCTACCGCCTAATCAGGCCGTTCGTGCAGAACCTGCAGGAAGGGGGCTACGACTCCCATCTCCTCAAGACCGAGCTAATGGAGCGAAATTGCTATCGCGAAATTCGAAACGGCTATGGCACTGTGCAAATGCTCGAGCTCACAGAATCGGTGAAAAAAGCGAGAATGGAGGTGATGAGCCTGGTTCGGGACATCGAAGCGCTTTTTGCGGGCGAGAAAGAGGTAGCAGCGGATGGCTAAGGGTCAAACGACCGTCTCTGACTTTGCAGTCGCGCCGCGTCGCAGCCGCTCAGTGGAGCAAGCCCCTATGCCGGCAGCCTCAGCAACGAAACTGGCTGAGCTGTCGAGAGAGACCAGGAATGCAGATCAGCCTCAAGAACCTGCACCGCTCGGGACTGAGGCGGATCAGTCCGCTAATCGTCTGATCGCCCCGACACAAGAAGCTCGGCGCGAACGGGCCACCGCGAGAGCATTGCAGCGAGAGGATTCGAGAGTTCGCTTGCGCGACCTGAAGAGGGCGCGCGATCGGGAGTCCAAGCACTATGTCAACTGCCCGCTGGATTACGACACGAAGATGCGGCTGCAAAAGGCCGCCATTGAAAATGACGTGAAGATGACGACCATCATGAAGGCCGCAATTGACCAGTTCCTTAAAGATAACGGCTATTGATCGATGTCAGGCCGCGGCTTCCTCCTTGGCGTGTCTCGACCGTCGGTATGGGGAACTTTTCAGGAAGCAATTTGCCTCAATCGAACATTGCGAGCGCCGTACCCGAAAATGGTACGTGGCCGACAGACGAACAGGCCAAGGTCCGGCTATTCACACTATCCAAATGGGATCTAACCAGGCATGGCAACGGATCCAAAGTGATCGTCAATCGCTGCATTCCAATTGCAGAAACGGAGGTCGTTTGCGAGCTTTCCGCGGACCTCAATTGGATCACCGGCGACACTCGAATTGAGGCGGTTTTTCAGGGCAAAGGCGGCGACTGGAAGATGATAGCAGCGAAGAACCGTTAACGGCTTTTCACGGCTGCTTCGCCATTCTTAGCGCCAAGTTTATTGCCCGAGTGCTCGGGCGCGTGCTGAAGCATTTTGATCCATCGCCTCATTGAGCTCGCGACCTCGACTTCCCCCAAAAAGTTAGGGAAAATTGCTGTGATTCTTCGGAGAGCGTGCTCCAAAATACTTCAATCTGGTGCATAGTGGGTGCTGAGAGCGGTGCATACAACAAGGGTAAGGTCGGTGACGGATTCAGTCAGCTTGATGAGCGCACGAGGTTTAGTTGAAGTAGCCGATCCGGAATTTGACAGGCCGGTCTTCCGCCAGTCGGGTTTCAATGGCATCCTTACCGCCAAGGAGATAGATGAAAAGATCTCCGCCTGGCTCAAGCAAACGCGCGAGGCCAAAGGCATCTCCCGCGCCGATTTGGCGCATTTGCTAGGACTTTCGGTATCTGTTTACAGCAGGTACGAGCGGGGCTCAGAAGCTCGTATGTCGGTCCCGCGGCTGATTCATCTCTGTGAGATCATGGGCTTTATGCCCCTCGATATGATCTTTGACGCAGCTCCGCACCTGTGGGGCAAGACGCCCGAGGAAGCAGAGGATCGCCTGACATTGATGAAGCTTATCGAAGGATTGCCGCCCGACACCATGCACGATCTGATCCGGCTTCTGAAACGCATGATGCCAGCCGCACAGGCAGCGGAAGCTGTTGCCACGAGCGTGAGTGAAGGCAGCTAAGCGGCCGTCCTTCAAGATAGTCGGTGGCCAGAAGAAAAACGGCAGCCGCCCCACTCCCGTTTACCACAGGCTTCGGCCTTCTCTTCGGCGCAATGTGAAAGCGCGTTCAGGCCTCCGCCTGCTTCGCTCCGCCCAAAGGCGGAGTGGAAAACGGGAGCGGCCCGGAACTTTTCTCAGCACAACTGTCGCGGCCAAAGTGCCATCCGAAATTCGCGCTTTGCCGCAATGGTTGCGAGCGCCGCCGACTTTCGAGCGCTGCATCAAATTCTCGAATCGGTTAGCGAGATCGATTCAGAAATGTCATTGGACGGCGAATCCTCGAACGGCCAAGCTCGCAGGCATGACCCAGCACTGGTTCCGCCTGCATATTCAGCGAATCGACGCGACCAAGAACATGGCGCGCTATTACACAATGTCGATCGAGCCGGATCTCTTCGGCGGCGCTTCGCTCGTCCGCCACTGGGGCCGGATCGGCACCCGAGGCAAAGAACGCGTAGATCTGTTCAAGGATGAGCGTCAGGCGATTGGACACTTCCTTTTTTTGGCTCGCCAGAAGCGAGCGCGCGGGTACAAGCCCCTGCCGCGCTCTTGATCTCTGAAGTCGATGCTTACCTCGCCGCGCCAAGAAAGGATGCCGATGAACTTGGGCGAAACCGAATAAGCAATCACGACAGAAAACTCGAGAGACTCTGCGGTCTCAATTCCGCAAGGACATCAGAAATGAAGAACAAGAGACGTCCAAAAACCGTCGATAGTTATCGCCTTTCTCGCGCGCCGCCTTCCTTCCGACCGAAATTCCTGCTCATTACACGGATCGATTACAATTGGTGACATGCTGCAGAGAAGAACATTGACGGAATCGCGCTCAGAGATAAAGGAACGGAGACTTGAGCTCACCAGCCGCATCGTGTCCGCCTATTTGAGCCGCAATGTCATTTCCGCGGCCGAGCTCCCGCATCTCATTCAGCAAACTTACAACTCGCTGGATGGGAGTTCTGGACTATCCAGAATCGAGTCCTCCGCTGAGGAGCGACGCCCCGCAGTCCGGTCAAGAACTCCGTGACAGACGACTTCCTCATCTGTCTGGAGGACGGCAAGCGATTCAAATCGCTCAGGCGCCATCTGATGGCGAAGTACGGTCTGACACCGGAGCAGTATCGTGAAAAGTGGAAGCTTCCAGTCGATTATCACCGATGACAGCTCCGAACTATGCCATGCAGCGCGCGGAACTCGCACGCGCAACGGGGCTGGGAAGGAAACCCGCATCACTGCTCGCCGAAGCTTCAGCTCCCTTTGCAAGAAGATAGGCCAAGTTCCCTAACCTTAGCTTGGCGGTTTTAAGCGAGCATCTCGGCAGTTAAAGGACAACCAATGATCGACTGGCGAGACCTGACTGAAGAAGATGCTATCGACGCAGCAGTGCGGCGTGGACACGCCGGAGTACCGCTTCTGGTTCGGCCTTTTCCTGAGCTGGCGAAGCGCGAGCACGTCGGATGGGCTTGAGACTCGACTGCCCAGCTATGAGTTGGGCGAGTCCCCGACAGACCAGGGGCTGATTGCCAAGGACTTGCACTGTACAAATTCCACCAAGAGCAACTTGCAGCGGTACGATGAGCCTTACGACCGATTTCATCGCAGAGCTGATCAGGGCGGCGAACGGGCCCGGCCAGCTGACACACTATGAGATAAGCCGGCTCCTTGACCGCTCGATAGACACCATCCGCGACATGCGCGAGCAAACTGGCGCTGAAGGGGCCCACCATGCACGAGACGTCTTGATCGATCTTCGGATATCATCGGAGAGGGCTCGTGACCTTTCGGCGGAAGAGGTCAAGGATGCTCTGGTGGATGCGGCCGACGTCATCAGGACACTGAAAATGCTCTTGGAACGGACCCTGTGACATCCCAATCGGCAACGATACCGCGGGCATAAATTCTGCCGGCATTTTAATCGGGCGCCTTCCTGAGGAACTACTTCAGCAGCTGTGTAACCGCCAAGAATGGGCGCGGTGACCTCGACCCTTGGATGGTTGCCGTGTTGCTGGAAGAAATCGCATCCCTCGGGAGGCGAAGAAGCGGAAGCCCCCGCCGCAAGGCTCTTCCATTTACCAGACCGGTGCGCGATATCGAGTTGCTGAAGACGCTTGCCATCGCGGAGAGCAGGCCTCCAAACGAGTCCGGGCGGTGCGTTGCCGTCGGCAGCCGATTGAAGCTCAAATACCCCGCTATAATGCGTTTTCTGAATCAAGCACCGCAAGTTCGTCGGCTTCGATCAACTCGGCGATCGAGGGTATCGCTGGCTTCCTGCGTACTTTCGCTGCATCGCAAGGAGACCAACGCGCTCATTCGATCTGCTCGAGTCGAGATTTCCACGGATGAGCGACGACGAAATGTCAGGGACCAAAGCGGCGGCTGGGTAAGCGGCGGCGCTTCGTCTCGACGATAAACCCCTGAGGCTTACTGGGCGAAAGTTTCGCCTTGCTGTCGAGCACGGGATCCGATTTCGCCAACGCTGCCGGCTCTTCTGGCTGGGGCAACGACGCCGTCTCTGCCATGCCGAAACGAGCCTGCAACCACGCCTTGGCCGTTGCCGCATCTGCTTCCGTCACTTCACCCGCGGCATCACCGTTGAGATCAACCCGCGTCACGCCCGTGCGTAATTGGGCCAGGTATTTGTCCCTTCGGGTATAGGCGCGGAGCGCCCTATTCAGATCCTCGTCGGACAATCCGCTATCAAGCGCCCGAATGTCTCCACGAATGCCGATCTTGAGCGGCTTCGGCTCTTTCGCATCGAAGGTACCGGGCCATCGTTCCGAGAGATAGCGAAACAGCGCGAATGGTGATTTGCGTTTTTGTTCGGTCGGCATGGTGAACGTCGTCAGGCTTGCTGCAGTGCACAATGAATTAGCATGAATGTTTGGTTTTGCCCATGGGAAAACAGGAAACGTCTTTAGCCACGAATCCGCGAAGCCTTCGCCCGGTCCATTTCGGGTTCCGATATCCCCCGCCTTTAGGCTAACTCCCTGTCCACGGAGAATTCCAGAGGTGGATAGATCCCGCGGATCAAGGCGTGCGCGGAACGCCACCTGGCGGGTGCCTTGTAACCGCGATATCTTGGAACTATATTGCGGTGCAACATCAATGATCCTGCCAGCCGACATATTTGTGGCTGCAGGTTTCCTTTTGGAAAAGAGCGCGCGCTCCTGGCGCATTATCGAAGGAGTCATTTCATGACAAAGGCTACCATCAACCTGGACGTTGGGACGTGCGCGGGCCGCGTCGATATAGGTTTCGCTGTCAAGCAATCTCGCGAGGCCGTGGGATATAGCGTCGAGGACCTCTCCCTGACCTGCGGCCTCACTGGCGCGGAAATCACAAGGATTGAACTGGGTGCTGATGTCGACCCCGGCAGGCTCAGGCGCATCGCCGCTGCACTCCAGGTGCCGACCTCCACGTTCCGCCCGGCTTAGCAATATCCAGGTCCTCACACCCAACCTCTCAGTAGTGCAAAGTCGCGAGAACCGGCGTGGCATCGGGTAGCGCAGCTCGCGTAGGCTGTCGGCGGAACTTGCGCCTCAGCGGGTTTTACTGCCCCGACCCGGTGCCACCTCGCTATTCGGCATCAAAGCGTTCGAGCATCTCCTTGAGCCGGAGGTTCTGTGCACGAAGCTGTGCGGCCAGCAACCTCTTCAGACGCTTGTTCTCTGCGTCGAGCGCTGCAATCTCGTCGAGCGAGATCGGATTGTCGTTAGGCCTGGCTTCCGCCTTTCGACCCTCGTGGCCAAGCTTCGAGTTGTGCGCGATCGTCTGGGCGGCGGCGCGCTTGGCGCGCTTTCGAGGGGTTCCCGCTGATGTCGTTCGCGGCGGCGGTGGCGATTGGCTCTCCTGCACTTCAACAACCGCTTCGGCCGGATGATCGGCCTCATTGTGCTTCGGGACACCGACCTCTACGCCGTCGGCAGAGGCTATCGCTGCTCGTGCACCGTCGACATAGTCGGCGCGTTCGTTGACAGACTTTGCATTGAGCGGATCAGCCGGCCGAGCTTCAGCTGAGGCCGGCGTTACAGGTGCTTCATTTGAGTTGAACAGATGCGGCGCCGCATCTTCTACTTCGCGGGACAAAGCCTTGAGATCTGTGTCTCCCCAGATTGAGTTTGTCTGGGCTTTTGGCTGGCGTCGCCCCGACTTGAATTCAACAACGAATCTCCGTTGTGGCGTCTTCATCTACTTCCGATCCCCAGCACCGTGGAAAAAATCAACACCGATTGGCGCCGCTGCATTCCTGCAGGCTCACCAATACAGCCCTTCCTCGCGCGCTTCAACCGCTCGCCAGCCGCAGCCGGGGTGCCTTTCACCCGACAAGAGCGGGGGAACAGCAGGGCTTTCGTTTGTCGCGACAATGCCAAAGAGGGATAAAAGCGTCCGGCGCGACACGGAGGACGCCGAAGAGACTGTCCCCCGCGCATTTGCGTCCTTGTTAGTCGAGACCGAGCCTCTTGCGCAGTTCGGCATTTTCGGCGCGCAGCTTCTCCGCCAGTTGCTTGCGGAGCCTCTGGTTTTCCTCTTCGAGCTGGACAAGATCTGCCAACTCGTCGCCGACCGTACCGGGCTTGGTGCCCTTCGTGGCCTTTTTTTCCACGGGCTTGGCAGCACCTTTCCACTGATAGTAGGTCTGCTCCGATATGGCGGCGCTCTTGATAGCGTCCTTAAGCGTGCTGCCCTCGGTGACTTGCGTCTCGATCAGCTTCAGCTTCTCGCTCTTCTCTTGCTCGCTATACCCTCTGCGCTTAGCGGCCGCCGCCTTTGATGTAGCTTGCACCGGCTCGGCGGCCGCCTTCGGACGCCGAGGCGGCCTCTGCTTCTTAGCCGTCGGTGCTTTCACTTCTGCGTCCGTCGCCCCAGCCACGGCAACTGGTGCCGCATTACTCTCGTCAGCCATCAGCAATTCCCTCCTTTAGTGATCGTCTGTTTTCGGCTGAGTGCACCACAGAGTCAACACAACCATCATGGTCCTGCTTTACGGATGGTTGAATTTGCTTGTTCCTGGCTGACGATCGACGCTGAGGCTCCCCGCTCTCACGTGAAATAACCGGCGCCCTGCTTACCACTGGCGCCCAACCTGACGATCGTGGCGACCCGTACGGTTCGGCGCGAGCGCGAACGGTAGGGATGCCGCTGGGCACCCCTCCTAGAGATCGTGCCGCCGTCACGGCAAGACGGTCGCCGACGTCGGTTGCCTCTACTTCCCGTTTTTCCACCGACGCACTTTGGACACGCAAATACTGCGCCTGAGATTCGTTTATAAGTAGTACTTGAAAAGAGACTCGACCGGACAGTGGTTCTCTGGTTTTATCTTGGCGGTACTGTCCGATTAGCAGGGGCGTAGCAATGGCTTACGACTGGGATGGAAAGCGCACACGTCGGCTCCAAATGCTCAGGCTCATGGGAGCTCTAGCTATACCGGCTCTGCTATTCGGCTCCGCCATTGCGGCCCTGCAGTGGACCGATACGAATGGCCCGGCCGTAAGAACAGCTCACCTTCGATAAATCTCCAAGCTGCATCTTTTCAAACCAGCAGAGCGTCTTCCGTCGCATCGGATGACGGAGAGAGGGGAACGATGAATCCAGCTCAAAACTTGAGTTTCGATCCAATTGGGCCTGACGAATTCGAGATGATCGGAAAGGCCTTCCAGGACGAGCTGCAAAGGCGCGCCTTGTCACGCAAATCTGACGAAGCTGAAGCGCTCGCCGCAAAGCTCATCAACGCCTATCAAGCAGGGGTTCGCGACGACCTGGGCTTGAGTATTGTCGCGGGGCTGTCCTGAGAGTGCAGCGCGCCCAGCGGCGAGTACATACTGAGCCGATTGATGGCTGCCTGCTCAGCAGGCTCTCGCACGCTTTTAAGTGAGTGGCGGCGGCGAGGCCTTCGCCGCCAGGCAAGGATGACGCAAGTGCCCGCTTATCGGTAGCGCCGCCAAGCTCACGATACGTCGAACCGCTCGAGCATCTTCTTAAGCTGACCGTTCTGCAGCTGAAGCTTTTGAGCGAGGTGGATCCTCAGCATTTTGATTTCTTCATCGAGCGTTGCCGCTTCATGAAAGAACACGTCACGTGAAGACGAGGGCGGCAAGATTTGATGGGGCTTTGCGGCGACAGCGCTCTGCGCAGCCGACTCGCCGTTGGCGCTCTTACCACGTCGACGCTTGACCCGCGGTTTGTCATGCGACCTTGTGCTTGCCGCGCTTTTTGGAACCAATGAATTCGCTTCGACAGCTGAATGGTCGACGTCATGACGCGCAGTTGCTTGAGTCTCTTCAGCATCAATCGCCTGTGTTAGCGCCTGCGCGACATCGTCATCGCCTTTCGCCTTTTCCGATGCCATCGACTCCGATGCCATTGACGCCTGATCAACCGAGACTTCCTCATCATGAGCGGGTGGGCTGGCAGCGATCCTCAAACTCAGCCGAAGTGCGGGCGTATGCTCCGCTTCGCTCTCGAAAGCCTTGGAATCGGCGCTATTGCCGATCGAACTCTGTTGCGCTTGCGCCGACGGTCGCCGCGACGTCAGTTGGGCCAGGAATTTCCACGGTGTTTTCATAATCCCACCTTGAGCAAGCCGGACGGAGATGCTGTTGAGCTCTTGTTTCCCGCCCGGTTATCTTTGTGACCAGGAGTGGTTCGAAGCCTGTATTCGCCCGAGCGAAAGACGGGTTAACAAAGCCGCCTATCGGCAGAGGCGCTCTCCAAGACCTTACCACGACGAAAGCGGAATCCATGGGAAACCTCATGTGATTTGCAAGGTTTGCACAACTTCGTTGTCGGGACCGAGCCGTCAATTTCTTGTTAACTGCTGCCACTCTAGGGTGTTGAAAAGGTGCCAGTGCGCGCCATTTCGCCTTTGAAACACGGATCATAGCCCGGCTCGGCCGCTGCGGAGCCGATATCGGCAACGCGCTTTTCGCCACCGTCATGTGAGGCGCTATGAGAAACCGCAACTGAGATCATCGGAGTAGCATTTGACTTTCGGCGCCGATCTCGAGGTCCTCCTCAACGCAATCGCCCTACCCATCATTGTCAAGGACGAGCAGTTTCGCTTCCGCTTCCTCAACGAGGCGGCTTGCTCGCTGGTCGGGCGAAGACCGGGCGACCTGATCGGCCGCACGGATTACGACATTCGGCCGGCGGCGGAAGCGGATCGGATTCGCGAGATCGACAAGCGCGTGCTTTGTACCGGAGAGGAGGTTTCGGTCGAGGCAGATATCGCCCGAGCGGGAGGAGAGCTGAGGTCTCTTCTGATACGGACCTGTCGAGCCAAGCTGACGCGAACGGACGCGAGCGAAACGATCATAGTCGCGACGATCCTGGATGTCACCGAACAGCGAAGAGTGGAGGCGGAGCTTCAGGCCAGCGAGGAGCATCATCGCGCGCTTGTGGAACTGCATCCGCAGGCGCCTTGGACGGCAGATCCATCGGGGCAGGTTCTGGAGATGGGTCCGCGATGGGAAAATACCGGCTTTGCCGCAAAGGAAGCGCTCGGAGGGGGATGGGCAAAGGCGATGCACCCCGACGACCTGAACGACGTTCAGCGAGAGTGGTCGAAATCGCTCAAGACCGGAGAGCCGCTCGATATCGAGTTCCGCCTGGCGGCCGCGGAGGGCGGCTACAGTTGGTTCCGCGGTCGTGCCGCCGCCCGCAGGACCGAAGACGGAAGCATCCGTCGATGGTACGGCACGGTCGAGAATATCGATGATCGTCGCAAGATGTTCGAAGCCCTGAAGGAGAGCGAGGCCCGTTTCAGGGCAATCGCCGACGACGCGCCGGTGATGATCTGGGCGACTGGCGAAGACGGCGAAGACGACTACCACAGCCGGCTCTGGCTCGAGACGACCGGCCAGACCGCCGAACAGGCGGCCGGAAAAGGCTGGTTGAATGCCGTCCATCCCGATGACCGGAACGCTGTCGATCGAGTCTTTTACGAGGCCTTCCACCGCCGCAAGCCCGTCCAGATGGAATATCGTCTGAAACGCGCCGGCGGAGGCTCGGCCTGGATCATCGACATAGGACAACCGCGCTTTGCAACGGACGGCAAGTTTCTCGGCTTCGTCGGCATTGCGCTCGACATCACCGAACGCCGTAACGCGGAACAGGAGCGATTGCTGGCGCAGAAGCAAATTCATCACATGGCGCGCCACGATGCGCTGACCGGCTTGCCGAACCGTCAGTTCCTGCGCGAGGAGTTCGAGCGCCTGTCGGACAAGATCGCCCCGGGGACGAGAATCGCAGTTCTCTGCCTTGACCTCGATGGCTTTAAGGCGGTCAACGACGCCTATGGTCGCGCTACCGGCGACCTGCTGTTGCGCCGTGTGGCTGAACGGCTACAAAACTGTCTTAGGCAATCCGACATCCTCTGTCGCTTGGGTGGCGGCGAATTTGTCGTCTTGCGCGTTGGGATCAATAGCGATGCTGAGGCCCGTTTGCTGGCCCAGCAGCTGATCGATGTCATCGAAGTACCGTATGAACTCGCCGGCACGCATGTCGATCTTGGGGTTATTGTCGGACTTGCGGCTGCTCCGAAGAGTGGCCAGCCGGTCGACGAACTGATCAAGGCTGCAGACGTGGCGCTCGACCGGGCCAAGTCCGACGGGCGTGGCACATATGTCCAGTATGAGCCTGGAATCGATGCGCATCTGCAGGCGGTGCAGCAAATGCGAGTTTCACTGCGACAGGCGCTCGAAAACGGCGATCTGGAAGTCCACTACCAGCCGCTCGTCAACCTTCATACAGGCGAGATTACGACATTTGAGGCGCTGGCGCGCTGGCCACATCCGCAAAGAGACCAGGTGTCGCCGGCCGAGTTCATTCCTGTTGCCGAGGAAACCGGCCTGATTGGTCCGCTTGGCGAGTGGATCCTTCGTCAGGCTTGTACCGAAGCGGTCAAGTGGCCCTCCCATATCGGTGTGGCTGTCAACCTTTCACCGCTGCAATTCAGAAACCGGCGCCTCGCCGCGAGCGTGTGCAGCATTTTGGATGAGACGGGCCTGGATGCCTCGCGCCTGCAGCTGGAGATCACCGAGACGGTGTTGCTCGACGACTGCGACGGCAATCTTCAGACACTGAAGGCGATCCGACGACTCGGCGTAAAGATTGCAATTGACGATTTCGGGACCGGCTTCTCCTCGCTTGGTTATCTCAGAACCTTTCCGTTCGATAAAATCAAGGTCGACCGCAGTTTCATCACCGATCTCCCGGAAGGTCGGGAGTCCCTGGCAATTGTTCGAGCGGTTGCCGCGATCGGCCGCTCACTCGGCATCGTAACGACGGTAGAAGGTGTGGAGCGCAAGAACCAGTACGAGCTGATCAAGGCAGAAGGCTTCGATGAGGCGCAGGGTTACCTGATCGCACGCCCCATGCCCGGTCCGCAGGCACTGGAGCTCGCTCGTTCCGCCCGCGGCGGGATGTTCACGACCGAGCCGGGATGACCCAAGAAACGCTTCTGTCGTTAGGCACCGTCTCGAGCGCAACCGACGCCCGTTGGTACCGCGGGGCTGTGGCCACTCGCACGGCAGGCCCGGGATTTGCATAGCTGCATTGCACAAAAAACGTTTCCCAAATGATCAAAAAACGATCATGATGCACACAGTTGATGCACATGGCGGTTTTCCTCCCAGTTCCGCTGCAACAACTGTTCCCCTCTGGAGGTTCATACCTTCAAAACTCATGGGCCGCGGTTTTTCCGACGGCCCTTTTTCTTTTTCTCTTCTGTGCTATCAGATCGGTTTGTGGGCGGCATCAAGCGGTACCGCAAACCTACTCCGTGACCAGATGCACCGGGGTTCGAGTCGACACAGAGCACGACAAGCCCAAGCACACAGGCGCCAAACTCCCGGCGCAACGGTCGGCACCAACCGCGATTCCCATCCGAGCATCTCCACAAGACGAAGACCGCTATGGAACTCGACGAAGCGCGAAACAATTAGAGCGATGACGGCGCGCCAACCCGGCCCACGCGACTACCACGGACAAACGGATCTGATTCAAGGGTGAGGCCGCTTGCATACCGCACGACCTGGTTGACGACCGGATCGCCTTCCGCCGCCCGGGCGACGACATGAAACATTATTGGTTCAACCTGCCAACCCGCCATGATCTGAACTAGGGATCCGTTCTCAAGCTGCGAGCGGATCATGGATTTCGGGATCAGCGCGAAACCGTTTCCAATCGTCACAATATCGATGATCATGCGAACGTTGCTGCAAAGATTGATGACGTGTTTCTTAACTGGAATTTCGTCGAGGGCGTCTTTCATGACCTGATAAATCGGCGAATGGCTTGGCAACGACCAGAGCGAGAAAACTGCATCACTCTCCTCCTCCATTTGTTTCGCAACGGGAGGGCTAGCCACCCAAAGCAGTTCGGCAGCACCGATTGGCGTCGCTCTCAATGCGGGGTGCGCGACCATTCCGGCGGCAAAGGCGAGATCAATTCTCCCGTTGAGAAGCGCCTGGATCATCGGCGCCGTCAGTTCAATTTCAATTTCGAATGTTAGATCCGGCCATCTATCCTGCGTCTCCGCTACAAACCGCGGCAAACAGGTGGCTGCTGCTATTTCCCCGGCACCTACGCGCACGATCCCTCTTATCTGGTCGAACCCTGCACTGCGAAGAAGGGTGTCCTGCAACTGATCCCAGATCGGTCGATATTCGCGCACGAGTTGCCGACCCGCGGGCGTCAAATTGGCGGCGCGGCCATTCCGCTGGAACAGCTTCGCCCCCAGTCTTTCCTCGAGTTCGCCAATGCGCGCCGATATTGCCGGCTGGGTCGTGTTCAATTTCTCAGCGGCGGCCGCAAACGTGCCCAAGCGTGCGATCCACAGCAGCGTTTCGAGATGATAGAGCGAGATCCGATTGATAGACATCGTTTATGTTTATCACAAAAAATAAACAATTGGAGTTAATGTTGAAAATGATGTCCGATCACCCCCCACAAAGGAGAATATCGTGGCAAGAAAACTCTACCCCGACGCCGTCGCAGCACTAGACGGCCTGCTTTTTGAGGGCATGACTATTTGCGCGGGCGGTTTCGGTTTGTGCGGAATTCCGGAGCGGCTGATCGATGCTTTGCGCGATTCCGGCGTGTCGGACCTGACCGTTGCGTCGAACAACGCCGGAATCGACAATGAAGGCTTGGGCAAATTGCTCAGAACCCGCCAGATCAGGAAGATGATCTCCAGCTATGTCGGGGAAAATAAGGAGTTCGAGCGACAGTATCTTGCCGGCGAACTGGAAGTCGAGTTCTGTCCTCAAGGCACGCTCGCCGAACGCTGCCGTGCCGGCGGCGCCGGTATCCCGGGCTTTTATACAAAAACCGGTGTCGGAACCGTGGTGGCCGAAGGTAAAGAAACGAAGTTTTTCGATGGTCAGGAATATTTGCTCGAGCGAGGCATCTTCGCCGATCTCGCAATCGTTAAGGGCTGGAAGGCCGATGAAAGCGGCAATCTGATCTTTCGCAAGACAGCGCGAAACTTCAATCAACCGATGGCGACAGCCGCCAAGATCTGCGTTGCCGAAGTCGAGGAGATCGTCCCGACGGGAAGCCTCGATCCCGACAGCATTCACCTTCCCGGGATCTACGTGAAGCGGCTGATTGTCGGCAGCCCCTACGAGAAGAAGATCGAATCGCGGACAGTGCGCCGCAGGGAGGCAGTGTAATGGCCTGGACACGCGACCAAATGGCGGCGCGCGCCGCCCAGTCTTTGAAGGACGGCTTTTACGTCAACCTCGGTATAGGCATTCCAACGCTGGTCGCCAACCATATTCCGCCTGGCATCGAGGTCACGCTCCAGTCGGAAAACGGGATGCTCGGAATCGGACCGTTTCCCTATGAAGGGGACGAGGACCCCGACTTGATCAATGCCGGGAAGCAGACGATCACAGAACTGGCGAGCAGCAGCTACTTTTCAAGCTCCGACAGTTTCGCCATGATCCGCGGTGGCCACATAGACTTGACGGTCCTCGGCGCCATGGAGGTCAGCGAAGGTGGCGATATCGCCAACTGGATGATCCCCGGCAAGATGATCAAGGGCATGGGCGGCGCCATGGATCTTGTTGCTGGCGTCAAGAAGATCGTCGTGCTCATGGAGCACGTATCAAAGGAGGGCTCGCCGAAATTCGTGCCTTCCTGCAGCCTGCCGCTGACCGGCCGCAACGTCGTGGACACGATTATCACCGATCTTTGCGTCTTTGAACGGGCGTCTGCCGGCGCGCCGTTTTCACTGGTCGAACTCGCAGATGGCGTCTCAGCGGGAGAAATCGCGGCAAAGACGACAGCCCATTATTTGGCTTGAGAATTCGCTCTCGAACGACCCAGCGCCCCGCGTAAGAGCGGAGCGCGGGCGCAAGCCTGGATGTCCGTGTTCGGCCACCGCGCAGGTCATCCGCCCGGTGTCCGACTCCGGTCCGGCTGAAGCCCGTCCGGGCGATCGGGGCGGAGAAAATTCTCCGACGGGCCGCACGCGTTTCGGAGAGACTGAAATACGGTATTGCCGGCGTGAACGAAGGCTTGATCACCACCGGACTGCTTGAACGTCGAATATCCTGTCGGGGGCTCGGGCGGCCGTGACGCACAGCGAACGCGGCCAATCCGAAGCGGGCCGGTTGATGGAGACACCCGGGCTCTTGCCTATGTCTCGCAACATCTGACCGCACCTGAGGTTGTCGGATGAGCCTCAAGCGTGCCTGGAGGCGCGCAGGACTTTGAAATTGCACGCAGCGCCGAGGAAAAGCAGTGCGGCGGTTCCGAAGAATACCGCCCTGGTGCCGATGTGGCCTGCGACGAACCCGCCCATCAATGGGCCCAACACCTGTCCGGCAAACTGCGAGGACAGCGAATAGCCGAGCACCGTGCCAACCAGGTTCTGCGGAACGTTGTGACGGATCACGGCGGCGACGCATGGCAACAATCCCCCCAGAGCCAGCCCCATAAGGAAGCGCAAACCGATCAATTGCCATCCGTGTGTAACGAAGGCTTGGGGGATCACCAACAATCCTGCCATTGCAAGTGCCATGGTAATTACTTTGGCATGACCCAAGCGGTCCGCGACCTTGCCCAGCCATGAAGCCGAAAGGATGCTTCCAAGTGCCGCTGCCGATACCACAAGACCGGCAAGAAACGTCACATGGGCGGTATTTTCACCGAAGACCGACCCAGATCCCACATTCTGGACAAGAGAACGAACGTAGACTGTTATTATTGGCTCAATCGATAGGTTCGCGACCATTAATAGAAGGCCGGTCCACATCATCGTCATGATGATGCCTTTGTTGGGAATTTGCGACCACCCACTCGTCTGATCCTCCGTCAAGGGCGGTCGGGTCTTCGGCATCTCTCTGACGAAAAACAGCGTGGCAACAAAGGCGACAAAAATCAGTCCACCGGCCGCCCAAAAGATCGGCCGAAGGCCTATCAAGGGCGGCAGCGAGCCACCGATTAATGGTCCCAGAAGATTTCCAGCCATGACGCCGGAGGCCAGCAAACCAAGGGCCCAGCCTGAGCGCGCTTTCGGCGTTTGAGCTGCGACTAGGATTACAGCTCCGGATGCATAGCCACCAGCGATCCCTGCGAGAAGGCGCAATCCTGCGAACTGCCAGATATCGGTCGCGAGCCCCATAAGCGGCATTAACAGCGCCATCCCTAAGCTGGCTCGGAGAAGCATGGGTTTATACCCGAACCTGTCGCCCAGACGTCCCCAAAGCGGGGCGATCAGGCCCGCCGAAAGGAAGTTCGCGCCGTAAGCTATACCGGACCACTGCGCCACGGCAGCATGTCCCTCCACTCCGAGCTGCTCAACGTAGATGGGCAAGAATGGGAGAACGAGAGTCATCGCAAAAATAGTTGCGAAGGACCCGAACACACAGATCGCAAGGTTGCGCTGCCAGTAGTTGTCGCCAGCGGAATGAGGAGCCGAGTCCATAAGAAGCGTCCACACTTGGTATACCAAACTGGAACACCATAAATCAGAGTTCAAGCGAACTGTCAACGCGCGCTGATGCTCGCTTGGATTTTCAGAACTGAGGGGGAGCGTCGCTTCGATAATGAGGCAGTCCTGATCAGTATGCCTGAATATTACACTTGGCAAATGACTGTCCGAGCGCTAGCTTGAAGCGAGATTTGTAGTATCTCGACGGACGTCCTTCGTTCCTCAGAATCTTGGAGTACCTGCGGCTCCGATCGCGATGAGTGGGAGCGGCGCAAGTGAATTCAAGAGCTCGATCTGTCGTTCGTTTGAGAATACTGCATTGCATATTAAAGGAGTGACTGAGCCTTGCAGAAAAAACAGGTGATAGAATCCGAGGATGAAAGAAGCTCCGCGACACGGCTCGCGTTCCAGCTGCGCGACATTCTGGGACGAGGAGCAAGGCGGGTTCGCATAGAGGCAGGCCCGCCTCTCTCGCAACTCACCGTACTGGGTCACCTTCAACGACGCGGCGCGTTGAGTACCAATGACCTTGCAGCGGCTGAGCGCGTTCGACCCCAGTCAATGACGGCAACCGTCAAGGCTCTCGAAAAAGACGGATTGATTGGTCGACGCCCGCATCCGACCGACGGCCGGCAAATGCTGCTCGAAATGACGCCAAAAGGCACTAAGACGCTCGAAGACATTTTCGCGATGCGCGAGGACTGGCTGACGACATTGATCATTCGCCATCTGGACGATCGCGACCGTCATGATCTCGAGCGTGGATTGGCGCTTATTAACAGGATCATCGAGTCCGAGTGAACTTGGCTGCGGCGATCTAGGGGCGCTGAATTGAGCGCGCCCCTGCAGGCCTCCTCGCCCTAGTTTCTGAAAGGGAAGGCGCTCCTTGGGGGCGGAGCAGCCCTGTCTGGAAAGTCGGGGCCAAACGCGGCTAATCGGCATACCAGCACGCTACCGCGCGCTGCTCTTCAGTGTGGTGGCTTGCCAAATCCGGGCGCACCGCACATGCGGAAGTGGCGCGATCGCAGCGGTCGCGGTAACTACAGCCGTCTTCCTTGACCAGGGCCAGCGGCGCCTGACCGCGAATGCCGACCATCTCTTGTCGGACAAAGGGATGCGGCGTGGCCGCAATCAGCCCTCGTGTGTAAGGATGTGCCGGCGCTCTGAAGAGCTCGCGCGTAGGCCCCGTTTCAACGACACGCCCCGCGTACATAACGGCCGTTCGGTTGGTCATGTGGGCCACGACCCCCAAGTCATGGGTGATCATCACCAATGCCAGATGAAGCTCAGTCTGCAGGCTATGCAGCAGCGCGAGAATTTCTGACTGAACGGTCACATCGAGCGCCGTCGTGGGCTCGTCGGCAATGATAAGCTCGGGTTCAGCGGCCAGTGCCATTGCAATCACGACGCGTTGAGCCATGCCACCTGATAATTGCCAAGGACGCTGAGCGGCGATGCGCGCGGGTTCGTCAATCCGCACCAGTTCGAGCAATTGCATTATTCGCGATCGAACCTGGCTGCCGCGCATTCCCATATGCTTGCGTAGCACTTCCGCGATCTGTGACTCGACCGTTAGAAGGGGATTGAGTGCAGTCATCGCGTCCTGCGGGATCAATGCGATGGACCGCCCACGGAGACGTCGCGCCTCCCGAGCGTTCAATACACGGCCCTTCCAGGAAATTGTGCCGCCGGTTACCTTGGCGAACTCAGGCAACAAATCGATCACGGCCATCGCCGACATGGTCTTTCCGCAACCCGATTCACCGACAATCCCGAGTGTTTCTCCAGCGCGAACGTAAAATGATGCTCCTTGTACTCCGCGCACGGCCCGCGGATCAGAGGCATCGCCGAACGTCACCTGAAGGCCCTCGACTTCCAGCAATGCATCGCCGACTGTAATCGACTTTCGATCCGGGGCTAACAACTCTGTCTGCATTTTCTCTCTCCCGTCCTTTTCGGGTTAGACCGTGACCTCGGTCTTGGTGACGTCTTCGGCGTTCCTTTCGCTGTTTTGACGCGGGTCAAGCCAGACGCGGAAGGCGCTGCCGATCAGGTTGGCGGCGAGCACGGTTAGAACGATGGCGAGGCCTGGGAAAAAGACGCTCCACCAAGCGTCTTCCATGTAGTCATGGCTTTCCGCAATCATCAGGCCCCATGATGCGGCGGGCGGCTGTACGCCGAGCCCAAGGAATGACAGACCCGATTCTGCAAGCACGACCGCAGCGAATTCAAGCATGGCCTGGGTCAGGATAATCGGCGCCACTGCTGGCAGGATGTGACGGGCCACGATTGTGGAGGTCGAACAGCCGGCGAAATGCGCGGCGCGCACGAACAGGCTGGTCTTTGCCGTCATCACGGCCGATCGGACGACGGTCGCAAAGACCATCCAGTAGACGGCCGCCAAAACCACGATCAGGATCGACACGCTTGCCTCGAAGAAATAGACCACCGCGACGATGAGAAGAAGGTTGGGGAAGGCGAACTGGATTTCCACCAGACGCATAATAAACGCGTCCCACTTGCCGCCGAAGTAGCCTGCGAGAATGCCCATCGCAGTCCCGATCGTTCCGGAGATCAAAACCGCACCCAGACCGATGACGATCGAGTTGTATGCGCCGAGGATCGTGCGCATCAGAATGTCGCGCCCCAGACCGTCGGTTCCCAGCGGATGCTCCCACGAGGGCGCAAGAAGCCGCTCGGCAATGCGGGCGGTTGAGGCATCGACGCCTGCCAGCTTGGCGACGATGGTCGCGGCCACCAAAGCGAAGAGAAAGATGATCGACGCCAGGACAACCTTGTCCCCGACCACCTTTCTGAACAGGCGGCTGCGTGACTTCCGCGCCGAGACGGCGGCTTGGGAGGAGCGTGATTGTCTCGACAATTTGATCATTTGGACGCTCTCCTCGGTTCCACGATGCGTGCAAGTATGTCGGTCAGGATGTTGACGATCACGATCACGACGGCGCCAACGAATACGCAGGCCTGAAGCTGCGTGAAGTCCTGCCGTTTGACGGATTCGATTACGAGGCGGCCGAACCCGGGTCGCGCGAACAGGACCTCGACGATGACGGCGTGACCTGTGATCATCCGCGCCGAATCCCACGAAATGATCGTCAGGATCGGGAGAAGCGCGTTGCGCAGCACATGCTTTCTCAGCACGTAGAGGGAAGAAAACCCCTTGGCGCGGGCCATCGTGACGTAGGGCATCTTGCCTTGGTCGAGAAACGAAGTCCGCGTCACCTGGGCAAGCCGTCCTCCAAGGGACAAAGACAAGGTGACAGCCGGCAGGATGGCGTGGCTGAGCGACCCCGCACCCGAGGTCGGAAACCAACCGAGACCGACCGAAAAGACCAGGACCAGCATCGCGCCCAACCAGAACTGCGGAACCGACAATCCAGCCAGCGACACGCCCGTCACGAGCCGATCGACAAGACTGCCCGGCCGCGTGCTCGCCAGAATTCCCATCGGCACAAAAACGACGATGCTGATGCCCAATGCGATTGCGAGCAGTGAAAGCGTGGAAGGCAACCGACCGAGTGCTACTTCGAGCGATGACAAATGATACCAAATCGACTCGCCCAGATTGAGCGTAACGAGGTCCCCCAGGAAGTGGATGTACTGGACATAGAGCGGATCGCTGAGCCCGAGCGTGGCATTGAGGGCGTCGATCTGCTCCTGGCTTGCACCAAGTGGCAGCATTCGCCTGGCCGGATCGGAAATAAGACGGGTGACAAGGAACACCGCCGTCATCACGACGGCAACGGCGACGACGCTCGTCAACAGTCGCCCTCCCAGCCAGGAGAGCGTTGAATTGTCAAACCAGGCTGGTATCCGATCCCGGAACGTACGGGGCTTGTTCAGCCCCGTCCCGGTGTTGGTTGAGATTATCTTAGTCGACATGGACACGATCCAAATGAATACGGGTGAGGACGCCCGGCCCGGCTTCGTAATTCACACCCTCGACGGCGCCCCAGATGTCGGGGTAGTCGATCAGCGGAATGTAGAGCGCTTCATCGCAGCCGATCTTGTAGACCTGCTCGAAAGCGGCAGTCGCCTTCGGCACATCAAACGACCCCTGAGCGGTCGCAAGTGCGGCGTCTAGCTCTGGATACGAGGTCCCGAGGCCCGACATCTTGTTTGTGCGTGAGAAGATACGGCTGGTGATGCGCGCGGCGTACATGCTGTGATAGTCCAGCTGCACGTAGGTCATGGGAGCCGGGCTATCAGGTTTGGTCTTTTCGCCGCCGGCAAGGATGTCATCGAGCCACTTGTCGCTCGAGACATACTCGATCTTGGTCTTGAGACCTATCGCTTCCCAGTCCGCTGCAATGGCCTGACCGGTTTCGCTGTCTTTGGGCAGGTAACCGCCAGTGGTAAACACCGCTCTCACGACGAAGTCCTCGGGCAGTTTAACTTGCGCCAGGAGTTGCTTGGCCTTTTCCGGATCGTAGGGATAGGCTTGCAGGCTCTTGTTGAAACCGACTTCGCCCGGCGGCAGCGTCTGGCAGGCCTCGACCGAGCCCTGTTTGGCCCAGAGGTACTCATTCAGGGCATCTCGGTTGATCGCATAGATCAGCGCTTGCCGGAAGGCCTTGTTGTCGTAGGGAGGGGTTTCGAGGTTGAAACGAAGATAGGTGCCGTTGGCGGCATTGGAGGACGTGATCACCTTCGGGACCTTGGCGGCATCCTCTGGCGTCAGCGACGAAACCATGTCCACTTCGCCGGCCTTCAGCGCAGAAATCCGCGTGGCCGCTTCCGGGATGAACACGAACGAGACCCGATCCATTTCGGCTTTATCGCCTCCCCAATAGTCGGCGTTCTTTTCGAGGATGATCCGCTGGCCCTTGTCCCATCGAACAAATTTGTAAGGGCCGGTACCGACCGGATGTTGCGAGTAGGCCGTGGCGTCCTTCGAGGCTTCCGGAGGCACGAAACGCAGCGTCGAAATCCGGTAGAGCAGCCATGGGTCGGGCTCCTTGGTGACGATATCCACGGTGTGGTCGTCAATCACCTTGGCCGTCTTAAGGGTCTCGATCCCGTTGATCGAGGCGCCGAAATCAGGGTTCGCGACGAGATCGATGTTGTGCTTGACGGCTGCGGCGTTGAAGGGCTCTCCATTGGTGAACTTGATGCCTTCGCGCAGTTTGACATGCCAGATCGTCGGGTCCTTCGCATCCGGGACCGGCAACTCGGCGGCGAGCACGGGCACCAGCGCGCCGCTCGCGTCACGGTCAACCAGCGGCTCGTTGATGCTCCAGTTGACAAGCGTGTTACCGTCGTCGCCATCACGGATGACATAGAGGCTTCCAGGCTCCAGTGCCGAAGCGATGGCAAGACACTTGTCCCCTTCGCCGCCCATTTCCGCGCAATCTGCGGCTTGCGCACTGTTGCCCGCCATGATCGCCGTGGCCGCAAGGGCGCCGACCAACCAGGTTGTTGTCGTCATCAGGCTATTTCGTTGATTTCCCATTGTTTCTCCTCCACGTTCAACTTTGGGTTATTTCTTGTCGAGATTGATGGCGTCGGCATGCCAGCAGGCGACGCGCTGCCCGTTCGCCTTTTCCTCAAGCGGCGGCATCTGAGCTTTGCAAACCTCCGTCACGAAGGCGCAGCGATCACTGAAAGGACAGCCGGCGACGAGCGCGCGGCGGGAACTCCGTGCCTGACCGACATTGAAGGCAAAGGGCGCATCCGGGTCCGGTACCGGGATCGCGTCGATCAGCGAGCGGGAGTACGGATGCCATGGCTTGGAGAACAAGGCCTCGGTTGGACCGCGCTCCACGACCTTGCCCGACAGAAGAACGACGACTTCATCGGCAACCTGGCGCACCACCGCCAGATTGTGGGAGATGAACAGGTATGAGACTCCGAACTCGTCTTTGAGCTTCTGCAACAGCTTCAAGATCTGCGCCTGGACGGATACGTCCAGCGCGCTGGTCGGCTCGTCGGCAACGACTAATTTCGGCCGCAAAGCGAGCGCACGGGCAATCGCGACGCGCTGCCGCTGCCCGCCGCTCAATGCATCGGGGAAGCGATCGAGAAGGCCGGCCGGAAGGCCGCATTGGGCTGCGAGCTTTTCGATTTCCAAATCACGCTCACCGGGCCCCTCGTACATGTTGTGGGCCTTCATCGGCTCCGCGATGATGTCCCGGATCCGCATGCGAGGGCTAAGTGAGGCGTAAGGGTCCTGATTGATCATCTGGACCTGGCGACGGTAGGCTTTCAGTTGCGCCTTATCGAACGTCGCAATGTCCTGTGCCTCAAAGCGGATTGCCCCTGTGGCGGCAAGATAGTGGCGCATCACCGCAAGACCAAGAGTTGACTTGCCGGAACCGGACTCACCAACCAGCGCTACAGTCTGGGCGCTGCCGACGTTGAGCGACACCTTATCGACCGCGACAAGTCCACCACGGCCACGCGTTCCGCCAAAGATGACCGAGAAGCCGTCGATTTCAAGGATCGGCTGGGAGGCGGGGTCTGGGCGTGCTGCGCCCGCCTGCAGGATTTGTTGTGGATTAGCCAACATGTCAGCGAGCCACCCTGTGCACGTTGAACAGCCCTGCAGCAGGGTTCGAGCCGAGACGCTCGCCTAAGACATCTTCGAATCCTGCAGTCCTACCCGGACAAATTCTTCGTGCGTTGCGGTTCTTCATTGTTGCCTCCCGGGATAAAATCCCGCTTGCCTGATCAGATCAACTGTATAAATAGAGTCGCCAGAGCCCAAAGGGACAACTCCTGCTCCCCCGCTGATCGACTTTGGTGTTTGTCACTGCGCAAGTTATCGGTCGCCGAATGGCCACAGAAAGCTCAGGTGAAACATTGGCGCTTCAATGCTCTCCTGGTTCTACAAGAAACTACAGAACAGCCGAGCTGTCAGCGCACCGGGATAAGAACCGTAACCGGCCGCCATACGCGAACCGCCACACCGAATCCAAATGGCCTCATAAACTCCTCCTACTGTTCCAAGAGCTCGATCTCGCTCAGCGCCCTCCTCGGCGCGGTTTAGCCAGATAACACTGATCAGTCTACCTGAATATTTGCATTCGTCAATTCTTTTTCGCGGCGGACCGTGTCTGTTATTGACGTTCAAGTTCCAAACGAGGTGCCCGTGAGATGAAGCACCGAAATCATCCTCGCTGAGCCGAATAGCCTTACTCAGTTCGCCCGACATCCTCGGACGCCGACAAAACCTATGCGGGCTCACCCTCGAAGCGCGAACTTTCGCAGGCACCGCTGTGGCCTCGGCGTCTTGCCGGTATACTTTGCGAACGAATCCGGCACCTCCGCCACATAGATCGCGCCGACGGAATCGACAGCGACTGCATGTGGGGCATGGAACTCGAATTCGGGAAAACTCAAGTGCGCGCTGATGGCGCCGTCCTTAGAGCGGATCGTCAGGCGGCCGGGCAGTTCCTCGGTTGCTGGCCCAAGCCGCCACGACTTCAGGTCTTTCGGGCCTCTTGGGAGCTCGGTCACAAATAACTGCCCGCTTTGGTCCATCGCAACGTCGGTCGGCCGCTGGACATCGTCCCACGCCTCCAGCAGCTCACTGTCTTGCGAGAACAGCTGTATTCGATCGTTCTCCCGATCGCAGACCAGAACGCGACCGGCACTGTCAATCGCGACGCTGTGCGGTATCACGAAGCATCCCAAGTCAGCACCGAAAGCACCCCAAGAACGTTCAAGCGCCCCATCAGAGGAAAACCGGTGCACCCGGCAGTTCCGGTAGCCGTCACTGGCGAAGAGTTTTCCATCCGGTGACAGCACCACTTTGGTGGGCCGATTGAACGGCGCGCCTCCCCGAACCTGCTCCAGCGGAATATCTGCGCTCGGAGACCCGTCTTCGGCGTATCCGGTTTGAGACGCCATACCATCACCGATCGTGTGCAAAAGGCGCCCGTCGAGATCGAAAACGTAGAGCCGATGACCACCGTCGTCAGCGATGTAGATCTTGTCGTCGGGGCCGATCGAAATATGATGGGGCCGGTTTGAAAAGCATTCATGACCCCAGCGATCCAAAATCTTGCCGTTCGGATCCAATATCGTGACCGCGTCTTTCCCGCGCCGCAGGGCATAGACCCGATCGCGAGAGTCGACCGCCACGCCGGTGACGTCACTCTCCCAACGTTCCTCGCCCCACTCATGGATCTCTTCGTATCGCACGCTGTTCACTTTTCCGCCGATGACACCCAATTGGGGACGAGGGTTTCTGATGCATCGCTCGCATCATGCAGGAGCGCGGGCACAGGATCCTCGTCGATGAACCAGTCCGAAAAGTCATAGGATTGCCAGGCAACATCCCCGGCGTCGAACGAGGAAATCTCGAGCGGGTTGCCGCTCGGGTCGGAGAAGTATATCGACGAAATGAACCGATGCCTGTTGTTGGTGCCGCGCCGCTCGGAGACCTCCGACACCGTTACACCGTGTGACAGCAAATGCTCACGAAACCAGACCACGTCAGCGTGCGAGCGAACGTCGAACGAGAGGTGGTCCATCTTCTGAGGCAGAACGGGTTGGCTCCACTGGCCTTTGTCCGCCGATGGCCAAAGGACCGAACTCACGGGTGCGTCTGGATGCTCAGCGACGGTCGGCGCCTCATAAAGGGAAAACAGCTCCCCGTTGCCCATTTCAAAGAAGACCTGGCGAACTTCAATCTCGACAGCGATCGACGAGCTTTCGTCTGCGGCGCCGATTGCCGAACCGCTCGAGTGATGGGCCGAGGACCGCAGGCCCTCGCCCGTCGTGACGAAGCGCTGGGTGCGCACGACACGAAGTCCGAGCAGATCCCGATAGAAGCGCACGCCTTCGTTCATGTCGTTGGTAAACAGGACAAGGTGGTTGATCCCGGAGATACGCCCGACCGCCGCCCCCGCTTCCTGCAAAATCCGGCGATGGCGAGGCAGGGTTTCGGTTCCGCTTGTCTTGGCAGCTTCAGCACTCATTGTTCTCTCCTCACCACTAACTGATCCATTCACTCAATCCACGCGCAGATTTACCTGCGTTTGTCTTTCCCGTGGTTCAACCGCTGCGATTGGCGCGGATTACGCGTCGAGCACCAAACGCGCCGAGCACGATCTCGACACACACACCATCATCGTTTTTCCGGCGGCGCGCTCTTTTGCGCCCAGCACCGAACAACGATGATCCGGCGTGCCCGAGATCACTCTCGTCTCACAGGAACCGCACACGCCCTCCTGACAGGAGGAATCGATATCGATACCTGCGTCCTCGGCCATCTCCAGGATCGAACGATCCTCGGGGACGGTAAGAACGATGCCGGAGCGAGAAAACTCGACCTCGAAGGCAGTGCTCTCGCCCTCCACGATGCTTCCGGAGGCGGAAAAGCGCTCCATGTGAGCGTTGCGTTGATGCGCCGCGCAGCTGTGGTCGATCGCCTGGAGCATCGATTCCGGTCCGCAGCAGTAAATCGCGGTTTCGGGATCGGTCTCGGCAACCAGTTTGTCGAGATCCGCTTTGCCCTGCTTTCCGCTTTCGTGGAATACAACCCTTTCAGGGCCGTAGCGAACCACGTCGTCCTTGAAGGCCATCGTCTCAGAGGATCGGCCGCAATAGACGAGACGCCAATCGGCGCCCGAAGCGGTCGCTTCTTCAAGCATCGCGAGGATCGGAGTGATCCCAATGCCGCCAGCGATGAACAGATAACGCTTGGCTTTGGCGAGTGCGAAATTGTTGCGTGGCCCTGCAACCCGGACCGTATCGCCGACCGTCAGTGCCTCGTGGATATGAGCGGATCCTCCCCGGCCGTTGGCTACGAGCAGAACCGCCACCTGCCAGGTGCGTCGATCGCCGGGTCGGCCGCAAAGCGAATACTGGCGAACGTACTCCACCCCCTTCGCCTCGAAACGCAGATCCACGTGCGCGCCTGCCTCCCAAGCTGGAAGCTCCGCACCGTCCTTGCGAGCAAATGAAAGACGCAGGACCTCTTTGGCCACCTGCTCCACACAGGTGACGACAAGTTCGAAGTCTCTCTCAGACATCGACGTATCCTCAATGTTCAGGCGAAGTTCTGTTGTGGCCGATGTTCGCGCGCACTCCTCTGCGCGCGAACATCGGGCAGTCCGATCAGATCTCCAGCACGACGGTCGCTCCGTCGATCGACACCGGGACCGTCTCGACCCCGGCTTTCAGGCGTTCAAGCACCTCTGGCGGCTCGACCGTGACGGGATAGCTTCGAACCTTTTGCCTTGATTCAAACAGCGTGCGCCCTGTCTTGATGTCGAATTCCCAATGATGCCAGGGACAAGCGATGATTTCGCCGTCGCGAACCCAATGCATGGCGACACGATTTTCATCCGAAACGTCGGCGTCGGTCGTGCCCCGGACCCTGCCTTTGCAGAGCGGGCCGCCCATGTGCGGGCAGGTGTTTTTCAACGCGTAGAACTCTCCACCGATGTTGAAAACGCCGATCCCACTCTTCACCTTGTCCGGATAGACAATCGTCGAGGCGCCGGGCGGAATATCGGCGACTGCTCCCACTACGTACCGCATGTTCTTAATCCCGTGTTCAATCGTGGATGCTCAAACGGCCAACTCGGCCGAAACCAGCCCCTTAAGGCGCGGGTAGAACTTGAGGGCGTTGTCGGCGAAACAACGGGACCGCTCGTTCTCCGGCCACGTGGGGAACATCTGATGCGGACTGACGCCATCCCAGTACGGGTGGCGGCTACCAAAAACCACGAGCGAGGAATTGTCACCACCCAGCGTACCGGTCGCGCGGTGGCTGTGTGGAGAAAGTTCATCTTCGGGCTGGTAGACGAAGCGAACATTGCTTTCGAAGTATTCCGTCGGATCCTTTTTCATCCACGGGACCTCGACGCGGTCGGATTGCCAATCCTTAAACGTTCGGATTGCCAACGCCCTCGCCTCATGGACGCTGACGTCGCCAAGCACCACGCGAAGCTCAGGCAAGCGATCGAACACGCCGGACACGATCATGCTGGTGAGATTGACGATGCCCGACAATGGGCGAAGCGCGTGGATCTCGGCATAGAAGCTTGGGAAGCCGACCTGGGTCGGCGGCGGCTCGACAACGGCCGACAAATCGTCGTGGATAAAGACGGAAAGCCCACGTTCTGCCGCGGCCCGCCAGATCGGGAAGAAGCGCTGTTCGCCATAGGTCGCCAAAGCACGTGCGGGTACCACGATCTGCACGAAGCGAGGATCATCGGCCCAAAGATCGATTTCCTTCAAGGCCGCATCGACATCGTTCATCGCCACGCGAATGGAGCCAAGGAATGATTTGCCGGATTCCGGAGCATTCAACCAATCCTCGACGAGCATTCGATTGGCGGCGTTGGCGACGGCAATTGCCTGATGCGGGTTGGGCCAGTAGCCGAACGTCGTCGGGCAAAGGACCGCAAGGTCAATGCCAGCTTCTCGCATCTGCCTGGCCACCGCCGACGGGCTCGAAGCCTGTTCCGCGGGTACCGCCAGTTGGTCGAAGGGCGCTCCATATTTTTCGCCGAAGAGCGTTGGCAGCTGCCGCAAATTCCACGGGCCGCCGACGAACTCGTTGAACCGCTCGCTCTCGAGTACGGGATGAACTGCGCAGTCGATAATCATACCCGACCCTCCTTACGATCGAACCGGTCTGCCGGACGTGTCTTTGGCAATTTGAAGAAATCCAACGCGTTACCAGCCATGATCTTTTTCTTGGCTTCGTCGTCCAACGCCCGCGGAAGCGCTTTGCTCGGCGGGTCATAGTCGTAGTGCGGATAGTCGCTGGAGAACATCAAAAGGTCACCGGCGTCGGCCTCCTCGAACAGCGTTGCGATGTGCTGCGGATCGGTCGCCTCCTCGACGGGCTGCGTCGCGAAGCGGAAGTGGTCGAGCACATATTGCTGCGGCGTCTTGGCGGCGGAGAATTCCTGTCCCGTCTTCTGCCAGTGGCGGGTCATCCGGTCGATGAACGGCCGATACCAAAGAAAACCGCCTTCCAAGAACAGGAACTGCAGGCCCGGATGACGGTCCAACACGCCATTGCAGATGAAACTCGCCATGTGCGTGGCGTAGGCCATGGGCGCGATCAACGAATGATATTCGACGAAATACTGCAGCGGCCCTGTCGACGTCCATCCCAGCGGCTGCGTAGCGCCGCCCTTAAAGTGGATCGACACTGGCAAGCCGTGGCGCGCGGCTGCTTCCCAGATCGGGTCGTACATCGGATGGCCGAACGGCCGAGGACCGTAGTGACTGATCGCCACCTGCCGGAAGCCCGGATGCCCGGCCCACTTCTCGATTTCCCTGACCGCGCCGATCGGATCTTCAACGGAAACCGAGATCGATCCGACGTACCGGTTCTCGGTGTTGTACTTCGACAGCCAGGTCTCTGAGAGCCACTGGTTGACGGCCTTCACCAGGGCGGTGTCCAGGGCCGGATCGACCGTGAAGCCGCGCAGGCTCCAGGGTAGCAGGATCGCGTAGTCAATCGGGTCGTCCTGGAAAAGATGTCCCGCAACCATGTCCGGATCCGAGCCGAGGTCGCCGGTCGTCGGATAGGCATCCATCCGGCCTGCCACATCGAAGGTGGTGAAGCCTGCGCGCCTGAACGGGACTCGCGCCTTCAGCGTACGGTCTTTCCACGGAGCGTCCATGTAATCGATAAGTTCTTCGAAAGAACGTGGCTCAACGTGAACATCAGTGTCGATCACTTTGACATCGATGGGGTCGAGTCCACCTTCGGGCGTTTGCGGCCGAGCGAAAGCTGTCGTCGTCACGGTATTCCTCCCGAGGACGTGTTGCGAAAACTAATCAGTCTGACTGATATAATCATCAGTTTGCCTGTATATTTTTATTTGTCAATGGGGAAATTGGCGTTTGTCAAACGAGGCGGATGAAATGCTCGCTCGCCGGCAGAAATTGCTGATGCGGCAGCGTGTCATCCACTCAGGATCTGCTGGAATAACTGGCGTGGAAACGGTCGCGACGGCCCGCGCGGGCCTGGGCTCACATGCGAAGTGCTTCGAATTTCAACGCCGGAAGCGCGGTTGGGGGCGGCCAGGGTCGTTCTTTCGCTCGACCGCATGTTGCCAAACTGCTTCGAAAAGCACGAGATTGCGACAGCTATGCACGCCGGAGAAGATCCCGACGTTGTGTGCCGCGCAAATGATGTACGTCTAGGCGGCGCTGTCGCGCCGCCGTAGAACCTTCAGGAAAACTGTATTTTAGGCTCCCACCTTAAGCTTGCCGACGTAACGGTCGCCATCGCGAACGATATCCAAGTCAGCACCAAACGGTTTCGATAGTTCGTTCAGGCGGGCAAGGATGCGTTCGCCGTCCTCGGCCGATGCCAGCTGCGGGCAGCCCCTGCGGCTTCGTGGCGTATCTCGTCCCAGTGTGATCGGGTGGAATTCGCTGTCGGCGAGTACGCCGTCTTCGTATGTGAAGCGTGCGACAACCGACTCCCAGAATTTCGGCTGAGCACCATAGCCCGTCACGACGTCGAAGAGATCGGCCGGCGTGGAGGAAAGTGGCATGCCTTGCTGTTCGTAGACCTCCAGCGGGAAGGAGGAGAAGGTCTCGACATTGAAAATGAAGTTGCCGAGAGAATAGCAAATCGGCCTGCCGGCATAGAGTTCCAGACCGCGCAACATATGCGGCCCGTGGGCGAAAATCCCGTGCGCGCCAGCGTCGATAAGCCGATGCGTGAGCGGCTGCAGGAACTCAGCTGGAACCTCACTGTTCCAGCGCCCACCGAGGCCTTCATGGCAGTGGAGGCCAACGAAGACCAGGTCTGCCTGACGAGATGCTTCGGATACCGAGGCCTCGAGTGCCGTGACGTCACGTTCCAGAGCGTCGGTCTGAACTCGCGAGGCATCGCTTGGCGCAAAATTGACGCCTTCCACGGCAAATCCGCCGGGCGGCGGCGGGTCGTAGACGTTCTTGTCGGGATAGGGGAAATGGATGCCGGGAGCAGTGGTCCCCTTCGCTTCGACATTGACACCTGCCTCCGCAAGAATCTCGCGGAGTTCCGCAAACCGTTCCTTTTGGATGTAGTGGGTTTTCTGCACTCGGACCGGCGCAATTCCCGGGCGTCCGACGTCACCGACGCTCGGATCCGCAGCGAGGCAGAGCCTGGCGTTGCTTGAGCCGGCGGCAATATAGGCCACCCGGCATCCTGGCGCATCAAAGTAACGAGGAGCGCGCGCTTCCTGCAATGTCCGCCCCACTCCGGCGTAGGTCAGACCGCGCGCTTCGAGAGCTTCGATCGAGGATACCAGCCCGGAAACCCCGTAGTCGGTCGCATGGTTATGTCCCAGACCATAAATGTCGACGCCCAGCCACTCGAACTCGGAAAGCAACTCGGGCTCCACGCCGCACGGGATGCCATGCATTGTCGTCGACGCCATCCTGCCGCGACCGGGAAAGACCATTTCCACGTTGGTGATGGTGACATCGGTCTTGCGCAGCATGTCGACGAGGGCGAGGAAATCGCCGTCGGGATTGCGCGAGATGCGTTGCGTGAGCATGGAGTCGCCTGTAGCAAGAATGCTAACTTTTGGCACGACAAATCCTCCGTTTTGGTATACCAATTTGGAGTACATAAGATGGCCGAGCTTCGGTTGTCAACGCAGAACAAGGAGGAAATCTTGTTGACGCAAACGCAGATGGGCGAGGACCGGCTTCGCAGAATGATTTTGGACATGGATATCGGACCCGGAGAGCGCCTCACCGAGCGCTGGCTCGAGGGCCAACTTCAAACCTCCAGAACATCTGTCCGCACAGCGCTGTTTCGCTTGGAAGCCGAGGGGCTCGTTGCACGGCAAGGGCGGGGTTGGATCGTGCCGCCAATAGATCTTGATGAAATCAAACAGCTCTTCACCTACCGAGAGGTGTTGGAGGTTGCAGCACTCGAAATCGGTGGGCCCATGATCACGCCGTCGGACCTTGCGGAAATAGAGGCAATCTTGAATTCGGTCACCCCATCGTCAACACAGGAGGAAAACGACGATGCCGCTCGCCGTTTCCACTTGAAGATCGGTTCACTGGCCAAGAATGAGTTCATCACCAGGGGCATCAGCGACTGCATGACACGATTGTTGCGGGTGCGTTGGATCGAGATCAGCGCGTCCAATCAAGGCTGGAGCGAACATCGCGCCGTTTTGGACGCGTTGCGTCGGGGGCGCGTCGATCATGCGGTCGAGCTAACCAGGTCGCACATACAAGCGGCGTGTGAGCGACTGGTACAATCGTTGACGGATGGAAAAAGGAGCTTGCGCGCCCGGGGGATCAAAGTTTCATGAGCCCTCACAAGTCGTTGACGCGGAATGCGAGTGACCTGCGGGTCTCCATCACCCGTATACATGTGACAGGGTCCGCGAATAAGCTTTAGGCCGAATCCAGCGACTGCCCGCTCCATCTAGTAGGAGCGCTTTACTCGGCGTCCAACATCGCTCGCTGGAGTGCCGGCTCAAGGCGATCTAGCTCGGCTTTCAGTGCGCGCCGTGCCTCTGGAACGGGCGCAAGATTTCCTTCGCGGCCCAAATCTGCAAGCCGCTGTGCTGCCGTCACGACGCCGTCGGCGCCGACCACGTCCGCCGAGCCCTTCAAGGTGTGGGCTGCACGCCGCAACTCCGCAGCATCGCCGCTGGCATACGCCGCGTCGAGAGCGGCGATCAGCTTCGGATACTCGATGAGGAACATTGCCGCCAATTCGCGCAAGAGTGCCTCGTTCCGATCGAGATTGCGCAGGGCACGCTCCCAATCCAGCACCGACGCGTCGGCAGCCGCCGGCTGCGTAAGGACGGCGGTTACCTGCTCTTCGGGAAGCGGAACCCGCATCGGGTCATATTGTTCGACGACGCGGAACAACTCGGCGGCGCGAAATGGTTTCGTGACATAGCCATCCATTCCTGCCGCGAGACAGCGCTCACGATCGGCAGCCGTCGCGCTGGCGGTCAGCGCGACAATCGGCACACGAGCCTTGCCGGACTGAGCGAGCGCCCGGATTGCGGCGGTCGCGGCGAGCCCGTCCATGACCGGCATATGCACGTCCATGAGCACTAAATCGTAATTGCCGCGTTCGACCGCTTCAATTGCCTCCTGGCCATTCCCGACGGCCACAACCCGGTGCCCGCGTTTCGTCAGAAGATCAACTGCGACCTGCCGGTTGACCGCCCCGTCCTCGGCAAGCAGCACGGTGAGCCCCGGGCTCGTCCGCAGGTGCGCCGCGCTGGCGTGGCCCTCACCCTCGTCTTCCCGCATCGAGACCCCAAGGGCGTCGGTGATCGCGTTCAGGAGATCGGACTGTTTGACAGGCTTTACCAGCAACCTGGAGACATCCAGTCTGCGCAGCAGCGCCTCGTCACTTGGCCGGCCCGCCGACGACATCATGACGATCCGCATCTCCTTGAGACCTGGGCGGAGCCGCATGCAAGCCGCAAGTTCGAACCCGCTCATTCCAGGCATCATCAGGTCGAGAAGCGCGAGGTCCGGCGGAGCACCGGAAGCCCGTTCAAGGGCGTTGAGCGCCGCCACGCCGTCCGGGGCGACGATCGGAATCATGCCCCAGTTCACGACGATTTCCTCGAGAATCTGGCGATTGGTGGCGTTATCGTCGACCACCAGGGCCTGCCGACCGCGTAGTTCTGCCTCGCGCAGGGGACGCGCCTTCTTTTCCTCCGGCGCGAGCCCAAAATCGGCAGCGAATGTGAAGACGCTGCCCGCGCCTGGCGTGCTCTCGAGCTGCATGCGCCCGCCCATCTTCTCGGCAAGTTGCGCAGCGATCGCCAGCCCAAGGCCAGTGCCGCCGTATTGCCGCGTCGTTGATGTATCGGCTTGGGCGAAAGCCTCGAATATTCGCTCCTGCTGTGGTTCCGGGATGCCAATGCCGGTGTCGCGCACCTGGAACTGAAGGCGTGTCCCGTCGTCCTTCTGCCCTTCCAGCGTGACATCGACCACCACTTCACCATTCTCTGTGAACTTGATGGCATTGCCGACAAGGTTGACGATGATCTGCCGGAGCCTTGTTGGATCACCGACCAAATGGTCCGGCACCTCGGGAGGGATATGGCAGGCAAGCTCGAGGCCTTTGTCGGCGGCGCGCTTGGCGAGCGTTTGCAGCGTATCGCCCAACGTGTCGCGCAGCACGAACGGGATCGCCTCGAGCTCCAATCTCCCGGCCTCGATTTTAGAGAAGTCTAGAATGTCGTTGATCAGGTCCATCAGCGTGTCGGCGGAATGGAGAATGATCGAGACATATCTTCGCTGTTGTTCGGAAAGCTCGGTGCCTTCGAGCAGTTCCGCGACGATCACGCCGTTCATCGGGGTGCGGATCTCGTGGCTCATATTTGCAAGGAACTCGCTCTTGGCGATGCTCGCCTGCTCGGCCGCGTCGCGTGCGCGCTCAAGCTCCTCACGCGACTTGCGTAGTTGCTCCGTCCGCCGCTCCAGCTTGACCGTGCGCTTGGACCTCCAGGCGATGGCGGTGCTCTTCAAGCTCGGTGATATCGGAATAGACACATATCGTTCCGCCGTCGCTGGTCTTGCGCTCGCTGACGCGGATAGTGGTCCCGTCCTTGTGCTTCAAATTAAAGGGTCCGCGCGGATTGCGGTGGCGCTCGAGGCGCTGGGCAATCCACTCGTCGACCGTCTGGCCGTCCAGTGGCGACAGGCCGCTTTCCGCAAAGGTACGGATCACCAGCTCGAACGGCGTGCCCGGCGTTTCGACGGCAAATGGTTCGGCAGGAAGGACGGCACGCTCCGGCCCTGAAAAGAAATCTCGGTAGCGCGAATTGTAGACAACTAATCGGTCATCGGCGTCATAGAGGGCGAAACCCTCCAGTGACGATTCGATTGCGTCGAGCAGTTGCCTTTGCGCCGCTTTGGCTCGCTCGGTTGCAGCCTCGGTCGTCTTGACCAGTTCCTCGAGATGCTCGCGCTGTTCCTCCAGTTCGGTAATGTCGGTATAGGCGCCCACCAGGCCGCCATCGCGGGTTCGGCCTTCGCTGATGCGAATCCACATTCCATTGTTGAGCCTGAGCTTGAATGGCGGACCCGGATTGCGGTGCCGCTCCATTCGTTGCGCAACCCACTCCTCCACGTTGAGCTCGCCAACTGGGGCCAACCCATGCTCCACAGCGGAGCGTATCAGGTCCTCGAAGCGCATTCCGATCGCCACCCTGGGGGCAAACAGCTTTTCAAAGCGCGAGTTGAATGCGACCATTCGGTCGTCGGCGTCATAAAGAACGAATCCTTCCAAAGCGGACTCGATGCCGTCCAAGAGACTGTCGCGCGCCGCTTCTGCCCGCGCCTGTGCGGCCCGGGCAACTTCTAGCTCCTCCGCAAGTGCCTGCTCGGTGCCGGATGCAATGTCGGTATTCTTGGTCATTAGATCCCTCCGCATCCGGGTGGGATGTTCAGGCTCCTTATGGGAATAAACCCCGCAGCAGCTTGGCTTCCGTGACGCGGGCGATCCCCTCGATCAAGGCAGCTGTACGCAAATCCAGTTGGTCATCTTCCGCACGCCGGCGCGTGCGCCCGAAACCATCGAGTAAGATCGCCTTGAGCCGGTGATTGATCTCTTCGAGCGTCCAGGTCAGGTTCTGCAGACCCTGCACCCACTCGAAATAGGAAACGGTCACTCCGCCGGCATTGCCGAGAATGTCGGGGATGATCTGCACTCCACGCTCATTGAGGATTTCGTCAGCTTCCAGCGTGGTGGGGCCGTTGGCGCCTTCGGCGAGCAACCGGCACTTGATCCGCTCAGCGTTCTCGGCGGTCACCTGATTTTGCAGGGCCGCCAGCACCAGGACATCACATTCCAGTTCGAGAAGCTCGGCGTTCGAGATCGGCTCCGCATTGGGAAAGCCCGCCAGCACCCGGTTTTTGGCTACATACTCCAAGAGTGCACCCACTGTCAGACCGCCGGGGTTGTAGAGCCCTGTCGAGACGTCGCTGACAGCGATGATCTTGACGCCCGCCTCGGCCAAGAAGCGCGCCGCGAAGCTGCCGACATTGCCGAACCCCTGAACGACGGCGGTCGATTTGGCCGGATCCAGCCCGATCGTCTCGGCCGCGGCTTCGATGACATAAACCAATCCGCGCCCGGTCGCCTCCTTGCGCCCGAGCGAGCCACCGAGCACGACCGGCTTGCCAGTGACCACCGCCGGAACCGCGTGGCCGACCTGTTGGCTGTACGTGTCCATCACCCAGGCCATCACCTGCTCGTCGGTTCCCATGTCGGGCGCCGGAATGTCCTTGTCAGGCCCGATGATGTCGATGATCTCGGCCGTGTAGCGCCGGGTCAGCCGCTGCAGTTCGCTTTTCGTAAGAATGGTAGGGTCGACGCGCACACCACCCTTGGCGCCGCCAAAGGGCAACCGCATCAGCGCGCACTTCCAGGTCATCAAGGTCGCCAGAGCCGCCACGTCGCCGAGATCGACATCCTCGTGGTAGCGGATGCCGCCCTTGGTCGGCCCCATCGTCAGGACATGCTGCACCCGGTAGCCGAAGACGGTCTCGACCTGCGCGCGATCGTCGCGGAAGAAGGGGAACGAAACTACCTGGGTGCGTTGCGGGAACAGCAGCCGTTGGCGGATGTTGTCGTCCAGATTCATGATCTGGGCGGCCTTCAGGAACTGTTGCTGAGCGAGGCGGAACATCGGTGAATCCCACTCGCCGCCATGAGCGCGCTTGCGCGCCAGCGTGTAGCGGATGGCGCGGTCGAGCGCGATGCCGTTGAGCCGGGTCTTCAAGAGAAAATCGCTGGCACCTGCCTCGACCGCTCGCGACGCGAGCTTCACGTCGTCGAGTCCCGTCAGGATCACCACTGGGACATCCGGGGCAGCCGATCGGATCCTGAACAGCGTCTCCAGCTCTTGGCTATCGGGCAGGATCAGATCGAGCAGCACCAGATCAGTCGCGCCCAGCTGAAGCTGTGCAAGCCCATCGGCCAGGCGATCCAGGGACACGACCTCGCTGCGCAACTGCATTTCGGTGTCGAGCAGTCTTTGGATCAACTTCGCGTGAAGCGGGTTATCCTCGACAAGCAATATGCGCACTGTTTGATCGCTCATGCTTTGCCTCCCTCCGGACGGCCGCCCACGGGAGTATATCAGGTTTGTGGTGGTTGCTGAATCTTGCCTGTCATGGGATCGTGTCGCATCAGCCGTAGGTGTGGTGGCATCATCTCGTGGCGGTGCAAAGTCAGCTAACGTTGCGTGTACAGCTGGTTGGTTCCAGGTGATACATTATGCGACTTTCGCAGCACAGAACGAGAACACCGTCGTTCGTGACGTGACGGAGCATTGCGCAGTCACCCGGGGGCTCTTGAAAACACAAGGGTGTAGCGGCTCTTGCGTTCGACCAACGAGGCAACATTGAACTCAAAGTGTCACCCGCACTTGGAGACATTGCTTCCTCCCTTGCCCAATTCGTCGCGGAAGCCAGAACTCGGTTCGAGTTTCTCAAGAAAGAGCCGCGAACCAGATTTCGAAATGGTTTGGCCGGATATTTTTTGACGTTCCGTATCGATCGCTCAGGTCAACCAGCTTTGCCTGCATCCCAACCCCGTCGAGGAATTCAACCAACTTGCCGCCCAAAGCGGCACATTCCTCTTTCTTGAAGCAGCGCACCTCAGTTTGGCTCTTCGGCTGATTGATGAATTGAATACCCGGCACAATAACGGACTGTGAGCTGAAAGATCTGCCTTGCTCCTGCAGTAAGTCTTCGATCTCTCCTGCTTTCGCGCGGTCGACTTCTCGACTGATGTGGAAATAGACGCGGACAGGAAGAGCTTCCAGTGCCTGCGTCACCTGTTGGGCGACGACCTCGTTCGTCTGCGCGACTGCATCTGCGCTATTATTCGCAGTCTCCCGAAGAGCGGCATTGCCACTGGAATTGGCAGATGCAACGATCGAAGCATAGAGCTCCGCTGGGATACGCTCCTGCTCGGCATACTTCCCTGCCAACACGACACCAGCGGTGGCTGTGCGGGCTTCTCCATCGAACGCCAGCTCGACAACGAGTTTGATGTCATCGTTCTGCTGCTTGAGGGCACTGAATTGATAACTGACATAGGCAGCAATCACGGCAAGACTTATCTTGAAGAGAACATCGATCCCAGTGACAAAGCTGCCCATTTCATGCCCCTTGGTAGGGATTCATTGGCCGGTTCGGCCAGGTTCTTCGGGTGGATAGATGAGGCATACCCTGAAGCTCTTCGCCCTCATTGAGCGCGCTGGCCTCAAACCTCGTCTGCGCTTTAGCCGCCGCCCCATCAACTTGTGCCTTCTTGACATCTCGGGCAGCCGTCCCATCGGTAAAGGCTACGACCACCCTGTCCCAGAACGGGTCTGCTTTTTCTCCCGCAATTAACCTGACCACCTGAGCAGCTACTGCATTGGCAGTTTCAAGCACAGGCTTCATTGGGCTCCTCCAATTAACCTCAATTTTAAAAGATCCGTTATACGCACACGCCGTCGGCTCAATATCCGACAAGCTCCTCTTCCATAGGCGGCTTCCGCAACTTGCTTCCGGTAATCCGCGCCATGATCGTCGTCATCGTCGCTGCGTCATTGTCAAACCCGCCGTGGGTGGTCGATTCCGTCGTTGCGCTCTTTGAACGGTCGATCTCCAACAAATCTGATCTCGGAAGCTGGCTAGAGAACTTTTCCATCCCGGCCAAGGGCATATTGGGCTTATCCTCATAGGCTCGTGAAACGAGATACAGAAGCGATCGACCGTACCCAGGTAGACCCGCGGCCGCCACGGTATCGGCCAATTCCAGCGAGTCACGCATCTGGTACAGATAGATCTTATCCGCGAGCTTCCATGCCCCCTTTCGTTGCAGAAATGGTTCATATCGCCTTTCGAAAAAGTCCGTCGTACAAGCGGGCGCCATAAGGTGAATGCTGGCAATCTCAAGGTCTTGAATCTCAAATTGATCCAAATTTGCCAACAACTCGCCGAGAACGATTGACCCCGCGCTATGACCGACGAGGTGTACTTTTGGTCGTTTTTTCTTCGCTTTAACAACACCTTGCAAAAGTGGCTTCAGCCCAAAGGTGCCGCCATTATACTCGCCGTTGCGATCAAATGCGGCGACGGCATCCTGCTTCATGTTTCGCCAGGCCCTGCTGCCAAGCGCCTTGCCAAGCCCCGTTTCAAAAAGAAAGTCCGTGATCCAGCCGGCGGCTCGGCCCGACTGTGACTGGGACAAAGCGCCAAAAGCTTCATCGAAAAAACCCGATCCCCACATGAGATGGAAGTTGTAAACTCCGTTGCGGCCAAAGACATCGTGCCGCTTCCATGTCGCAATGCGGTTGGCCTCGTCATCGAGGGAATTTAACCCGCCGTGGCAGTATATAACGAGATGGTCGTACCCGGCCCCTTGATTTGCTGTGGGGTCGGTCAGGCGCTTCACCGTCTCCTGCATTTCAAGAAGAGTGGGAGATGCATACCGGCCATTGACCACGTAGCGGCCATCATCGATGTTGATAAAATGGCCGACGATGTCGCTTCTGTTGGGAGCGGCCTTGGCTTGAGGGATCGTTGCCGCGGACGGGGCGCCGCGGGGCATCGCGCTGAAAGCCGTGGGAGCTCGAACGCCCAGTTGCAGCACCCAGGCGTCCATCAGCGTCGCCGCCCAGTCCTCATAAAGCCAATGTGCAATACCGCCATTACCCCACGAGGGTCCCCATGAGTTCAGGATCCAGAAACCGGTCGCGTCATAGCCAACAATCGCGAAGGCGTGCCCCCCAATAAGACCACCCCCCGGCGCGATCTGGCCATTGACTGGCTCTTTCCAGTTTTCATGAATTTGAGCGGATGCGTAGATCACGCCGACTTCATCCAGCGCCGCGTGGAAATCGGACAGGTCGGGGTGAAGCCGGTAGTAGGCTCCTAACCTGTTTTCGCGAGCGTCCTTGTTCATCTCGTAGGACAACACCCATTCTCCATTGCTCCCATCTGGAGATAGGTCCAACCGGCACACGCCGTTGCGATGAAATCCACTGAGTGCTCCACGTATGCTTGAGCCCTCATAAGCAGTGCCGGCCCACTCGTCGTTTCGCTTCGCCATCTCATAGAGCATGCGTGCGCTCACCTGAAGTGGCCTCGTCGCAAGCGTCTCTCTGTGTGTGAGAACGTCAATAACGTGGGCAAGAGCGAAACCGGTGCAAAAGGACGAGTCCCCCTGATCCCGAACGGGGAAGGCGATCGAAGGATAGATGCTGCCGGGAAGCGCCCGGAGGGTGGGAAAGTAGAACCGGTCGCGGATGTCGGGCAGGTCGGGCAAGACATTTAGGTATCGGTTCCCAAGCGTTCTGGGCTTCAGCCTGAGCCTGCGGTTGGCTATTCGAATTTCCTCATCGGGCTCGCTAGATACCGATGCGTCTGCCGGCTCGGGCTCCGGCGACGCTACGACTTTCCTCGCCTCCAGCGTTGCCTCAATGTCCTCTCTTTCAAAGCCCTGCCGTGCCGCCGGTTCCGCGCTTGTCTTGGAAGGAGCCGAATCACGTTTGGCCACTTTGTCCCCCATTGAATTGCCCTCCTGGGTAGAGCGCCAAACGTATTACGACTTGTTTATAAGTGCAACCATGCTAATGTAGGCGAGTCAAAATTCTAGTTTATCGCGTCTCATCCAGAACTGACAGTGCCGGAGGTGAACCAAGAATCATCAGTGGCAACCGGACCGGAGACCGGCTGCGCAAGTCATCAGTCTTAACGAACATTGTGTCGGATACTCGGGGGCGGCATGCTGTACATTGGCCAAGATATCATCGACATCGGCTCGACCAAGGTTGGGCAGAAATATGTATTTGGCGCCGTGGTTCCTTTGGATAACCCGGCCTGGCAAGGTCCTTGGGATTGTGCAGAGTTCGCCTCTTGGTGCTCATATCGGGCCTACGGATTGATTTTCGGAGCGGGCGGCGCGAAGAAGCCGGCAAGCGCCGAGCCCTATTCCGGTCATTGGTATGCCGATTCGAAGAAATTTGGCCATGTCATTTCTTGGCAGGATGCTTTGAAAATACCGGGCGCAGCTTTGATCCGAGCACCTACGCCGGGCAAAATCGGTCATGTTGCATTCGCCATCGGCGACGACGAGCGAACCCTGGAGGCGCGCGGCGCAGCCTTCGGCGTGAACATCTTCGGGGGTGCCAAGTCTCGATCATGGACAATCGGCTGTCTGCTGCCGGGCGTTGAATACGGGTCGCACCTGCCGACCGAGACGGCGCCAACAGCTGAACCGGATTCGAACCCGCCGAAGGGCCTTCTTTGGTTGAGACGCCCTAACTTCAAGGGTCCGCACGTTCTGGCACTTCAGAAGGCCCTGCTTGGCAAAGCCATCGATCCAGGGCCGATTGATGGTGAATTCGGACCGATGACCGCAGCCGCCGTCCTATCGTTCCAAGTGTCTCACGGGCTGGAGGTGGACGGGGTCGTGGGACCCGCCACAGCCGCAGCATTGGGATTGCCATTTCCGATCACGGCAAGCGCGCAGGATACCGACAGCTTCCATAAGACAAACAGGCTCGCGTTATCACGCTCGCTAACCCTTCCATCCCCTCCCGCGGATTTTGATGCAATTGCCAACATCTCGCAGTCAGGCAAATCGTTTTTTGCAACGACGGCATCCGGCGAGCGCTTCATCATCGGTTCGGTCACGAGGTATACCGACGACATGACGCGGGCCGGGCTTTTCCAGGGGAAGAGCGCCATCAAAGACAGCATGCGTTTCGGCGTCTATAAGGGCCAGGACTATACGACGGCATTCGGCAAATGGGCTCATTTCATCGAGCCGACCCTCTCAGCGGAAGGCGGCGCCCGCTTCGCGACGATCAACACGTATGATCGCGCGGCGTTTACGTTTGGCGCGCCGCAACTCGCGGCGCATACGCCCGCACAGAATTTTGTCGTCTATTTCCGCCAACTCCTAGCATTGCCTGAAGCCGACCGGCATTTCCCGGAGCTTTCGCTGCGCGGAAATGGAAGTGGCGACAGCACAATCCACTTGAAATCGGACACGGGCTTCATCGATCTTGAAGAGCCGGTGCTTGTTACCCGACCCAATGGGAAGAAGGAAAAGCAGCTAGCGAGGTTAATGAACTATCTCAATGCGTCGCCGGCAGCAATCGACGAGGCCGAACTTTCCGTGTCGGCTCGACTGATGAACTGGCTGCGGCTCGACCCGAAGGCTAAGGAACTTCAGATTGCGGTCTTCATCGCTCAGGCGAAAGAAAATCTGGCGCGAGCAAAGACGAAGGTGCCCGGTTTCGACGGTTCGAACTGGGAGGTCGCCCTCTGGATCATGGATATATTGCATCAGGGCCGCGGCACATTCGCAGAAATGAGCACGGCGCTTGCATCACGGAGACCTGTGGAGGAACTGCGACGTATTGGCATACTGAAATACAAAACGCGCATCGAAACGGTCTCTAGGTCCGCGAAAGGGCTGACAGACGTGCTGCACGGGTTTACGGTTTGAGTGGGAAAGGTGTGATCCCCGAAATCCCGAATGAAAGATTGTCGCTTGAGTGAGGAAATCTTAGAGATACTTGAACTCCCTCACTCACCTCTCAGCATTTGTAAATTGGACTTTGCTTCTTAGTCCCGCGTAGGTGCGCGTGCTTAAGGCTTTAAGGAGGCTGCTGTGATCTTCGACACGACACGATCTTCTGAGTCTACTTGAACCGCTGTCTGTAGGTGGCAATCGATGCGCCTAAGCCTTGCAACGGCGGTAAACTGCACTGTCATCTGTGACCGTGGAATTTTTCATTTCTGCGGAGTGAATAAGCATGTCCGACAATCAGTTCCAATGCCGAACACATGGGTCAGCGCATGGCTATGAACTTCACCGACCTGACGGTTGCCCTGTCTTCCATAGCCGCGATTGGGACGGCGGCGTATGGACTTGTCGATACATCGAAGGTGTTTCGTGGCGGAATTTCCAATGTCGGTTTCGGCTTCATTGAGGACGCCCTGCAGCCGTTCAAGTCTGCTTTAGCTTTCGTGAACGAGACTGAGCCGTTCGAACTGGCGAAAGCGAACTGGTTAAATGGCATAGACAAGGCGGATCAGAAAGCCACCGTCAAAGGCTTGATCAGACTGGGCATGACGTCCGACACGGCTGAGACGTTGGCGGAAGCAACGAAGATCGTGGAGCCGCAAGAATTGAAGGCAGTGGCGGCGAAAGTCGAGAAAGTCGAAGCCTTGAGCGAGGCTGAGCTTGCGCTCCTTGCCCGGTTTGATGCGGTGGTCGACGCTCGGATGGATGCGGCATTCGAACGAGCTGATCAGAAGTATCGCAATAGCGCGCGCGGCGCGGCCGCGGTTGCCGCCATCGTGCTGGCGGAAATAGGTGCCTGGACGTACTATGAAAAGTTCGATCAGAGCGTTTTCCTGATCGGGTTGGCCGTCGGGCTGATTGCCGTTCCGATGGCTCCCATTGCGAAGGACCTGACATCCGCAATTTCGACTTCGGTTGCGGCTTTCAAAGCCATTAGGCGGTGAGCCATGTCGATGTTTCTAAGCTTTCGCAAACTGCCGGTTGGTGGTGGTACTCTGACTGACCCAATCGCGTGGAACAGCACTAACGACTTCAAGCTTCGCCGGGTAGACATCAGCAAGCTTACAGGCGTCGTCGCCGGCCAAGAAATCCTATTTGCCGTGCATGGCTATAACAACAGTCAATCAGAAGCAGTCTGTACTCTGTCCCGATTCGAGCATGTGTTGAAACTGCCACCCAACATCGTTTTCGTTGGAATTCTCTGGCCGGGAGATTCCAAGGCTGGTTTTATCAGCTATCCGGTCGAAAAGCCGACGGCGAGCGATGTTGGCCGTTATCTGGCCAAATTCTGCAACAGGAAATTAGCGAGGGCGGCAAGCATTTCCTTCGTGAGCCATAGCTTGGGAGCCCGGGTGGTCCTCGAGACGATCAGAGGACTCGAGCGTGAAACGAGATCTGCGTGTCTGCTGGCGGCAGCAATCGAGCGCACATGCCTGGAAAAGGAATATGCAGACTCCTTCTCAAAGACGGATTCGGTGCATGTTCTCGCATCAAGAGAAGACGAGGTGCTCCGGTTTGCCTTTCTGGCAGGAAATCTTTTCGGCCATGCACTGGACCCGACAGCCGTCCCACTTTCATCTGCACTGGGCTATGCTGGCCCTAGAAAGCCGATCGGCAAGACACTTCCTCCGTGGTCGATTGCCGACAACGAGAAATATGATCACGGAGACTATCTGCCACCGAGCGACATTTCCGCGCAATTTCCAAATAATGCTGGCAGTTGGAACAATCCGGCGAGCTTCGTGAAACGCGCGTTGAACGGCGAGCGCCAAACTTGGCCCGCACCCACTGCTGTCAAATGAAAGTTTTGATCTACGGCCCGGCGCGCACCCAGTCTTGCGCGTCAGGGACCCTTTTTTTGTGCGTCTACCTACGATCATTCTGTAGTGCTGAACTACGCTATTCCAAAAGACGGAGGCAGCCATCACGCACGAAACATCCCTGCTCGGAGTAGATGCCTTTCAAACCCTTGTCGCTCGAGCGTCCCAACGATGACACCAGCGTACTACACGCTCCGCGTCATTCAATAAAAAAACTCACGGAAAAAATGCAGTCACCCTAGCATTTTCGATAATTAAGGGCATAGTAATACACAACGTATTCAGTGGGGCGTTTCCGTAATTTGAAGCAATGGGCAGGTATAGAAAACTCATACGGGCCAGTGCCTTCGGCACTGCAGTTTTGCGCGAAATTCATTGGAAAACGTTGCTTGGGGGAAGCATCATGAAAGTGGATCGACGCCACGCATTTCGGCGGATTACAATGGGGATGGTGACTGTGCTCGCCTTGGCCCTGTTCATGGGCACACAGGCGACCAGTGCCCAGGCACCGTCGCCAATCAATGCGAATGATGTCTCCATCCTCTTTCCTCTCCCCAATAGCAGCGATATGTCCGGCTTCATATCGCTCGCCGATCTCACTGACAGTAACGGTCAACGCCTACTGTCCGACCAAGCCTTCGGTAAGTTCATATCGGCCGCTGAATCCGACGATAGCAAAATCGTTGACTCTCTCGGAGGCGCTAACCAAATTGCCTTCCCCCCGGAAATAAAGGACGTCAATACATGGTTTGTCGCCGGTATCCGGCTCGACCTTGGTGCACCAGGCTTGGCTCCCGATGTCATGGCAAAGTTCGGCCAAATCCCACAACTTCGACTGATCCTGCAGCCGGTGACCCGCACATCGGGGACAGCCGTTAGAGTTCATGACCGCGCGGCCCATATTATCTTCAGCTTCGCCAGCGGTCCTTCAGCGCAGCAGGAAACCTGCCCTGTCAGAGTAGTACCACGCATAGACGCGGATATGACCGCCTTTCGTCCACTCCTGGATGACTTTGTGTCGCTTCGTGATGATCTGACTGCCGGCAAACTGGGCTCGCCAGTTGAGACGGGAGGACCGCTGAACGTTCACCCGGGACTGAGCGGTCCAGACCAGCAGCATATGCGCGACCGGCTCGAGGTCATCCTGGAAAAACACCTCAAAGCGAGCCAAGTCACTGCGCTGGCAGTAATGGGGATACCGAAGGCTTCGCCAGAGCCTTGGATCTTTTTGGCCATGCGGCGAAACCCGGCCAGTGACACGGTACAGACTGTTCCCAGCCCGGCCTTCGATGGTCAAGCGAAGGCACAATTGCTGAAGTTTGTTGGTCCCGAGCAGGTTCTCCCCGAACCGAAGTCCGATAATCAAAGCGAAATAACAACATGCTTCCGTATGCCGAATACGCGCGTGGGCGTTTCGACCGCCGAATTGCTCAGGCAAGAATCGAGCAAAGAGCGAAACATTGAAGTGACCGAAATTATCGCCGACCCTGCCAGGAGCCATTTCTTCAATACTGATTGCGTCAGCTGCCATACCGAAACCCGACTGCTCCTCAAAAAGGTGCCAGACACGGTAATCCCCGGCGTAGATGTATCGGTATTACCTAGATCCCGCTGGAACGTCCGGAACTTCGGATGGGGTTTCGAAGGCGGCACATTCAAGCCAACGATCACACGCCGCACGGCGACCGAAACTGATGAAGTGGTCAAAGCCGCCAATCAACTGCTGATCCCGTAATCACACAAGGTCTAGCGTCAATCCGGTTCGGTCACGGAGGCTGCCATGCGACTGCGATTATTAAGGTCTGTATTCAAGCTCCTCCTCGGTTTTCTCGCGATCGCGTTTGCTGCGATTCTGATCGTAAGCTACGCACCTAACACGGTGCGGAGTGGCCTCGCGTATTTTGGGAAAGAAGCGATCATTCAGTCTAAAAAACTCGCTCCGCCGCTCCTCGCGAATCGAGCGGTCGGCACCTGCGAGTGGCTCAAACAAAATTGGTCGGATGAGGATCGAGCCTGGGTGCATAATGCGTCACAGGGAACAGCAACATTTCCGATCCCCTATGCCTGGTTCCAGAAGCTGGAGCGTCCCGAGTTTAGCCCTTTTAGTCTGGTTGCCTCGCGGCCGTTGATCAGCGATCCCAATTATCTGGAAAGGCTCGGCTTCATCGCCCCGAACAAGAGCTGCGATCCTGAAGCTGGCGCAGCAGCGCCCGAGGGCTATGGCGTTCTCCCGGTTGGATTTGCAGTACTGAAAGGCGGTACGGATCCGACCACAGGCGAACGTTTCGAGGATGGATTGGGATTGACCTGTGCGGCATGTCACACCGGACGCATCTTCTATCAGGCCAAGGAACTTCGCATTGACGGTGCGCCGGCGATGATCGACATCGCAAATCTAGAACGCATCATCGGCCTGTCGGTCTGCTACACGAAAATGTTTCCTTGGCGGAGGCACCGCCTGGCCGATGCACTGCTCGACGAAAGACCGGAATTGGTAGGAGCCGCGCGGACGAAAGAGCAAGAAGCCATCGAAAGCCGCCTCTCCCGGATTTGCGAGGAGAGCGTATTCGGGAAGATGAGAAAAGAAGCGGCAATCCTCGATCGGCGCAAGCAAGTGCATTCGGAGGAAGGTTTCGGGCGGCTGGACGCCCTCAACCGGATCGGAAATCAAGTTTTTCACGAAAATCTGGCTGATTCTGCAAACGGCTACAAACCCTCGGTCTCTCTAGATGAGGGCGGCATCAGCCCAGCCGCACTCGACGCCAACTTTGCCGCGCACACCGCACCAGTGAGCTTCCCGCCCATCTGGGACGTTCCTCATTTCACATGGGCCCAATATGACGCCTCCATCTCCAATTCTGCAATTCGCAATATCGGAGAGGCAATGGGCGTTTCGGCCAAGATCAAAATGACGGAACCCGGCAATTCCTCTCATGCACTGTTTTCGTCGACGGTTGATGTCAAGGCGATCGACAAGATTGAGACACTGTTGAAAGGGTCCCAATCGCCTTTCGCCGGAAAAATTGGCTTCAAGGGGCTTCAGGCGCCCGACTGGGAAGACGCTGCTTCCCGCTTCCCCGGCGACAATAATTGGAACATCGACCCCGAAAAGATCGCGGCGGGCCGCGAACTTTATAAGGGGCTTTGCTTCGAATGCCATAACAGCCCACCACGGGATATAACTATACCGATGGAGGACCCGACCTCATTCTGGTCTAGAAGCAATTGGATGCAGGTGGGAAACGAAGCACTCTTCGAAGTCGTTCAAAAACCCGTCGACGTGATCGGCACCGACCCAGAACAGGCGCGGATACTGACCGAGCGAACTCTCAGCATACCGGCATATCTCGGCCTTGATACAAAAGGCTTCTTGGCACGCTGCGGTCTGCAGCCGGACGCCACACTCGAAAAGTCCTACGCCGTCGGTTTGATGGCTGCAGTGGAGAAACTGCGTGACCAGTGGATAGCAGATGAGGAGCGCCTGGTCGGCAAACCAATGTCTGAGGACGACAAGAACGCCATTATCGGATCCCTCTCTAACTGCCCAAACTCCAGAGTGTTCGAACTCGTCAGAGCCTTTACTGAGGATCAAAAACCCGGGTTCGTCTACAAAATAAAGCCCCACTATCGCGCGCGTCCTCTTAACGGCGTCTGGGCGACCGCGCCCTATTTACACAATGGCTCTGTTCCGACCCTCGACGATCTTCTGTTGCCACAGGACGACCGGCCAAAGGCATTCTGCGTCGGACCCGCAGAGTTCGATACCGAGCGCGTAGGGCTGACCGTGAAGACCTCATCATCGATCGACGATTTGGAATGTGAGGTCGGTATGACGCAGTTCGACGTTTCAGAGCGCGGCAATTCCAACCGTGGTCATTCCTTTGAAGGTGACGGCAAGAATATGCCTGCGGGTGTTATTGGCCGGGTGCTTTCATCGAGAGACCGCGAGAACCTGATCGCCTATTTGAAGACGCTTTAATTGCTTTTGAGACCGGCAGTTGGCACCTCCTTGCAGCCGCCGGCAGGAGCGTTTGGTTTTGGGCGAACCCGGCACTCGGCGAGCACCGCGGACAATCTCCGAACTTTCGGACGAGCGCGTCGTTTTTGCGTCCGGCACCAAGATTGCCGCGAGCGTCTCCGAAGTACCTGACCTGCCACGGGTAATTTCCTCCAGATTGGATTAGAGTCCGGCCTATTGAAGGACGGACGCATGAAGAAGCAGAGTAAACGCTCATTTCCCTGCATGTTGACGCCCGCGATTTCGACGGAATGTGTTCGAATGGGAAGGCATCCGGCTTGATCAGGCCGGTGAGGCTTTGGGGAAGTTGAAGGGCAGCAGGTCGGTGATATCTGCATCTTCGGTGCGTTGAGGCAATTCGGTGAGGACGTGGCGCAACCACGCTAATGGCTCGACGCGTGAGGCGCGGCAGGTCAGCATGAGGCTGTAAATGACGGCGCTGGCCTTGGCTCCATCGGCGGTATCGCTGAAGAGCCAACTCTTCCTGCCGGTGGCCAAAACTCTGATATCGCGTTCGAGAAGGTTGTTGTCGATCGGCATTCTGCCGTCTTCGGTGTAGCGCGTCAGATATTCCCATTGGTTCAGGGTATAGGAGACGGCATCGCCGAGCTTGCTGTCCGGCAAGACCTTCGGGGCGATTTCGTCGAGCCATGTCTTGAGGGCATTCAGGATGGGTACGCTGTGTTGCTGGCGAAAGCGGCGAATGCTGTCGGCCTGCGTCTCACCGTGCTCCGGCTTTTTGTCCCGTGCCTGCCTTTCAACCCGGTAGAGCTGTTCGAAGAACCGGAGCGCTTGCTCCGGCGGCCCGCCGGGTTTGTTTCTCGTCTTGAGAGCATTGACAAAACGTCGTCTTGAATGGGCCATACATCCAAGGTGGATCGCGCCTTCCAGCGTGCGCCAGGCGGAATAGCCGTCGCTCATCAAGATGCCGCGGTAATCGCCCAGGAAGGTCTGCGGGTGTATCTGGCCGCGGCCCGGCTGATAATCGAGCAGCACGATCGGCTCGTCACTGTCCTCTCCACTCCGATAGGCCCACATATACGACGTATCGGTGGCCTCTCTATTCTTTTCCTTCAGGACCTGAACCGTCGTCTCGTCGCCATGGATGAGAGGTCGCGATCTGAGCCGCAGTTTCAAGGCGTCATAGATGCGGGAAAGATGTTTCTCGCTCGAGCCGATCACCCAGTGACCCAGAGCGCCACGGCTGACAGGAACCCCGGCGCGCTCGAATGCCTGCGCCAGGCGGTAGAGCGGCGTGCCATCGACATATTTGTGAACGAGCGCGAAGGCCAGCGTCGAGGCCGTGGCGATGCTGCCCGGCAAGGGTTGCGGGGGCATCGGCGCGATAACGATTGGCGTGTTGATCCCGGTGCGGTCGCAATGGCGGCAAGCATATTTGAACCGCACATTCTGCAGAACCTTCGCCTTCACCTCGATATGAAGCTGCTCGGTAACGGTCTCTCCCATGCGATGCATCTGACCATGACAGCAGGGACAAGCCTTGTGATCGTCGGGAAGGTCGTACTCGACGCGCTCGCGCGGGAGGTTTTCCGGCAGCGGTCTGCGGCCGCGCTTCTTTCCCGTCGGGCCTTCGATCGCCGGTAACCCTGTGTTCGGCAGGTCGACGACATCGCCATCTTCGCCGCCGGCGACATCTTCATCGGCAACCTGTTCGGCTTCATTGAAGAGGCGATCAACGTGTTTTTCGCTACGCGGCGCAAACCGATGCAGCCGCGCCAGCGCCAGCTCTTCCTCGAGTTTGACGATGCGCTGCGAGAGCGTTTCCTTCTCGGCTTTCAGCGCGGCGATTTCGGCAGCATGTGCCGCCAACTGCGCCTTCAACTCTGCAACGCTCGGTTCGCCGGTTCGATTCATCGGATTCTTGAATCTGAACCGTACCGCCGCGTCAACCGCGCAACTCAAGAGCCCTCAGCCAGCGACCTGGTATTGCCGCACCGGATGGCGCACCATCGCATCGATATCGATGCCGTCGAGAATCCAGTGCAATTGCTCCGTCGTCAGCCGCATCACCGTTTCCTGACGCCGGGGCCAGCGGAACTTGTCCTCGGCCAGCCGCTTCAGCACCAGCACAAAACCCGACCGATCGAAGAACAACAGTTTCATCCGGTCGCGACGGCGATTGCAGAACGCAAAAACCGCCGGCGCAAATGGATCGAGTGCCATCGTCTCCTGAACCAGGACCGCAAGACTGTTGATGCCGGCCCGAAAGTCGATCGGCTCGCGATGCAGGTAGACCTGAAGGTCAGCGCCCAGCTTGAACATCACCCAACGCTCCGATTATCGCCGCCAACGCATTCGCATCACCGCATTCCAGCGTCAGCCTCACGCCGTTCGGCAGTGATGCGCTCACCTTCGCTGGAGAGAACGAAGGGTCCATCCTCTCCGGTTTCGCCGGGCGCTCTTCACCACGCGTGGCAAGCATATCCAACGACCTGCTCTGCATCGGCAGGCGGCGATCCGCGGCGACAACCGGAATAAACGCAGATGTTGAAGATGGCGGCAGAGTGCCGGCCTCCTTGGCGTTCTTTATCCATTTCCGAAGGAGGTTAGCGTTGATCCCATGCTCGAGCGCAAGTCTCGATACCGACACGCCGGGCTCAAGGCAGGCCGCAACGAGGCGCTCCTTCGATGCCGCATCGTAACGTCGGCGTCTGTTGCGCAAAACGCGCCTCACCGCCAGTTTCTGTTCATCGTGCTCAATCACTTGGTGTCCACCTCCGTTAAGTGGACACCTCATGCATGACAGCACTCAATGGCAAAAGGTGCGGAGAAAATCGCGCTTACGAAGCAGAGATTTACGGAAGAGAAGATTATCGCGGTGCTGAAGGAGCGTAAGCATTCGGCGAGGGCCGCAGGTTCAGGCTTTTTTGCGTGAACGACGTTTCCACTTGGCGGCGAGCGCATCGACGTTGTTGCGAAGGTTGGCGGCCTCCGCCATTATGATCACTACGCAACTGATCGGAAAGCGTCTGACTGCGGCTGCCTTCACAAAGAGAAGGCTGATCTCGAGGCGCTCGTCCGGTTCTTTGGTGAGCGTCCGGCGAAAGCATTTTCGCTTGCTCGAGCGGCCGAAGCTATAGGACGCGCTTCACCTCATCTGCCATGACGCGCTCGATCATCTCGGCATCGCATTGTTCATCGACCAGGAACTGGCGGATTCCACCATCCCACGTCCGTATGTCGGCGAGAAGAGCTTGAAGGTCGTCAATTCCATTTTCGGTCAGGCCTTTTGTGCCATCTTCACTGCCATCGCGGACATAAACCAGTTCGCCCTCGGCGATATTGTCCGAGTTGGCGGTCACCTCCTCGATTAATTCGAGGTTCTCGCCGATCATGCCGGCGACTTCTTTAAGCGTATAGATGAACCTCGAGCGTGCCATCACACAGCCGCGTTGTTTCCATGCCATAAAACGTAGCTGATTTGCGCGTGAACCGCCAGCAATTTGCCCGGAATTACCTGCAAAATAAGGGTCTTATCCCGTTCGGCCAGGAGCCGAAGTCCACGCCGGTCGGCGCCAATCGATCCCCTCAACGAGCATGGAAAGCTGGGCCTGTGTCAGGTGTGCCACGCCATCCTTCGCCGTTGGCCAGGGAAAGTATGTAGAACAGGCAGTACCCTTGGCCATCCCACCATAGAAGCTTAATCCGATCCGCGCGTTTGCCGCGCAATCCGAAGATCGCGCCAGACGCCGGCGCCTCCTTTATGACCGTTTCGACTAGTCTAGGCTGCCTCCACACAGGCGGCCAGCGCCGATAACAACTCGAGATCCATGTCAGCGGCAATTCTCAGTAGCGGCCATTCCTCAGGACGATTTCAACGTCTTTGCACCTCGACCGAGCACCGCTCCTCTTGGAACCGTCGCTGACGCTCTCCGACGCCCCGATAAGCGACACCGGGATGAACGATGCGGTCTCTGGAGATTTCAATTCGGGTGGCGAGAACTTCTTTCGCCAGGGATAAATCTGCTGCGGAAGAACGTCGTGCCGGCGTGGTACATCCGAAACGGTACCATCTACGCCGAAAGCTTCTTGCAATATCGAAAGCTACAGTTCTGTGGACCATCGACGTTGTCGCTCGGCACCCGTCAGAATCTCAACCCTTGGCCATACATACCTTGTTACGTCACAAATGAAACCTCTGTGTCGTAACTTGCGCGAATTCCCCACCTAACCTAAACCGGCTCACCGGAGGCTCACCCTATGCCGATGCCATACTCGACAGGTTGGTCCACAATGCCCACCGCATCGAATTGAGCGGCGATAGTCTGCGCCGAAATCTACCGCGCAAAGCTTGACACCTCGCCTGAATGAACTGACGATAATCATCGCCTGCAGACCCCACTAAACAGGGGGCGAGATCATCCCGGAAACGGGGGGCTCAATCATCTCGGAGGGGCGGCTTCATCGGAATCGGCAAAGAGAATGGCCACAGCCGCACCGATGCGCGTGACATAGCCATCCGGCACCGACAACACAAGCTCGTGCACGTCGCCGCCGTTCCGCCTTTGACGCCATGAATGGTGGAATTTGCAATTCTGATTCGGGGCGTGAAAGCGATCACTCTAAAGGCCTATCACAGGTGCTGAAACTGGCCGAAAACACCTTCGCTAATCGATAGCAGGCATGTGACGATCGCCAGCAGGCATGCAAGATAAAGCGTCATGAGCAGGAGATAGGAAACAACGACCGCCTGCAACGTCCACAGTTCAGGAACGACAGCCTCACATCCAAAGAATCTTATCATCGCGGTACTGCTGTTAAAGCCGCGATGCCGAGCCTTCTTGAGGCTTTCGGCATTCGTCCAGAGTCCGATCACAGCCCTGTTGGCTGCGGATCCGAGAGCAGCGTCAATGACGGGCGCTGTCAGGCTTTGGCGAACAACAATATAGGTGGGCGTCAGAATGATCGAGGCCCCAAACAGCCACAACGCAAGGATGAACCAATTGCGTTGACGCGCCCTTGTCCGGCGCTGGCCTGTCGCGGCAAAAATGACGAGGGTCAGAGCCAAAACAATGACGGATGCAAGATAGCCGTTGGTTTCCTCGCTGCCAGGACCACCGCAGACCGAGCCAGGTAGAGGCGGCGCGACAGCCAATAACACCGAGCCGAACAGGGCAAGAATCGATCCAACCAATTGGCTCGCCCTTAAGATTATATGAGAATCCATAGTGCCCCGCTCACTGCTGGCATCGATTGGGGGCTCTTTGAGCGCGCTTGCCGAGATAGATCAAATCAAGCGGTGGCGCCTGCTCATCAAAATGGTTCGGAGGTTCCCACATTGCGACCTCGCTAACAATGCTTCCGACCGGTTCTTCTGCCCAAATGCAATAGATGCCATACATGGCCGAGAAGGTAACGGGCGAAGAAAGGCCGGCCCTTCGGAATTGTTGCGGATTAGTCTGGTATGGCTTCGAGTAAAAAATGGTGATCCCTCGCTGTGGGCGGGTCATTGCCAGATCGCCCCATAGCCGCACCTCTATCTTCATCTCCATCCGCGTTCCACCGGCCGGGTTTGCGGAACTACCGAGTGTTTCGCCGAGGAACCTTGCCTGATATTGCCCATCTGCGGCAATGTCGGCGGCCGTTGCCACATCGATAGCAGACGCACTCCCCTCGAGTATGCGAGACACTATTTCGTTTAGGGTATCGAATTGTTGCGAAAGCCCTTCCAGCGACTGGATCGAAAAGGGCCGCTGCCTCGCGTCGAGCGCGTTCACCCAGGCCTGGGAGATGGGCTTCATCGCCGCCACGCTTTTGGCCATTGAAGGTTCCTTGATATTTCCCCCGATTTCTAACGCCTGTTTATCAAACAGGTCGAGAGCATTCCTGAGTTCGTTCTTCAGTTTGCGATCAAGATAGACAACCAACTGATCGCCCGCCTCTATGCGTGCTCTTATATCGGCATTGTGGATGTCGGCCGTCGGAATCAGAAGACGCGGCTTCTGCGCAAGTTCGAGAAGATCCGAACTGGCATTGGCCCGGAAAAGTAATTCGATGAGATCTCCGTCGAGGCGGAAGTGCCTTTCAGCAACCGTTTGACCAATCTGGGACAAAAAGGTAGCAGGCTCCTGTTTGGCGAGAAAGACGCTTGCCAGACCAACCGTTGCGTCGGCGACCGTCACCTGCCCGATATCTGAATTATCCTTGTTTGCTGCGAGCAACTCGAAGGAAAGACCGTTTGGCACTTCCGCACTTTCCACCCTGTGGAGCACATCTGGCTCCTGGGCTCTTGCGCAGTCCGGATCAATTGCGCCGACAGACAGCGCAAGCAGCAAGACCCCTCCCCAAGGAAACCAATGTCTATTCTTACGGCTTTTCATTTTCCCCTGCCCCCCCAGATGACATCCCCACCGAAGCCGCGCCTTCGGCTGGCTGCACCAATGTGATTTCCCGGGCCCGGTCCTCAATCGACTTGCTGAGCCGATAGAATTGCGCTCGCTCGGTCTCCGAAGAGACTCCATTATCAATTCCAGGCAGAATCAACTCGACGTAGTCCAAGAGATCTTTCAGAGTTGAATGTGAAGGATAGGTCCAAAGGCCCCTCGACGTCAGCGCGTGGTCGACGATGGCACGGGTCAAATAGGTCTTGCCGAGCGCCGTTGCCTGCTTGCTCGGCTCGGAGGACACGAGCACAATCATCTGCTTATCGTAGATCAACTGTCCGAGGCGCGACCCATTAAATGGTCCCAGCTTTCTTCCCTCCGCGACAACAGCGGAGGCAGACGAACACGTATCGAGAACAAGAATGAGATGTCGCGCGTCGAGCGCCGCAAACGACGTGGTGAGCTCGGTATCGGTGATCGCGCACTTGCAAGGCTGATCCCCCGCGATGTCGTATGCCGGATCGGTATCTTGCGGCATGATCTGAAAAACATTCCCCTGCTCGACGCCATGGGCCGCAATATAGAGAACCACTGCATCGTCCGGGCCCGCGGGCTTGAGACTTTCGACGATATTCCGCGGCCACCCTTCGGTGTTCACGGTCCTACCGGCCAGGAGATCGAGAACCCCGAGAATGATCTTCTTGTCTGCAGGGAGCACCGGCGGCCGATGCTCGCCCGGCACGAGTCGTCCGGGCGAACGTGCCACAATTGGCACCTTGACCAGTTGGTAGTGCATGCCTTCATGGTCGATTGCATTGCCCAGACCATTCAAAAATGCCTCCGAACTTGCCACCGCATGGCTCAGGACCAGCGCGGGGTTGTCGTTCGCATTGACGCCGACGGCGATGACATACATGGTCCGCGTCACGCCCTGCCCGGCCGGATGTGGAAGGGTAAAGGCGAAAGGTGCCGACGGCGCAGACCGGCGGCCTGTCGCATTAAAAGCGTAGGCGGTAAAGACAGTTTTCGACACCGCAGGGTCTTTCGGCAGCATTACGCTGTAGGTCATTTCGATCGCCCCGTCCGGCTTGGTGTTTGCCGTGCCCGATTTACTGATGTCGCCCGCCGTGGCGCCAACGAGTTGACCATCGCGAAACAGCTTCAGGTCGAAGGCGGGCCGCCGAGATCCAGGTCTCGTCACCACGGTGACGGCTGCACGCCCCGCATCCAGCAGTTCCACTCTATCAATGGACACGGCTGGTGGGGCTTCGATCAGCGGCCCCTCATCGATTTTGCCGAGCGCTTCTCCCTTCAACACAGCGCCGATTAAGCCCGGCGTGAAATATGGTTCCATCAATGCTTCGAAAGAAGCCGCTCGTCGCATGTCCATTGTATCAAGCCGCCAACGAAAATCGCCGAGAATGTCGAAATTATTGGTATCGAAGCGGCCGGTCGGGTGGACCGCGATCCAACTCCCGTCCGATGCCTCGAACAGGGAGAGTTTGAGTTCAAGGCTTGCCGCATCGAATATGTCGATGCCTAAACTTGCCACCAGCAAAAACTTCCTGTCTGGACTGAATGTCACGCGACGCACATCCTCGTAGGATCCCAAGATACGTCGAGGCGTGCCGAAAACAGTCCCCTCCCGCGGTACGACGAGGACCTTTCCGCTTTCCACGCCAAGGACAATGCTCCCATCCACGGGAGAGATCGCAATTGCGCGGACGACTTGCGGCACGGGGTCAGGCCGCCATTCAGTAACGGGGATCACAAGCTCCGGTTTTCCGGCGCTTTCGAAGTCGAAGCGCCAAACTCCCCCACGCGCCGCATACAAAATGGATGTGCCGTCGGTATCGAAGACCGCGTCTTCGACATACTGATCCTCATGGAACTCGGCGATTGGTAACGGTTGGTCAGATCGGAAAACCCTTACGCCATATTCGTTGCATTGGATAAAGAGATCTGAGGTCGGATGCGGCACAAGACAGGTCGTGTGCCACCGCGATTCTGGAACATATACGGTCTCGGTCTCGAATGTGTCGGCGCTCAACTGGTAGAGTGGGCCGTAAATGGTGGCGTAAAGCAGGTTGCCGCCGCCAGCCAGATAGGCAATGCTGGCCGGCGGATAGAGTTCTTTTATCACGGTCGAGAGTTTTGTCGGCCCATCGGCTGACCAACGCGTCAATTGCTCTGCCGGGGGATCGCCTTCTGTCTGGAGATTTTGGACCGTTAGTATGGTTCCGTCATACGGGTTGACGGCATATATCCGTCCGGCGACGATTACATCGCGCCCTGATGTCGTGTCGAGCAATCGCGTATTTGGAGGCGGAGGATCGACATCCATCCGTTTTGGTCCCCCGACAGTATTGGCAAAAGCAAGTGTTCTTCCTTGGGCGAGAAACGACAGCTTGTCGCGTCGCTCAAATTCGATTTTCGGATTGATCCGCTTCGAAATCTCCGCCGATGGCGGCTCTCCGGTCGCTGGCGCTAATATCTCCCAAACGGCGAAACTGCCATCTGCACAAGCAACGAAGAGATGGCTGTCGTCGAGAAAAGAGAGCGCCAAAGCGTTATGGCCGCCAAACCGGTCGTAGGCAGCGTGAAACCGGATCCTTCTGGAGGGATCCGGCAGATAGACGAGATCGATGTCACAGCCCATACCGCTATGGGCAATCCAGGATTGCGTCTGGGAGATCGCCAACACATTACCGTTCAGTCCATCGATACCCGGCAAATCGATCGCAGGCTGGACCGGCGCCAGATTGGCGTCGAAGATAGAAAGGACAAGCTTCCCCCTGCCTGGGCCGGTTAATTTGACCTGGAGATCGTTGGCCTCGTCGAAGGTTGCGAGACCAAAGGCACCCATTGCGTCCCTTCCTATTTCGGCGAGCTTGTCCGTCTCCCAGTTGATGACAGCGGTATCTTCCACATAACCGAAGAGTTTCTGATCGCCGGCGAAGAATCTGAGGTCCCTGGGTCGCCGATTGTAACGGCGTGAATGCGCCAGCACCTTTTGACTGTTGGCCTCAACGATGACCACCTCGAAACTGCCGTCTGCGTTCGATAAGGTGAGCGCGATTTTTGCGCCGTCGGAACTAATCGCCGCACTTTCGACCCAGGCAGGCTCGGTCACGAATTTCGCCAGGACCTCTCCGGTTGCACTATGAAGCAACTCCGCCCGCCGGATTTCCTGCGTCGAGAAAATCAGGGAACCATCACGGCTTACCGCAGCATGATTGATCGCCGTCTCATGTTCGGGATATCGCGCAACCGGCTGCCCCATTGCGAGATCCCACACTAGGATGATGCCGTCGTCCCCGCCTGTCACAAGCCAACGTCGATCGGCGCTGACGGCCGCGGTGCGAACGGGGTCGGAATGTCCGAACGGGATCATGAGGCGGCCGACATCGCCGGCATTCACGCCTTTCGGGACCAGCAGAACAAACATAAGAAGGATATATCGAACCGCCGCAACCATCTCCGCCCCCTCCGGAACATCGGCTGTTCAGGTGATGTAACCGAGCTGTTTGCGATTTTCGCCTCAGCGCGATTCCTCGGAATAATGCCCTATTTTACTTGTCCGATGTGGCTTACAAAGTTTCCGCTGTGAACACACTGAGATCAGCCGGAGTATTGGAATTTACCACTTATACTATATCTCCGGTCAAAAACGCAATCGTGAAGCAACAGATGATCGTGCCTCGGGGCGCCACGCGTATGCCCTGTGACCTGAACGAGGACGCGCGCGATCGTGCGTGTCCACGCCCGCGTACGGCTATACCACAATGGCGTTTCGTCACATTTCATGCCACAACCTTATCGTCTAAGGCTTCCACGCTGCACGCCACTATGCTTGCAGTCTTCGGTGAGCAACTTGTCGCTTTGCATTTAATTAGGATTGCGACGATGCCGCTATAGGCGCGCACGCGAACGAAAACGAAATCGTGGCCCAGCCGATGACAGTTGGGTTGTTTCCGCTGCCGGCCCAGGGGTCGGCATTTGCCGTCATTGCGGACGGCGTACCCAAATCGGCATGGCTGGTCCAACCGAAGTCTTCAGCTGCGAGTCCAGGGCAAGACCGTGGTGAGCTTCGGCTGATCCGCTGGCGGTGTGTGCATCAGAAGTGTGAATGTCAAACATTCACCGACCGACTGCCAGCGATTGCTTCCACTCAAGCGCGCGGCACAAGGAGGGGTCGCGGAGATTGTCGGCCTGCAGGGCCATAGCGCCGGCGGCGGTCCTGGCGAGCGCTTACCGCCGTTGCCGCTTCCTGATCGCCTCCACAACCCGCGAGCTGCAAGACCACTTACCACGGCTACCGCAACTGTCGCACGATAGTCAGTGAGTTGCTTCATGTCTAAGCCCGAAACTGGCAAGTTTGGATAGAGCAATCTTATCAGGAAAGCTGAACGTATCACATAGAATGAAATCGTACCCGCAAGTCCTCCGAATAGGACGTGGGAGATCACAAATACGCTGGGTTGCGAAGGCAGAGCACTGTTATGCCTATCGTAAATGTATGACAAAATCGCGCCCATCGTACCCGCCCAAAACTGCAAGGCCCTGGTTGGGCGAGAATGACATCCAAGTAAGAACGAACTCGGCAAGGAGCAAAAATGCAGGTGGCACAACGGCGAGAAAACACATTATGCCGAGCCATCTAAGGATCCGCAGCAACTGGCTCCCCGGCTTCAATGCTTTCCAAATTCGTGATGGCGGGTGCACCCTCATCTCCCTCCGCGGCGCGTTACAATTCCTTTTTGGTGAAGCGAGTGCAGACTTTTAGGCTGCAGCCGCAGCGTCCGCCTCGTGGACGAGCGCCTCCGACTAAAATAGTCGTTGTCGAACGGAAGCGTCGTAGCTCTCCGTCAGAGGTTGACGCTACTTTTTCGCATCAGCGATCGGCGCCTGGACGGCGGCGAAGAATTCCTTGGTTTCGCTGCCGGTAACGTCGTCATATGCCTTGCGGAGCTCGGCAAAATTGGACTTCCATGCGTCGCTCCCGATTTCGAGGCCGATTCGCGCAAACCTGTATTTCTCACGCTCCCGCTTCAATGTCTCCTTGGCGGTATAGCAGCCGATCCACCGTTGCTCGAAACGAAAGATCCGACGCACTCCCTCAATCAACGACAACAGCAACGTTACGACGAATGCGGCAACACCAATGGATCTGTCGGGAAGGCCCAGATCCTTGCTCCATGTTGAGCTTGACCCCGCAACGAGCAACGGCGCTAAAGTGCTCAGAACCATTACCAGTACGGCGGCGCACCTCTGATATCTTTGTGCCGTCCTTCCGTATTCCACGTAATATCCAATCGCATCTGCCACAAGAGACAAAAGCTTGTCCTCTCGTTCTTTGAACTGCGACTGTATAACGCTGGGTTGTTGCGCGGCTCGTTCTGAAACAATTTCGTTCATAAGCATTTATCCGTATCAAGAAGAACTGATCGCACCATAATAGACTTCGCATAAAAGGAGCTTATACAGAATCACGCCTTCCTTTGTTACTAGATATACCGCTGAATGACCGTACTGTGCCGATATGAAGCCAACCGTTTTACTGTGGCACGATATAGCCTAACCCGCCTGCGGCGGTTCACAGCGATACTTACTCGCCTACTCATCTCATTGGCGATCCCGCTTGGCGGAATGCAGCGATGGCCGCATCTACGTTATGCTGGCGGTTAGCTAGGATCGATGTACCGGCATGGACATAGCCAGTTCCAGCCAGGATCCTGTCCACTGGCTCATCGGCGGCTAAGCCGCGGAGAATTCTTTCCAAAGGCACCGATCGGCTCCGATAGTTTCTGCTGACGAAATACCCGTGGACGATCCCCGCAAGCAGACGTGCCTGCCGCTCCGGCCCGCCGGCAATCCCCGGCGCGCGGAACAGATCGCGATAGAGTTTTCTGCCGCCGACCGTCGCCACGGATTTGTTCCGGATCTCGCCCAGATAGCAGGCATAGCTCTCGATGTTGGTCTCAATAGGCATGGGCTGGTTCCAGGACGGGGCTCCGGCCCCGATCCAGAAGTCAATGTTCTCTGGCAAAGGAAAGAGGCCGATCTCTCCGTTGGAATGACGGAAACCAGGGTTCACGCCGTTGGCCCCCAATCCGGCCTCGGCAAAGGTGATGACCCAGAGATCGATCTCGGTCAGCGGAGAGAGGTCGGAATATTGCCGCCCCTGCCGCGCCGCGACCTCGGCGAGAAGGCGGGCAAGCGCTGTTCTATTGGAAGAGAGGAAGCCAAGTTTGTCCAACCCGCGCCAGGTCAGGCCTTCGAACCACGCTGTGCTAGTCTGCGCTCCTCGTCCTGTGTCTGTCTGCAGTTGTGGGGCCACATGCGGAGTGCTGCACGGCCCCAGCGTGGCATCCAGGATTTTGTCCAGCCGCAGTTCCGACGTCCTTTCGCCTGGCACGTCTAGCGACAGCCTCAGCACCGCAGGTCGATTGTCGGCGAGCTTGCGAATGAACTTGTCGACCGTGCGGCTGCTCACCACCTCGAAGAAGTCGCGCTTGTTGTCGACCAGAGTGAGATCCGAGGTGACGAATACGTTTCTTATGGCCGAGGACGGCGAGCGCAGATAGTTGACTGCGCTGCCCCTCCGCTTGTCCGCTGCCGCCATCGGATCGTAGTCCCGGGTTCGTAGCGCATCGGAATCTCCGTGCGCTAACGGCGGCTCGAAGTCACCTCCGACGATCCAGTCGCCGGCATCGCCGCGGTCGGCGATCACCATATCGATAGCCCGCACAAGCAGCTTCGAGGCCAGTCGCCGTCGCATTTCGTCGGAGCGAATCGCCCCGAGATTTATTGGAACTACATTCACCAGCGCGTCAGTGGCATCTGCTGGCGCGACTCGGAACAGCCCCGGCGGGGCTTGGAAGACAGGTCCCCGATTCTCCAGCTCCGGAACGATGCGCGTCCAAGCGCCGGATATGGCGCTCGGCCATTCGGCCTTGACGCACGACACGGTCTGCGGCCGCCAGATGACCGCCGTCGCAAGTTGCCGCGACTGAGCATCGGATTCGCTGAACTGTGCCTCGAACTTCTCGCCGAACCGCTCGCCTAGCCCCTTTACGATGTCGGCGACGGCCACGGGCGACACGTCGGTCAAGCACCAGAGGTCCTGGTTGAGGTCGGCCATCGCGGTCACCGCGTCCTCGACCTTCGCCGGTACTCCTGATCCGCCGATTAACCAATGCAGGCTCCAGAAGCCGATGTCGATGTCCTGCTCCGACGAAAGATAGATTTCGCGTACACGGTCGGCGTCCTGTCGCGCTGTGTATCGCCGCCCGAGAGCCCCGAAAATTCCCGTCAGCGTATCTGACCCTTCGATCTGCTCGAGGATTTCGGCAGCACTTTCGGCATCCTTCTCGCCGCGGCGCATTCGCGCTTCAAGGTCGAGCGCGATGGCAGAAATCTTCACGCCCTCGTTACCAACACTTACCGGGCGCCCATCCGACAGCTGCCGCGCGACCTCAGGATAGAGCGCCTTCAGCGCCTCTCCAGTCTGGCGCGCATGATGCAGCGCCACCAAGCGGCCGTTGCGATTAAGCACGCAGGCGCCGGACGAGCCGAAATCGGTGTCGGCGGCATAGAGGATGTTGAGCGAGTTCACTGCAAGCAGTTCGGTGTCGTCAAGTGAGACCTCTTTAAGGCGTCCTCTTGGATGGTGAATCACGAAGGTCGGCTCGTACTGGTTGATCATGAACGAGCCCCGCTCCATGCGGATCGTCCCGAACTGTTCGGCCGCCTTCTCGGAAATCCACACGAAGGTGTAGTCGAGCCCTCCGCTGGCCACTGGGCTGGTGACGAATAGGCGCGTTGGCGAAAGCTCGAACCGCACCGTTGGCGGCTCGGTCGTTCCAACATTGGCGAATAGCTTGTCGCTTGGCCATTCGTAGTCGAATTCAGCGGTCGCCGCCCCAGCCACGGCCGCATTGTTCAGGACGTGGTGATTGGTCAGCAGTAGGTTCGGCGCAACGAGAAACCCGGTACCCGTCCATCCGCTATCGCTGCGAATATTCTGATAGTCAATTTGGCCGCCGGGCACGACGATCCGCGCGACCGCGCGCCTATAGCGCGATAGCAGTTCCAAAAGGCTGGCCGGTACGGTGTTCCAATCTCCGACTTCGGCCTCTAGTTGCGTGTCGCGTAAAGCCTTCTCTCGGGTGACGGTCCACCCTTCAAGCATGTGCCCGGCGTCCGTAACGCCGGCATTCGCCGGGAGATCTGAGAAAGGCGTCAGGTCGCGCCAATCCGAAATGAAAGGCACGGTGCCGGATTCAGGCCGATTCCGCGAGCGGGCGCGGTGAAGAGTGGTGTCCATAGCCGAATCTCCTGGTCTGCCGGTGGACTGCGAACTGGGCGTCAGCCCGCCCAGTCAGCATTCGACCCCCGGGTATCCACGTGGATAAAGCCTCGGGAGGGATAGCGCCCTATGCCGCCCGCAAATTCCGGATTCGAGCGCCGCACCTCCAGCGCAACTTGGTGCCACTCGCCGACCGACCCGGAATCGCAGTGCCAGTCTACGGCCTTGAACTGCATGTGCAGGCTGTTTGGCTCACCCCCTACACAGGTGTTGTAGGCCGAATTGCGATAGCAAGACAGGATCCGGATCGGGGCGCCCAGCCGCTTACGGACCTCATCCAGCATCCGCGCGGTTCGGGCGATGTTGCTCCACAGATGCTCAGGCGGGAGCCCGTTCTTACGGCTGCAACTGCCACCGGGCGCATTGCCATTGCCCAGGAACAGGAATTCTGCCGGAACGAAGTGGTCAAGCCCAAGACTGCGAATGAAAGCCTCGTAGCGGGCCATATCGAACCCTGCACTTTCGACGCCGGCGAAGATGGCGCCGAGCGCGCCGGTGTCTGCCTCGACGTTCCGGCCCATGTTCGACACGTTGAAGCCCGGGCGCGGGTCGACAGAGGCGAACTCGTAGAGATCGTTTCCTCCGCCCTCGGCACCAGCGCTCAGATCCCGCGCCAGGCTCTCGGCGATCTGCCGGGCGAGGCCGAGGTCGTGGCCGTCGCCCATGACATGCGCCTCGACCGGCAGCGCGTGGCCGCCCACCCAACCGCCAGTCGCGGCCTCGGCCGCGCCCAAATACACTGGTACACTTTGACCGGCCTCCAAAGCTCCTAGTTCGATGGCGTCGCCGATCTCATCCGACGCGGCTTCGAAAACGAGGCTCTCCACCCCTACGCCGAGATAGGTCTCGACCCCACTGGCCAGCGCCCGTGCGATGCGGTCCTTATACGCCGGCGTTGTCAGTTTCTGCTCCTCGTCCGCCCGATCGAGGAAACTGACCTCGTGCAGGACCGCGGCTGTGCTGGCGGAGTGACTGCTGCCGTTGATCACTCCGAACGCTCCCTCCTTGATGCCGCCCGGATGGCCGGCATTACGGTCGTTCAACCCAAGCTCCGCCACCATCGCTCTCTGCACCGCTAGGCACAGTCGGCGCGAGGCAGCTGTATGGGTCGGATGGATGAAGGTTTCGGTGCCCTGGGCGTTGTGCCCTGTTGAGGCGTTGAAGTGGATCGAGACGAAAACCGCGGCATCCCGATTCCGCGCCACCGCAGTCCGGTCTGCGAGGGAGGGATTTACATCCCCGCTACGTGTCAGAAAGACCTGATGTCCGTGGCTTTCGAGGACTGCCTTGACTCTTGCCGCAACGTCGAAGGTAAGCGTCTTTTCTAGCGTACCGTTTGGGCCGATGGCGTTGTTCCAACTCGACCCGCCGACCTTAGTCGGCGGTGCCGCACCGCCGTGACCAGGATCAAGCACGATCACGCGACCGGCGGTCTCGAGAGCCGGCAGGGACACGCCGGGGGCCATCCTAGTCATAGGGATTGAGGCGCCAGAGCGGGCGCTGGTCGCAAACTCCAACGCGCCCTCCGCTGCCATCTCGCCGATCGCGTCACGAAACGCCTGCGCCGCACGGCCATAACCTTGGTTCTTCGGGTGGAGTTCATCAAACCAACTCGTTCGCCCACGATCCACCTTGCCGCGCAAATCGACGAACCGAAAATTCGTGAACTCCCCCTGAAGTTCAAGCAAGTGTCCGGCGAACCGGTCCAACACCACCTCGATGAAAGAGCGCCCCATGTCGAGAGGAATTCCTCGTTCGGCGAGAGGGTTGCCAATCCAGCGGCCGCCGTTCTGCGGATGCGGCACGTCGTAGGCGTGCCCGAAGACGCGAACCGCGGGGAACCGCTGGCGCACCTCTGTCAGGATCCGGCGATAGGCCTCCGTCGCCCTGCGTAGCTCGGCCTCGAAGAGAGGCATGTTCAGCAAGTCCTTGGCTGTCTTTCCTTCTGAATAGGGCAACAGGAAGCTTGCGAAGCGCCCACCACCGAGTACGTCGTTGCCACCACCCGACAGGAGCATGACTTGGGCGGCCGTCTGCTCGAGAGCCTCTAGGTACTCGCGCCTCGCCGCCATATCTCCCAGAAGGTCGCCAGCGCCGCTGAGCGAGAAGATCGCCTTGTCCTCGTCCCGGCCGAGCTGGTCAATAATGTCATCAAGCAACAGCGGATACTGGAACCAGCTGTCGCCCTCCTCAACAATGCGAAGCCCGTCGAACCCCCCGGCGGTCTTGCGCCGATATGCCAGCCAGCGGGTCGCCCGGCCGATCCGATTGGCCCAGTTCATGGCCGCATCGCTTTCCAGCGCGACTTCGGCGATTTCCCGCTTGATTTCCGGTCGCAGCTGGATTGCCGCGTCAAACGGCTTATCCGTTTGCTCCGCGGGCTCGTAGAGATCATGCAAGAGCTTCTGGAGTGCTTCCTCGTCGCCATCGGCGACTGCGGAGTCAATCTTTCCCTGAATTTCGGCGGCAATCGACATAATCCCCTCCCCAGCGAAAGGTCAGCAAATATCTCTGCATCTAATCGAGATTCGGCAAGCCACGCACAAAAGCAGAAGAATGCTCTCCAAGCTTGCTCTCGATGAGATCCCGCACTGCATCGAGAACGGTCTCGTTTACGGAGAGCTTTCCGGACGAATGACGCAATTTGACTTCGTTCGACCGGAACTTGAAAAACAGTGTTTGTGTTAGATTGGCTTGAGCCGTGAGGGCGAAAGCCATTAACGTGACCAGAAACTGATCGCCGGCACCTTGCTCCGCGAGCGTCACCTGGAAGCGAGCCGAACTAGCATGTTGGCTCTCTCGATCGAACAACGTGATCCAAGGGCTGTCTCGATCCATCTTCGCCAGCGCATCCAGAGTCGTTTTGATCACTTTCCAAGCGGCGGTGCCAGTCCCCAAGAGCGATGTAGCCACGCTGAGTATTGCCTCATGAGCGTGTAAATCTTCGCTCATTTCAGCATGGTCAACAAACTGCTTTGCCTGGACAACCCAACCGGTATTGGTAAGCACGTCGAAGTATGCGTCGTACCACGCGAAGAGGTTCGTCGGGTCGCCAACCTGTTTGTCGGCGGCCAATTGGGCGAGCAATGTTGCATTGACGACATCGCGCCGCCGTTCCTCCGTCACTCCCCGCACAAAGGAGACGATCTCCGACCCGACAATCGCGGCTTGATTCCGCGCCGCATCGAAATCGAACGGCACGGTTTCGGCACGCTCTAGCTCCGAAACGCGGTCGGGAAGTTGAATGGAATCGACGAATTTCAGAGCTTCATGCACAGAGCTATCAGGCATTGCTCAGCCCTCGCGCAAACGTAATGAAAAATGTTTATAGACAGCAGTACACATCATGGAGCGAACAGCGCTCCAACATTGCTAGGTTATTACTTGAAACTCCCAGCCGGATCCGACCTGCAGGTCGTCCACTCCGACTTCCCCCGCTCACTGGTCACGCGCCGCTGGATCGGCTTCCATGACCCATCGTCAGCAGTGACTTCTTGCAATTATTCTTACGAGCAAAAGCCATAGAGCCTTTGCGTCAGAATACGCAAAGATGAATTGCTCTCAAAAACGCTCATGGACAAGTGTCCAGTTTAATTTTCTTTTGAAAATCCTTGCCGTGTATTTCTGTATGAGACTCCTCTCAATTTTTCCGTTAGGATATTATGATTTTCAATTTGCTAATGCAAGCCAAAAGTGCTAACAATAACGGATAACACTCAAACTATTGATTGCAATTCATATATCGGCGGGAGAACGATCCCGCCAGGAATGCGCCCTTCGACGAGAGAAGGGACGGTACGAGGACCTAGGCGCGTTTATCTGGCCCGCTTGCAGTGTTCCCCCCGCGTAGCCACACCGCTGAGGCTCTCAATCAGTTTATATCAAGGCGAGCGGTGGATGCGTTACACACGTAACATCAGGTGTCGCATGAGTGCGTTAGAATTGGGAGTGCCGCGTAACGCAGCAACGGCCGAGGGGGCATCGGTGAGCGCAATAGCTTATGCCATCGCCAGCGTTCCGATCGCAATCCTGCTTGCCTTGATCCTTAAGCGTTTCGAGATCGGCGAGAGTACCACTTTCATTGCCCTGCTATTGCTCCCCCTCGGGGTCTGGGGTGTGGCCTCCGGTGCGATCAGCGAGTTTTCAGCTGGAGGCGTCGCGCTGAAGTTCCGAGAAGCTGCTAAAGCAGAAGTCAAACTATCGCCCCTGACCGACATCGTCGAGGAGTTCCAGGCGATCGAAAAGGGCGGTCTATCGGCGATTGAGGGATTCACGCGAGCCTTGACGCCAGGCAAGCCTATAGCTCTGGTGCTGAAGCTCGGTAGACCGAATTACTACGTGCCTTCTGCGGTCGTTCTCTACCTTCAGGCCCTGTCGAGCTTCGATCCGGAACTGACACTGGTGGTTACAGATGCCGATGGAAAATTCATGGCCGCTGCCGACGGCCGAGCCGTGATGAATTTTCTTACAGGCCAGAACGACTTCCAAGCACAGGAACGATTTCGCGAGGCGCTCAATGCCCCAGATGCGAGCAGGCTTCTTGAATTGCCGGGGTTCACCAGTGAGGCGATCACCGCCGACGCTACGAACGCGCAAGCCCTCTCAAAAATGGACGAGCTGGCGCGCAGAACGCTCGTGGCGCTGGACAGTGAAGGCCGGCCCAAGGGCCTCGCCAAGCGCGACGCCATCGTTACGCATCTGCTCGTCCAACTCGCCTCTGGAAGTGCCGGGGCGCCCTGAGGAGAAAAAGAGACAACGCGCACGGCGCGACGTGACAGCTCGGATTGCTCGGTACCTTTAGTCGGAAGCGCAGACGAAAGGACGCGGATCATGCGACATGAATTGGATGCGCGCGAGTACAAGCTTCTCCTGAACCCGGATCGGTTCAAAGAGGTGTCGCCGGAGATGGTGGCCGACACCTTCTGGGATAAGCATTTGAAGCGGCTCATCGACGCACAGTTGGGCTCACGCAACGGCGACGAACCGCGCCACGAGCGGCGGTTCTTCGAAAGAAAAGAACGCGTCGTCCGATTTTGGGATACGCCGGACTGCACGCTCACTCGCGCCGATCTGGCGCTGCGCGAACGCTTGTCCAGCGACCAAGAACGCAATGCAGATGCCCGACCGGAAATCACGTTGAAGCTGCGCATGGCCGATCTGTTCGTGGTCGCCGCGGCCGAATTGCCCGGCAACAGTAATGACTTCAGCACTACCTTCGAGGAAGACATTGCCCCGCTTGAGGTGAATGACCCTGAGCCCGGCAAGCGATCAGTCGTGGTGCCGTCAAGGCGCTCTATTCGCAGCCGCTTTGCCCGTTCGACGACCCAAACAGCGGATTGGAACACGCACCGAACACTTGGAGGACTGAGAGTGCTATTTTCGACAGTCTTTGAGCTTCTCGAAGCCTCTGGTGTAAAGCATTCCCCGCTGACTGAGCTAGTCAGCGGTCCAACAGTTCGTGAGCTCGTCTTCAAGGGTGCGCGCGTGAAGCTCGGCGCCGGCATCGTCGGAAAATTCTCTCTTACTCTCTGGTACTTCGGTTCCCAGCAGCCTGGCCCCACGGTCGCAGAAATATCCTTCAAGTGCGCGACGGTCGACGGCAACATGCCGGGCGCGGCGGCACGGCGGGCGCTCGCCCTCTTCGTCGCGATGCAAACAGACCTAGGCGGCTGGGTGAATTCAGAACATTCGAGCAAGACGGCGCTGGCATTGCCAGCTGCATGCGGGAAACTTGACGGATAAATTGTTTCAGCGCGCAAACAGTCCGTCGTCGTGACAGCTGGCGTTCTAGATATGTGGCTGTCTCGTTGAACACCGGAGGTGGGAAAGAGGTGGCAGACTTAGATCCGTTTGAAAGAAGGCTTCAGATACTCTTGAAAGAGTGGGATCATCTACAGTTCCACATCGGGCGTCTCGACACGATCGCTTTCAACGTGAGGCAGTGGTGTGTAACAGTTTTTACTGCTTTCCTTGGAATAGCCGCTACTCTGAGACGCCCAGAGGTGATTTTGCTAGGACTTGTTCCCGTTGCACTTTTTTGGTTAACTGACGGTCTTTGGAAGGCTGTTCAAAAGAAATTCATTAATAGAGCTTGGGACGTCGAGCAGTTTATAGCTTCCGAGGAATTCGACCGCGCTGTTGCCGAGAAGTCTCTGGTGGCGTTTGAAACGCCGCTGATGAGCGTACAGTTCGACAAGAAGAGATTTATAAGCCGAGTCAAAGATGTACTCTGCGCGGGATTAATTCCAAGTGTCCTTCTCACATATACTACCATTATAATCTGCTGTCTAATTTCGTATTTTTTTCTACAATTCGCTTTTTAGAAAAAACTAGCTCTCTCGCCAAGAGAATAGCCAGTTTCTGAACCCATCTGTGTCGGCTTTACTTATATGAGTAATAATGCTGGAGAGCATTGCTATGGCTGCACCTGAACTCTCGCTCGAAGCGAAAGCCGCTATTCAGGCGTATATGCTGAAGTTCGTTATTCCATCCGGAACAGTGCTTGCGATCATCTCCGGCCTCTTTGGGTATGTTCTGAGCGGCATAGCTCGAATCGATGCTTCAGCCAATTCGGCCAAGGAAGCGTTGAACGCGTCGCTCTCTGCTGCGAAAGCCGGGGTGAGCGCTGAAGAAGCTTCAAAACAAGCCGCCAAAGCTTTTGATCAGGCCAACAGTGCGTCTGATAGGGCCCGTATCGCTGCACAGAATGCAGAGGAAATACTTAGTTCTTTACGGGCTTCGAGTGACCAAATTAATAAAACCCTCCTCGGACAATATGACGAGCTCGCAAAGGCTCTTTTCGAAGTACGTGGATTTCGCCAGACGATTGCGACGATTTCGCAAAGAGAGATTGCAGACCTCAAAGTTCAAATAGGCCGTGTCGAAGACACCATATATGGTGCCGCCGATACGGCAATACCTGCTCCGGGAGGGAGCTGTCCGCCGGGGACCTACGCGGTGATCATAAACTCGACCTCTGTTTCAGGCGGCCGTGCGGGATATCTAGAGTCTATTTCAGTACAGTGCAGAACCGTACACTTCGAACGGCCTAAAAATTATTGAGCATCGGGTTGCTTCGCTAGCAAGTCCGCTCTCCATCGGCTAAACCCGTTCAGTGACCGGTCGATGCGACCGCCGCATTCGGAAAGCCGCTTGTATCCTTCGCCTTGGAGGGATCCGAACCAACGCCCCTGTTGTTACAATTCCCTTTGTGCCAAGTGCACCAGTAGTTTACATCGGCTCGGCCTGGATGGAGGGACCGCTTGCGGCCGGAAGGAGGCGACTTCTAGCTCGCGTGGCGCGATCTCAGGCGGCTATCCAAACTTGATCATTTTTGGATCGCCTTGCACCTCGTTTCGTCTATGGTGTGAATTCGGGTTGTGGGGAGCTTAGAGCTATTTTGAAAAGGCATGTCGAACTACGTGAGATGGACCACCCGTCAGGGGCGACGTCTCGATGACCCCCCAGGAAATCATCGACGAGGCGAGAATCCCCGGCACGCAGACGGTTCTCGTGCTCGGCAGCTTTGAGAAGCGGGTGACCGTCTATGCCCAGCAAGTCCGGGCACTCAACCTCGTTGATGCGATCATTTCGGAGAATCTGGTACGCCCGAATGGCGGTAAGATAGCGATCATCGGTGGCGGGGCAGCCGGGATTACGGCTGCCGTCGCGCTCGCGCGCACTTTGCCGGAACTTGGGCAGCTCGACTTGTTCGAACGTAATTCGCGGGTGCTGTCGCTCCAGCATGGAAGTCGACGCTACCTCCATCCCCACTTTTACGATTGGCCAACGCCTGGCGCCGAAAACGGCGATGCCGGGTTGCCGATCATGAATTGGACCGCCGGACCGGCCAGCAGTGTCGCCGAAGCTTTGCGCAGAGAATTCGACGCGGTTCTACACAGCTCTGTACTCTCCTTGCACACGGGGCAAGCGGTGACCGGCCTTAGGCCTACGCCGATCGGTCCTATCCGCGTCATCGTGGATAAGGGCAGTGCGATATCACGCATCTACGATCTTGTGATCCTGGCGATTGGCTTCGGACTCGAGGCGCATCTCGATGGAGAGACCCCCTCTTACTGGTCCCCCTCTGAACTCGCAGGCCAGATCCACACGCAAGCGATAGATCCGATCCTCTTCGTCTCTGGCAATGGCGACGGTGGGCTGGTCGACTTCATAATGGCTGGCTTCAACGCGCTCGAGCATCACGACATCTGCACAATGCTCATGGGACTAGATCTTGGTGCTGCACGTGCCGAAATAGTGGCGATCGAACAAGAAGCCTGGGCGGATGGTGCCGATGTCGATTTGCTCGCCGCCTATCGGGCGCGGCTCCGACCACTAATCCCAGCCGAAGTCTGGCACGAAATCGCCGGTCATCTCCGCCCTGGTGCCCGCATCCACTTCCACACGCGTGATCCCCGTATGCTCCGGCGCACCAGCGCTCTCCACAACCGCTTAGCTGCCTTCCTCTTGCTTGAGGCCGATCGAGAGCTGGGTAACGACGCCATAAAGGTCATGACTGGTGTGGAGTTTGACGGCGATATTCCGAAGCGCGGCGAGGTGAGGATTGTTGGACAGCCGCCATTTTCACCGCTACGTCGTTTCCTGCGGCTTGGCGCCGACGGGGCGAACAATATCGCGCCGTTCAAGGCGCTGCTGGGCACCTTTCCAGGCGCGTTGAACCTGCCACGCTCAGCCATCCGTCCCGAATCGCCATCAATCAATGCGAGCGCCCAGGCTCGCTTCGCTGCCCTTCCGGCCCTTAACCTTCCTCAACCTGTCGTCGTCGCGCCGATGCAGGGGGGGCAGACGTTGGTGATAAATCTGACGCGCAATCCTGCTGGTGATATTGTTTGGTCGGGCGATGGAGGGCCGGACGTCATAGCGACAGTCTGGAGTGCCCCGCATAGCATTTCCATCCATTGCGACGTAGCTGCAGCGGACGCTGCCGCTCTCGCCCCTGCTCTAGCCCGGCTCGGCGCGCACGCTACTGGTTTCGTCCTCTATGCTCGAGATGCCCAGGGTTGGCGGGGCAGCCTGTCAGCGCTATGCGCCTCTAACGTCCTTCCGGGGCCTGATCTTGCAATGAGCTGCCCGGTAAATGAGTGGCAGCCATCCACTGCCGTCGGAGCGCAGATCACACTGCCTATCGAAGAACTGGCGTCGAGGGTCCACCAGCGCCTCAACTCTGAGGCCCTGCGTCAACTCCACGCTGCCTTGTACGACATCCTGGGGCCTGCAGCGTTGCAGATGGGGTGGCCGATCGAACCCGCATTGCGTGAATCGCTATGGCAACGCTGGACCGAGTGGCAAGGCCAGCTCTCCGCAGATCCCAGCCTTTGCCATCGCTTTCTACGCCTTTTGACATCAGAGGACGATCAAGCCCCTGCAAGTGACGCGACCCTCGTCGGTCTGGGGCCAAAGACATTGCGGCCTTACATGACCAAGCCTACTATTTTCGCGCTGGCCTTCGCCACCTGCTCAGGTTTCCCCGTGGTGCCGACTAACGCGCATCCGGGTAATCTCGCCTCCAACGAATTAACGGGACACAGCTGCGGTGTCGGTTGGATCAATGCGCGCGTCCTGGGTTCTCGCGCGGTGTTGGAACAGAATTGGACGGTTGGCGTCGTTTTGCTCTCGCAGCTGCAGACAGCCGCTCGCATGATGGAAGGCGATCTCAGAATGGACCGGAGTTTCGACGACCCTGGCGCGGTGGGCGTCATTGCGCCGGGAGAGGAACCGCTGATCATTGGCGCCGATGATGGGTTCGTCACCGCGCTTGGCGCGGGCGCCTTAGAGGTGCGGGGTTATTTGCAGTCGATCTTCAGTTGGAGAAACGCAACCGCACAAGCGATCATGGGAACAGCCGGTCAATGACAAGTCGAGAGCCACCAATGCTCATGTCGCTGATGTGTGAAGCTGCGCGCGCCATCGGCGCGACGGTGCGCGACGCCATCCCACAACTCAGCGGCTCGCGTTTCAACGCGGAGGTTCTGAGCGAAGCTATCGCGGGCGAAACACTTGGCCGTCGCGAAACCGAGTTGCCTAACAAGGTCGGCGCAGTCATGCTCGATGACATCCCCGTTCTTGTTGGCGTCATCGACGGCACTGCCGTAAAAGCCAATGTCGATCCCCAAGTGCGCCGTTATCGCAACCAAGCCACGATCGCACGGTCTTGGCTAGGGACCGACGCCCCCAATCTCCAGCTGTTTCTTACGGGACCCATAGGTGCATTGCGCGACCCAGCATGGCGACAATTGGCGGCCGAAATTGAGGCGGACGACCGCACGTGTCGCAAGCTGGTCTGGCTCTATCAGGATCCGCCAACGATCGACGACGCGATGGGGTTTTTTGGACGGACCTTCATCGCAAGGCCTTGGCCTATTCACCAGCTCACTGAACAGCTAGACAGTATGGCGAATATTGAGCTGCCTGACGGCTGGGAGGAAGCCATCAACGATCCCGATCTAGACTTCAATGGGCTAGTCGAGAAACTCGTCGAACTTGAGCGTGGAGAACGCGCATGAGTGATCTCTATCTTCGCAGCGTCGAGTTTTCCAACTTCCGCATCTATGGTGACAGCTACGCTTTCGAGCTGCCCGATGGGCCCGGCGTAACCCTGATTACGGGAGCGAACGGACTCGGGAAGACGAGCTTCTTCGATGGGGTCGAATGGGCACTCACCGACCAGGTCAGCCGGTTCCAAGACATTCCCGTCGATGGACGCAGGAAGGAGCAAGACCCGCTCACCCGAATTGGCGCTCCAGAGAATAGCCATCGTGTTAGCCTTCAATTCTCCGATGGTGATCCAATCGACCGCGGCGGTGGCTTTGTGCCGGACGAAGGTGCAATTGCAGCTTTGCTCAAGCGGGCCGAGTGGACCGATATCACCAACCTGCATGGTTATCTTTCGATCACTCACTTTCTAGGACAGGCGTCTGCCCAGCGCTTCTCCCTCCGTAAACCCGATAAGCAGTGGGAGGCCCTGAAGGGACCAGCTGGCGTCGATCGGATCAATTTGCTTAGGGAGCGCATGAGTGGCCTCGGAGTGCGAAGGGCCTTCACCCGCGCCATCGAAGAGCGTACCAAACGACTTGAAGAGGCTTCAAAGACGCTGGCGGCTTGGGATGCCCGTGTAACCGAGCGTGCCCGCGCCCTCGCCCTTTCTTCCTCGGACGCAGCAGTGGCTCCCGAGGAGCTTCGCCAAGCTGTAACTTCGATCGGCAACCAGATCCTCGAGATAATACCGAGGCTGAGATGGACCGCGCCACCGCCCACGACACCCTCTGAAAACCTGCTCGAGAGCCTTTCCGATCTGCTCAAAGCCGTCGAGCAACTCAACACCGTTGACTCCGAGGCTGCCGACGTGCTCGAAAAGATCGCAGCCCAATACAACAGCGCAAACGTCGAAACGGTGACCCTCCGGACGGTCGCGGCCGACATCGAGCAACGCCGCGCTGCCGCGGTCGAGAGCTTATCACAAGCTGAAGCTTCGTATGCTCAAGCGACAGCGCATCTTGCGATCAGCGAGAGGCTGGCGGCGCAGCATCAATCTAGGGCAGCCTCACTGTCGCGCGTCCGTATGGCTATTCAACAACTTACAGAAGCTGAAGCCATGAGCATCAACCTTGCCGCGCAGCTAAGGCAGTCGGCCGCGGAGGCAAGCGAGGTCCAAGCCAAAATCGCGGAGTTGCGAACCCGGCTTTCCCAGTCTACGGCCCGGCGCTCTGAACGGCGCGCCCTCGCAGACCGGGTCGCTCTCGCGCGGCGGAGGGCCGAGATAACGGGCAAGCTCATAATCACGCGCGATGAGATCGAGCGATTGAAGCCGCTGATTGCGAGCCGCCCTCTGGATGAGCTCAGATTGCAACGCGAAGCCCTTGCCGCCCGCCAGGCCGCCGCACAAGCCTTGGCCGTACGCATCACCTCGGATCTCCGTTCCCATGACGACCGGGCACAGGCGATCGCGCAGGCAGTCTCTGCAATTGCCCATCGACTTGGCCACAACGATACAAATTGTCCTGTCTGCGCTACCGAGTTCCCACCCGGCAGACTTGTCGAACTCGTCAAGATCCAAGAGGCTTTAGATCCTCAGCCAACTTCCGCGCTCGCAGCGGCACTGGCTGAGGCGCGGGTGGAAGTAGAGGGGATACGGCTACAGCTAGCTGAAATAGATCGCGCGATTGCGGAGCGCGATCAGCTTCAGTCAAGCATTACAGCGCTCCACGATCGTGAGCAGGAACTCCGCCAGCAACTTGTCGAAGCGGCCGGTTTGGCGGACGGTAGCTATAGTGACAACGAAGCCGACAATCTCGAGGAAGAGTTAGCCTTGTTGGACTCAGAGTTGGCCGCAGCCGAGACGCCGGACCAGATAACTGTGCAAATCGAGGAGGCGGAGGCGACGTTCAACGCGGAGACAGCGAAGGGCTCTGCGCTCCAACGGGTCCGCGATGCCGCCGGCGAGCAAGTCGAACGAGCACGGGCCGCGCTGCGTCAACATAGCGATTATGGAATGACGATGCTGGCCTGTTGCTCGATCTGGACGCCGAGCAGGCGCACATCTCGAAGACCGGCAATCAGCTGGCCGCTCGACTGGTGGCAGATCGATCCGCAGAGAGTGACGCCGTGATCGTGCGCGACCGTGCCCGTGAGCTGTTAATGCGTGAAACTCAAGCGCAAGCGACCTCAAACGCTAGGCTCGACGCGCTTGCCGCTGAACGTAGCGCGCTGATACGGCGGTGGGAGGAAACCGGTCAGAGCGGAGAGCCGGATCCTGCACGGGTGGCGCAGCATCGCGCACGGATCTCCGAGCGCGCTGCGAGTTTAGAGCCTCTACGTTCAGCGCAACAGTACCTCGTGACCGGCTACCGCAAATGGCTTAGCGACGAGAACCTGCGGCAAATTGAAAGCGATATTGCCGCTATTGTACGGCAGGAAAGGGCGCCGTCTGAGGGCGATGTCAGGCCACTGCTCGCACAGCGCGTCGACGAAGCGCGAGAACAGCTGGCGTTGGCGCAAGCGGCACGCAAGCGGATAGACACCGTCGGCACGCAGCTCCAGCAGCGCGCGGAGTCCTACGCCGAAGAGGTCTTGGTGCCATTGAACGCGACGATTCAGCGCTTCGCGCGGACGCTCATGACTTGGTCGGACGCCTCGATTATATATCGTGCCGAACATCATGTTACTCGCTCCGAGTTGCGCCCTGGCATCATTCGCAGTTCGGCAGATGGCTCTTCGTCGACTCTGGAGATGAATCCGAATCTTTATTTCAGCGAGGGGCAGCTCTCTGCACTGAGCGTTGCTGCCCTGTTGGCCGCAAGCACAACGTTCGGATGGTCGCGCTGGCGTGGTCTTTTGCTGGACGACCCGCTTCAGCATAATGATGTCATCCACGCCAGCGCGTTCATGGATTTGGTTCGTCAGATGGTCCGCGAGCGTGGCTATCAAGTTATCCTCTCCACGCACGATAGCTCGGAGGCCGAGTTCCTAGGCAGGAAGTGCCGCAGCGCGGGAATTCCATATAACGTGCATGAGCTCGTTCCCCACGGCGAGGCTGGATTGGTGACTCAAGTGGCATAACCCGCGCCGCACACCGGATACTGATTTAGACTCGGCGGAATGATCCAGACGACCACGTTTGCCGGGATCTCGCGTATACGCTTTGTTCCTTTGCTCCGCCGCTCTGAACGCGTCACTTTACGCAGAGAGCAAAGTGACGGAGTGATTTTGCCTACGTGATTAATTTGCGCAGAGGAGGCCGTTTTGACAGTATTGGGACATGGGATTGATCTTGTCGACGTCGAGGAGATCGCAGCACTCCTAAAGCTGTCTGACGACTTTCTCAACCGATGCTTTTCTAATGCTGAACGTGAACGCCTGCTCGAAATAGTGGCCAACGCCGAGCGCATTGCAGCGCGGTTTGCGGTGAAGGAGGCCGTCCTTAAGGCCCTCGGAAGAGGGTTTGGCAATGGTTTTTCGTTTCAAGATGTCGAAGTGTTCAACCATCAGTCTGGAGCGCCATTTGTAGTCCTTCACGGCCGAGTCCGCGAACTATCCGACAGCCTCGGCGTGAGCAACTGGTTAGTGAGTCTCAGCCACGATGGCGGAAAAGCAATCGCCAGCGTCATTGCCACCTAAGCCAGTAGCTTTATGCCTCTCCTCGTCTCCACCGTCGGCGGGCGCCTTGTAAGCGATGATGCCCTCGTCAATATCGATGTGAACTAGGCCGCCCCTGTTTGCGAACATCTGCCTCCAAATCTCAAACCCTTTGAAGATCGCGTTCTCCCAGTCAGCGAGAGAGCAGTGCCCGACCTCAAGATGGCCGACCATGCTCTTGATCGTTTTCAGAAGGCCGTAGTCAACTTGATCGATGCCGGCCAGGAAACTATGGTCGCGCGCATAGTCGAAGGTCAGAGCTACAATGGCCTCCTCCAGGATCCGCGCACGTCCTCCATCCTCAACCTCGTCCAGCAGCGGCTGGCTCTTTCGTTTGCACTTCAAAAATGCCCGCAGGTTGGGCGACCAGCCAAGAATGGCTGCATACGCTAAATGGAATACGTCGTGGAAACGGTACCCATCGGCATCATAAGCATTATCGCCGAGCGGCGAGCCAATGCGCTCACCGTTAACCGATATTTCGACCATCGGACGCCCATCGATCAAAACCTCTTTGAATAGGACATCCATCTGCCGAGGAAGCCGCTCAGTCTCGATACAAGTGCCATCGAACGCTAGCCTACGATTACCGGCTACATCCCAGCGCTCTCGAACCTTGACGAGATTGAACGTGGCGACATCGTCGAGGTCGAGATCAAACTTGCTCGCGACGTTGGCGAGATACCACAGCAGATCGCCCAATTCTTCACATACCCGGTCTTTGAAAAGCTTATGCGCTCCTCCGTCACGAAGGTGCTTCTTATATTCGCTCAGGAGGTGGCCAGCCTCGCCGGCCAACCCAAGCATCGGCACGACCAAGGCGTCAGGGCCGTCTTTTCCAGCTGCGGCCGAAACGTCGGTGCGAAGCGCTTCAACTTGATAGGCTCTAAAGTCCATTCTTCGCTCCTATTTCGTCAATCGGTGCACCGTGGCCGATTTTCATCCGTTAGATGATTGGCTCGATAGGGTCGTCCGAGACCTCATTGGGAAAAGCACCTGCCTGGATCCGTTCGTTGAGACCCCATTTCGGTGGGTAAAAGAACGCGATTGGCTCAAAGGTCTGGCTGAACTTCTGCTTAATACGCGTGCGGCCGGTCCTTCCGGCAATTTCGGGATGAGCGACGCGAGAGAATTTGTCGATCTCGCAAAACAGATTCTGGCAGTCAATAAGCTGCAATCGCCGCCCCCATAGGGAAGGGAAGTTGATACCAAGGCGCTCGAACTCTTCTTCTTGCTTGTCAGCGACGAATCTTATGAGCTCCGGCTCATTCAACCCGCCGAAGTCCACGAAGCACTTGCGGAGGCCATCGCGGGCTCCTGGACCGGGAATGACGAAGTCCATCTCCGAAAAATTCGTGATCGTGCTGTAGTTGATGTCGGTCGCGAACTGGTAAGCGAGAAAATCGCCAATCGTCGGGTATCCTCGGAAAAGCTCAAAGGCGGACTGCATCGAGCTTGCGTCCTCCATTTTTTCCGGAAGTTGGTCCTTCATCATCTCTTCCAGCAGCCGCAAATGGTTCTGATGCTTAGTTGGATAGCCGAAGGCAGAGCTTCCCGGCGGCATGATGTAAGCGGCGGAGTAAATGGTTTCGCCACGCTGCATGGCGCGTCCCAGAACATCGCAATAGCGTTCGAAATTGTAGTCTGAATAGATCACTGATCTAAGCTCGGCCTCAAGCAGCCTCCAGGTTTCGATTTTGTTGAAAAGCTTGAACAAGATGATTCGGAAGAACACTTCAGCGTTCGAATTCGGCAGGTCATCGCGATAGATCACGTTGCGGATCAAATATTGGCTGACGCGGTCCGACGCTCGATAGGCATTCGTAAACTTATAGGTCGACAGCACAGAATTGCGCGTCCAAGGCTGGGGTGTACCTTTTACGCGCTTAAAAAAGATATTCTGGCGTTCCGCCGCAAACCGCCAGTAACTCTCATACGCGGCCGTCACCTTGAGCGGGCTGAGATGCTGGAAAGTGATGGTCGGCGCCCACCGGCGGTCTTCTTCGCAAACCGTACTCGCCCACTGTAGGCTCGTCCCGGTGCCGTCGATATCGAGCGGCAGCTGCGCAGCCGCCTCGTTTCCCGGGGAGCGAGAGGGCGATAGACCGCGTTTTCTTGGCTTTCTGGCGTCACTTTTCACGTCTTCAATCCACTGCTGCGGCAAGATGCAGATTTTGCCCCGCAGTTCCCAATTCTTGTGGTTTGCTGATTGCGACCTCAGCAGCCGCGATGACAGGTATCAACCCGATGTCCGTCTTAGAGATTCGCTCGAGCTTTGCTACCCCGACGGAAACGTTGAGGCGGACAAACGGCATTTCCAGTTCATGCGCCATAAACTCGCCGAGTTGTTTGAGCCCAAGGTAGTTGCCATAGGCTTTGTCGAAGATCTGCTGAGTTGCATAGAAAGCATTGAGCACAAGGCCACTCTTCGTCGGAACGAAAGTCACATGCTGGAGGCACGGGAAACCAAGCTGGGCGCTGGGCGTATGATCGCGCTCCGGGTCAAACGTCGTCACCTGCATCATAGAGTCGCGAACTCCGTCACGCCCATCATACTGCGAAATAACATACTCAAGCTGATTGCCGTCGCACGGACCCCGCCCGTACATCATCATCCTCTCGAAATACAGACCCCGGCCATTCGCGGTGCGGTTCATGGCCTGATAGGCCGGAAAGGCCATCTTGTAGAAACTGAAAAGCTTGGCACGATCACCCTGCGCCATCTGCCAAAGACGTTCTGGGAAGATCGTGTATGCCACGTCCTCCACAACGCACTTGCCTTTGCTCTGCAACAAGGTGTCGAGCGACTTTCGGAGCTTGTCGTCTTCCTTCTCGAATTCCGAAACCGACAAAACCAAGGGGCTGACTTCCTTGCCGCGTCCCTGGGCGACACGAAGCAGAACCCTCGCATACGCACGCGAGACGCTCGTCTCGTTGACGATGAACGGCTCCATTGCGATGCTGTTCGACTTACTCATCGGTGTCCTCCTCGAGGTGACGAAACTCGGCCAATCCTACATATTGCTTCCGGGCAATGCGCACAAAGACCGCCCAGCCGGTATCGGGCTGGATGACTCTGACGATACCAGGATAGCGCGCTTCAAAAAGGCGACCCTCGGGCAGATTCGTGACGAAGGCGATTGCTTCATTATCTGGTTCGCAATCGGTGGGCAGAAGAAGGCTCATACCGACTTCAACGTCGACGACAGAAGTGCTCCAGGCAGTGTCGACGATGACGAGCGGCTCGGCAGACAATGATCCAAGCAGAGCCGCCCGGATCGCTGCAGGCTTCTGCTTCTTCAAGACAGTCCCCCGTGGGCGCGAGAGCATGTTCAAGGACTGCGAAAGGTGGGTGATCAGCGTCGTGTATCCAACCCCGAATTCGCAGGCAATCTGGAAGATCTGGAGCGGTGTCGCCGAGTCCGGCTTCCAACCGCGCTTTGCGAAAGCTTGGCGCATGCCAAGGGTCGGCATTAGGACAAAACCAGCGAAGCTGTCCGCCAGAAACTCTTTCGGATCCTCCCATGGATTTTCCTTCGCGTCTTCACGCAATTCGTCGATCGACGAACCATGCCCGAAAACGTGGTGACCGAGCTCATGGGCACAATTGAAGGCCCGCCGCGGAAGGGGACGACGCGCCGAGAGATGTATCCGCGAAGGTGTGCCTCGCTGATACATGCCTTCCATGTTGATATTGTTGAAACGCACCTGAACCTGATGCGCCTTGCAAAGTGCATAGATGCAGATCGGATTGACCAGGTTCAGTCCAGCTTTGGTGCGAGCGGCAATCGACGCCGTCATGGCCTGGTTTGCCAAAGCATTGCGATCCGGCATCGTATTTTCGCTCCTGAGCTTCATGGACTTACTGTTCCTTCGCGTCAGACGTATCGTCACGCATCGCCGCAAGCAGCTTCAGCAGACGCTCAAGATCATCAGGCTTCAATTTGGTCAGCTCGCGCGCCGCAAGTTGCAATCTCGGGTCGGCCGCGTCCACCGTATCGGGAACTTCTCCCATCAACCAGGCGACGCTCACGTCATAGAGCTCGGCCAGTTGCGACAGCTCTTCGGCCGATACACGCCGATTGCCGGCTTCAAGCTCCGATACGGAGGGGCGATGCAGCCCCAGGAGTTTCGCGACCTGGCCTTGCGAAAGCCCTGCGAGCTTGCGCGCTTCCTTCAGACGTTCGGCCAGTTGTGCGCGGAGTTCGGTCGGGTTGTCTGTCATGCCGCTGCCACCGCCGCCTGAGCATCGAGCTGCTTAATCAGCGTGCAGACCAGCGCAACGGTTTGAGCGATCGTAAGGGCCTGCTTCGTGGCATCGTCGACGAAGATGTTGACATCCGGCGGAATCTCCTTGCCGAGCGCGGCGCCGAGCATGCCGGCTGCAACCGGCCAAACTTTACTATTGAACTTTGGCAACTCCTCCGCCGGCCGGACGGTCGGATCGAGCGTCGGGCAGACTTCTTGGCTAATGGCCTGGATCGCCGTCAAAACGTCCACCAAGTGCTTCTGAACATCGGTCGGGTCCATCGCTTCCTCCGCTTCTTACATGCGGTAAGATAATCTTACGCAACGCAGAGTCAAGGGGATAACTTTCGCCACTCTCCGAGAAAACGCAGAGTGGTCCGGAAATCGGGATCCTGGCAACTTATCTGTGCAATCTTTCCGGGAGAATCGACTTTTCGCATTGCTCCGATCTGCGCCGGACATGTAGGTTTAGGTCGTTGAATTCTGCTTTGAAGAACACACTTAGGTCACGTGACCATAAACCCAGATGTGGGATCGTGCGGGAGAAGATGGAAGAAAGTCGAATGAGCCAGGCATACGATTTTTTGGCGATGCAGCAGGCGCAGTTCCGCCACGATCAACGGAACCATTCAGATATCATTTGCCTTCCGAAGTCGGATCGGCTCAAGCACTACGGCCTCCACTTTGCCAAATATGTTGGTCGGCTTGCACGGGGCAGCGCCGAGCAGAAGTCCACAGATCAGACCCTTGTTGACATGACCTTGGTCTGTTTGAGCGCTGCCAACGCTCTACATCAGCGTATTCAAGACGATATTGAGAGATGTTCGCAGGACCGAAGTGACCAGGTCGATCCGCTTCGTTCCCTAGCGGACGCTGCTGGTCGGTTCGCCGACGCCTGCGAGAAGATCGACCACTTGGAAGATTTTCTGCCGGTCGCCCGACTAGCAAATATCGACGTTTTGAGTTGGACAGTGCGCCACGCGATGGAACGCGGGATCGATCTCAACCAAGCCATCGACGAGCGGCGCAAGGAGCTCGTTGTCCGGCAATTCTACATCGCGGACTGACGCCATGGCATTTTGGAGCAGCCAGACACTCGAAAGCCGCCTCAGCGAACTAGTAGGCGGGACAGGGTCACCCAAGGTTGACTGCAATTCCATCGAGTTGACGGTTGGACGAGAAGTCTATGTCACGCCCAATCTCACCGACATCTATACCACTACAAAACAGCAGCTGCAGCACGAACAAGCCTTTCAAATCCCCCCGGGTCAGTTTGCGTTCCTGCTCACTGAAGAGACCGTGAAAGTCCCACCGACGGCAATGGCTTTCATTTCCATGAAGGCGACATTTAAGATGCGGGGCTTAATCAACGTGTCCGGATTTCACGTCGATCCAGGTTGGAGCGGCCCATTGGTATTCGCCGTGTTCAATGCTGGACCTTCGCCCGTTCATCTGCAACGTGGCCTACCCCTGTTCCTGATTTGGTACGCCGAACTCGATCACCCCTCCGAAAAACGGAAGAGCCAACCCGGCTCCACTTCGATACCTCCAAGCTTCATCAGCAGCCTAACAGGCGGGAATGATACGCTGCATGCGCTTGATCAACGACTAAAGGACGGCGTCAAGAAGCTAGAAGACGAGGATAAGAGACTCGACCAGCGCCTTCATGAACTAAGGAATGCACAGACAAAAAATACGGTGATTCTTACAGTGTTGACCACTATCGTGGTCGGATTGATCGGGTTTGCATTTAGAGAGTCAATTCTGTCTATGATGCCACTGCGATCACAGGCAGCGACGAATATCACGGCGCAGCCACTCCCTGCCCCCTCGGAAGTACAATCACGCGAAAACTAGAAGTTCGTATCGCATCGTCCATTCAGACCGCGTGACCGAGAACTCCAGAGACTCTTTATCGCTCAATGACTCGATTGGGCACCTATTCCAAATGATCCTTCCAAGGGACCAGTAGGAGGCTTGCGGCGGAGTTGCTCACCTTTCTGCCTCGAATGCAGAAAAGAACGATGAAATCTTGGTGTGCTTCATCCTGCGAAGCAACGCGGGCCGACGTCGACCAAGGTGCTGATAGGTAGCCGCCACCATATCGCTTTCATCTAAGTTGGCCATCTCCGCAGCCAATTCGGTATCCGTCAATTGCGGTTCGAGCCATTTTAGTCGAAGAACCTCTAAGGCCCCGCGTAGAAAGCGATCATCGAAGAGTTGTAGTTCTGCAATTACCTCCCCGGGCGCAGTTCTGATTCTTTGCTCCAACTCGAACCAGTGCGCCAATCGGTCGGCAAGATCAGACCAGCTGACTGAGAGCGGCAGCCGCGGAATATCAAAATCGTACGGCGAGATACCATGAAACCTTGAGACGATGGACGGCGCAGTATTGAAGTGGCGTTCGTAAAGATGGAACGACGCGGCGAAAAAGGTCGCGGACCCGACCTCGGTGCCAGTCCATCTCGCCATCAGTTCATGCAGCACGCTCCACTCAAAGGCATTCGCGCCGGAAAAGCCCCACATTGCATCGTTGCTGCGTATGGCGATGCTCATATTGAGGCGGCCATCGCGTATAAGCCAGCCGATCCAGTTATTGCACGGAATATCCTTGCTGTTGACGTAGTCGAGTCCAGGATCGAACAAGCTCATGACCGCTCGGCGGGTGGTCCGGTCATCGACAAGCAATTTTCGAACTTCATCGACCTGATCGACACTTTCGCGCCACCGACGCAACCTCGGCCCGTATCCTGCTCGCCATGTTTTTCTATCATCGGAGAAGTCGGGCGCACGTGGCAGGTAGTGGGTGAGCCAATCGACGTCATTTCGGCCGGCCAGAACCCAGATTGACTCGGCTATTTGTGCAAAGCAGTCGTTCAAGCGGCCGGGAAGGAACAAGAAGCGTTCCAATGGCCGGTCCAGGACGGTGACTTGATTGAGGATTTCGCGGGTTAATTGACCACGAACAGTGACCTGGTCCCCCTTCTCCATGATTTCCTCAAAACTGCCAGCCGCGGCGAAGCTGATGTTCCTATATCTGTTAGACATTCAGGTTTCGGCTCCGGAGAATCTTCAGTCGTACATGTAGCGAATGAGTTCTGCGCACGAGCCCGATTCTAATAACGCTCGGGTCATTGTTTCAAACACAATCAACAACCTCATCAGTTGCAACGATTGGCGAGTTTTGCAACCGTAATTAACTGGCATCCTATCAAGTGCGGGTGCGACGCTAGCTGACGAGCCGGCGCTCCTTCAATTCTGCCCCCCACGGCCGGCCAGTCATGCTCCTTCCTGTCGAGTTCCGCGGCCGCGTTCATGCCGCAATCAGCGCCAAACGACGTTTGGCGCGCCGTCATCTTTTGCTTCCTCGTCAGTCTCAGGGATGTCGTCGGCGACAGCTTGGTCGCGGAGGCTGCACCCCGCTGAGCGTCCTCGGCAGTTGCGATGAGAGGGGGGTGCGGTGTACATCGCAGGCGATTGTGAGTTCATGCGTCAGCGCGGCGGATATTTCCGCCGGGCTCGTGCAGCATCAGGTCCTGGAGATGCACCAACGCGTCGTCGAACCACAGTGACGTGCAGGTGTCCCCAAAAAGCATCCATTCCCCTACCGTCGAACGGCCCTTCGCTCGTTGATACACGTAACCGGTGCGAGCGACGATGGTCGGCTGAATTCATGATTAATTAACCATATGAATTAACGGCCAAAATTCTGTAAACGGAAACTAACTCGAGTCTCCTTTCCGTCTTCCGGACGCCGCTTCCCACCGTCCATTACTATCGATAGGGACCCAATATCGATAGTGATAGTTTTGGCGTCGCAGATCAGCGAACGCAGAGGCAGCACTCGCGCGCGAGAGGACCCGGAGGTTCGGCCAGATAGCGCGTCCAAGCGCTTGCGTCTAAGCGGAAACGAGGTAGAATATTGAAAAATAGGAACCAAGGAACCAACAATGGCGCTCAGCATCAAAGATCTGGAGACCGAACGTCTCGCAAAGGCGTTGGCCGAGAAAACCGGTGAAACCATCACCCTGGCAACCCGCCGGGCACTCGAGGAACGGCTTCGGCGCCTCGCAAACGCCGGAAATCGCGATGTCCTTCTCGAGGAGCTTGCTGCCAGCCGCAAGCGTTGGGCCAAGTTACCGGTTCTCGACAACCGCTCCGCCGACGAGATCTTGGGGTATGACGAAAACGGGCTCCCCAACTGATGGTCATCGACACGTCAGCGATTGTCGCCGTCGCCTTTAATGAGCCGGAAGCGGAAACCTACGAGCAAAAGGTCGTCGACGCTCCGCGACGCTTTATGTCGGCCGCGACACTGCTGGAACTCACCATTGTGATCGAGGCGCGCCTCGGCGAGGCAGGGACCGCAGAGCTCGATCTATGGCTCCATAAGGCGGGTGTTGAAATCGTCGCCGTTGACGCGGAACAGATTGCGGTGGCAAGGCGAGCCTGGCGCAGCTACGGCAAAGGCAGACATCCGGCCGGTCTGAACTATGGCGACTGTTTCTCCTATGCGCTGGCCAAGACGCGCAGTGAAACGCTGCTCTATAAAGGCGATGATTTCTCGCGCACGGACATCGAGGCGGCATGAGATCGCATCCGTTGCACCCGGCAGCCGCCGCAAGCAGCGTCGTGGGCCGAGATTTCCGTCAGGAGCTCGGCATTGAGATGGTCAAGGCTTGGCTCCATTTCGGCCTGTTCGACCGCGGCGAGATCGGCATCGCTGAGGTCGAGCGTCGCCTCGATGCGACGATCGCGCCGCGACAGCCGCAGATAGTCCTAATAGGCGAGGAGCACGGTGCACGGCCGGCCGTTCTTGGTGATGATCACCGGCACGCGCATGGCGGCATCCTGATCGGCCCCGAAATACTTGGAAACGCCGCAGCGGTTGCGATCAACGTCATTTCGACACTCCTAAGTTCCGCAATACACGGGATTTCCGTGGTTTCCGCAATAGCGTCGGAGGCTGGCCGCCATGATCAAGCAACATAGAACGGCGGATTCAAACAGCCAGGCGCTGCATCGCCGCGCCGAAGAACTCGACGCGCTCGACGCCATCCTGCCCTTCGACCGGCGCGACCAGCTCGCCGCGCTGCTCACCGACGACGACGTCGCGACACTGAAACATCTCGCCAGTGAGGGCATGGGCGGAAATACGCTCAAAGCGCTCGCCTCCGATCTCGGCTATCTCGAGGCCTGGTGCCGGCTTGCGACCGGTTCTCCCCTCCCCTGGCCGGCGCCGGAAGCGCTGCTGCTGAAGTTCGTCGCCCATCACCTCTGGGATCCGGTCAAACGCGCCGAGGAACCGGCGCACGGTATGCCGGCAGATGTCGAGGCCGGATTGCGGTGCGAGGGGCTGCTCAGGGCCAAGGGCCCGCACGCGCCGGGCACGGTGCGCCGGCGGTTGACCTCCTGGTCGATCCTCACCCGCTGGCGCGGACTTAGCGGTGCCTTCGGCGCGCCATCGCTAAAGAGCGCGCTTAGGCTCGCTGTGAAAGCCAGCAGCCGGCCGCGACAGCGCAAGAGCAAAAACGCTGTCACCGGCGACGTGCTCGCCAAGCTTCTGGCCACCTGCGCCGGCGATCGGCTGGTCAATCGGCGCGATATGGCGCTGCTTCTGACCGCCTTTGCCTCCGGCGGCCGCCGCCGTTCCGAAGTGGCGGGACTGCGCGTCGAAGATCTCAACGACGATGAACCCGTACACGCCGATCCGGCCGACAAGACGTCCCCTCCCCTGCCCTGCCTGTCGATCCGCCTCGGCCGCACCAAGACGACCACGAGCGACGACGACGAACACGTTCTCTTGATCGGCCGGCCAGTGGCCGCATTGAAACGATGGCTGGAGGACGCCGGGATAAAGGATGGACCGGTATTCCGACGCATCGACCAATGGGGCAACGTCGATCGGCGGGCGCTGACGCCGCAATCGATCAACCTGATCCTGAAAACCCGTTGCAAACAGGCCGGCCTCGACCCGGTGCTGTTTTCGGCGCATGGCCTGAGATCCGGTTACTTGACCGAGGCTGCCAACCGCGGCATTCCGCTCCCCGAAGCGATGCAGCAGTCGCTGCACAAATCAGTGACGCAGGCAGCGAGCTATTACAACAACGCAGAACGAAAGAATGGACGAGCGGCCAGGCTGATCATTTAGATCCCAAGAACTTTTAGTTTCCGATCCTTTAGCCGCTGGTTTTGGAAACGGTGCGTCTTTTCAGTGGCGCTGCACTGTCTGGCTGCTTCCTCACCGCGGATTTCGGCGCTTTTTTCGGTTTAGCGGCAGTTCCCCGTTCATCGGGTTCGCCAAGAACCGCATTTATCCCTATCGCCTCGATTTCCTTCGCGGCTTGAAACCAGTACTCAAGACCGTCGCCCTCCGGGCGCCCTGCTCTCTCCCAGAGCTCATAGGGCCGCTTCCTGATCAGTTCTTCCTTGGTCTTCATGGCAAAACGCTCCTTGTCGACTGGGTGGAAGGGATGGTGGGCGGCAGTGAAGCCTGATTGCCTGTCTGATGGGGAACTTAGGTCGATTGGCGCATGCTTCGCAACCGCCGGCTAGCTTTTTCGGCGTTGCTTCAGCCGAATACTGATGGGACCTCCCTCGGCCTGCTTCACCTCGCGTTGTTTTGACTTCCGGACAAGATCGCTGAGTTTGCGGAAGCCGAACGTACGTGGGTCAAAGTCCGGCGCCAGGTTGAGCAATTGCTTACCCACAGTGCCGAGATTCACCCATCCATCCTCGGTTTCCTCCTGCGAGAGCACCTTTTCGATCAGCGGCACGGCCGCGCTCACCGGCTGCAGCGGCTTTTCGGCCGAGGCGGTGCTCTGCTCACCTTGATGGCTCGAGGGAGCAGGTTTTCGGTGTACACGAACCTGCGGCAGGCCTGCCGAAAGCTCTCTGGCGTCTTTTGTTCGCCGAGACATCGATTCCCTACTCGCTAATACGCGCGGCTAGTCGTGTGAAGTCGCTGTCGGACGATACGAGGCAGAAGCCATCGAAGCGCCCGCTGTGTAAGAGGTCCATGGCATCGATCACCAACGTTATGTCGGAAGCGTTCTTTCCGGTGGTGTAGGCGAACTGCTGCTGCGGATGATAGCGTGTTTGGCCAGCACATCCGCCCAGGCTTTCGATCGTGTGCCTGAGAAATTCCCGTAAATGCGTCGGACGCTCGCCTCGCCGAGCTTGGCAACTTCTTCGAACAACCCATCGACGATCTTGGCCGACGTGTTGTCCGCATCGATCAGGACCGCTAGGCGCGGTGATCGTGTCTCAGACGGCATGATGTGTTCCTCTTCTTCTCAGCACCAGAACCGCTGTTGCTGCTGTCACGGCCCGAAAAGACGCCGATCCCAATAAACGGGCTGATGAAGACTGATCTGGATTTCGCGGAACTCCGGATGAGCCGGATTTATCAAGATGTTCCGGTCAACCCGGGCTACAACACTCGGAACGAGCAAAATTGCGCTCCGCTGTTCGAGGCACCATCGCTCTCCGAACCTTTTGCTTGCCGTTGGCGGCATCGCATCCCAGCCTGGGAGATCCGGCGGCGAGAAGACCTCATAGGTCAACCCGCGCGGTATCGTGATCTCCACGTAATGCTGATTCGGCGGCAATCGACCGCTACCATGTACCAGCTTTTCGAGTACCGCAGTCGAATAGTGTTCGCTGCTGTAAATGATCGGACTTGAGGGCGTGTTCCATCTTCCGGGGGCTATGGTCGAGCCCGTGGCGTCGAATATCGGATAGGTCCCCTGTGGGTCACCCATTCGAAATGCCGACAGCGTGCGATCGAGAATCTGAGGCGTCACGCAGCGCTGCCGTATTTCAGGCTCGCAAGAATTTCCAAGACGAGTTCGGCACCGATTTCACTCTGAATGACCACATCAATCGGACGTTTGTCCTCAAGCATCGGGTGAGGCCGAAACAGGAAATCACGCCCCTCCTCCTCACTCTGCCAAACATCCAGTGCCAGGTTCCAGACCCTGGCCAGGCGCGCGACGCGCATCCCCTCATCCGGTGAAAGCCGATGCGTAACCTTCCGCCGTTCGTAGGTCGCCTTTGGTACAAGCCGATACTTGAATTGACTGTCATTTGGAGCCAGAAGATGGACGACCCGCTCCAACGCAGCGACCGGCAGGCCGCCCTCGATACGCGTAATCAGCCCAAGCGGAGAACGCGCCGCCGCTTCTTTCGTTGGCAGGCCAAGGACGTCGGCAACATTCTCAAACGCAAGCATAGTTCATCTCCGCTCCACTTGAGGCTAAATATAGTGTCATTTGAAACGACATACAAGATATCGGGCCTCCTTGCCCGCCCGGTATCTTCGCAGCGATCGCGCGGAAGGCTTCCCGGCCCCCCTTGCCTTGCCTTCCACCGACGTCTCCTGGAACAAGTA